>NZ_JBEPLI010000001.1:0-410739 GCF_040545155.1 Bartonella silvatica
GCCCTTGGCATCTATTGCAGAAGCAGAGACATGGATATCTTTTCCAGAGAGAACAGTAGTATCTTTTCCAGAACTTAAATGAGAGCCATTGTGCAAGGCGACATGAAAGGTTTGATCCCCGCGATGGCTATTGGCACTGTTGCGTGTGGCATCAATCGAAACATTGCCTTCTGCTTTTAAGTGAAGATCATCATGCGCTTGAACATCAGAGCCTAGAATATTCAAATCTTTTCCAGAGGAAAGCGTTGTTGAGCCCCCAGAATTAACTTCTGATTTATGATGCATGATGGCATCACCCTGCTCATCATGGTAATGGGTTTCTGCTGAACCGATCGTCAAGTTGCCTTGTTCTGTAGCCATGGCAAGATCACCTCCGATGGTGATCCCCACCCCTGAGGCGGTGATATCTTGCTTAGCAAGAACTGTCGCATTACCACCAGCAGAAAGCGCCTCGGTATTTAAAACGAAACGCACTCTTGACTATTGCAGGCCTAAAAGGTGCAGCAGATATTAAAAGTTAACCTATGAATTGGGAAAATTAGCAGCAACACATACTACTAATGTTGATGCTAAAATTAAATATGAAAGCACTTTTTAGCTGAACTGAAGATAATATAGTACTGCTTTACATAAAAAGCAGATACTGTAAATTTCTAAAAATAGAAGCAATTAAAAAGCTACAAAAAAGTTCAGGTAAGACAGAAAAACAAGTGATAAGAATCAAAGAGCTTACAACCCCCGCACTTTTATAGAATATATTCATTTTATGACAAATGGCGGAGAGAGAGGGATTCGAACCCTCGATATGGTTTCCCATATACACGCGTTCCAGGCGTGCGCCTTCAACCACTCGGCCACCTCTCCAGATTCTGGCACTATACCCAGAAAGAAATAACGTGCAAGCTTAAACTATGCAAAATATAAAAAACAACTTCATTTATCAAAATAATATATAATACTTGCTGAATAGCAAACATACTCCCTTTTTAGAAACAGACTTTTTTCGCGGATATATACCTAAAGTGCAAGCACTTCATGACCATAAATCAGTCTTTTATTTCACATATCCCCTATGAACAACGCACCCTTCAAAAAATTATGCTAACTATGTTTTTGAGTATAAAATAATTAACCAACTATCACTCATTATATTCGAGAAAAAGTAGCTGCTTAGCTTATTTATCCCTAAAGCAAGAATGTACTTTAATCAGATAATAAAACTTATTCTCCTCAAAATAACGTATCGTGACCTTTCTCAAAAAATTGCAAAATTGTGACAAAACGCTCACCACTTTATATTATCGCCTTTATATCATTGCTAAGAGCGCGAACAGCTTGAGTACTTTCACACTGCAATGCTTTTCTTGCCAAAATTTGCATATCTTTAAAACTATGCGCCTGCAAATAGGTTTTTACAGCAGAAATATCACAGGATATCATAGAAAGTTCATTAATCCCCAATCCAGCCAAAATCATTGCTGCGAAAGGATCTCCTGCCATACCACCACACACACTCACCCAACACTTATGTTTTTCTGCCCCCCGAACAGTTTGATGAATCAGACGTAAAACCGCCGGATCAAGACTATCAGCTTCAGATACAAGATGCGGATTTTGCCGATCAACAGCCATAGTATACTGCGTTAAATCATTGGTTCCAATTGAGAAAAAATCAACATAGGCACTCAAAACATCTGCCATAATAGCAGCTGCCGGAACTTCAATCATCACACCAAGCTTTAATTTCGGTGCTCCAATATCATTGCGAATTTCTTCTGTTATCTTTTTTATAGAAAAAATCTCTGCAACAGACATAACCATTGGAAACAAAATCCATATGTCTCCTCCCTCTTTTACAGCTCGATACAGAGCACGCAGCTGAGGAACTAAAAGATCACGCCTACGTAACAAAAGTCGTGTTCCTCGAACACCTAAAAAGGGATTATCCTCTTTAGATAAATGTAAATGTGTCACCTGTTTATCGCCACCAATATCAAGCATGCGAATAATTAATGGTTTTTCTCCTATTGCTGTGATCATCATACGGTACACATCGAACTGCGCTTTTTCATCTGGAATCTGTGAACCATCTAAAAACAAAGATTCTGTCCGCATGAGTCCGATACCTTCAGCCCCCAAGTCCAGCGCAAAAGGAACTTGATTTGCATAGTTGACATTGGCCATGATGCGAATCCTGTGACCATCTGTCGTTTGTAGTGGTAATCTACATACATAGGTCTCACTATCGCGCTTTTTGGCAACAACACGCATCTGTTTTTGAACATCTTCAACATCTTCAGAGGTAGGATTAAGATAAATAAACCCATCATTGCCATCAACAATAGCCTGAGCACCGCGCTCAACTGATAAAACATCAGCACCCATAGCGACAACCATTGGAATACCAAGGGTGCGCGCCAAAATAGCTGTGTGAGACAATGGTCCTCCCCATGCTGTTGCTAACCCTCGTACTTTTTTGCAATCAAGCTGAGCAACATCAGAAGGAGATAAATCATCTGTAACAAGAATAATATCATGTGGGATATCATCTAAAAAAAATGATTTATAGGATGGATTAATTTCACCTAAAACACGGCGACCAACATCAATTAAATTAATAGCACGTGCCGCTAATAAAGGATTATCTACCTGCGAAAACACATCTGTAAATTGCCGAACCGCCCGATCCCAAGACCAAGCAACACCGTGACCTTCTGCCATAAAGCGACAAGCTTGAGTGATCAGATTTTCATCTTCAAGCAAAGCCATTTGTGCAGAAAAAATTGCAGCAGAATCTGCTCCCATACGAGTCGTTATATCAACAATAACGGATTCCATTTTGTATTTTGTTTTTGTAAGCGCATTTTCAAGATGCGCCATACCAACCGCAATATCTATTGGCTCATCTATTATGGAAATATCATTTTGTCTTAAAATAAAAATCTTGCCAAGAGCAAGACCTGAGCTTGCTCCAACACCAGAGATCCCTTTTTTCCTGAAACGTGGATACCAACTATGAGAAGTCTTTGTTTGAGATTCCATTTCTCTCACCAGACGCTTCTCACTTACGCTTACTTTCTTTACAACAGAAATCACTTCCTTCAAAAGTTTCATACCTTCCACAGCATCCGTCGAAAAAATGAGAACATCACCGTTTTTGGCTCCTAATTGCAATAAACCAACCAAATTTTTCATTTCAACGACATACTGACCATGGCGCACCCTAATAGAGCTTGGAGCTTTTTTTGCAAAGTCAACCCAAAGAGATGCTGGGCGCGCATGAAGACCACTTGGATAATCTAAAGTCCACTCCTGACGTATTGAAAGGTCACTTATAGAAGCCTCTTCCATTTTCATTCCCTGCCCCAAAAGAGTCGTAACAACCTGCTGTTTATCAGCTGTTGTCAAAAGCACCTCAAGCCGCTCCTTATCAAATAAAAGATATGTCAATTGTTTAAAAATCTGGATATAGCGATCTGGACAAGCTGCAACGGCGATAACCAAACGCGCTTTATGACCATCTTGCCACTCAACACCATCAGGAATCTGTAAAACAGCAATAGTATCCCTGATAATTAAATCATAACTATCAAGAACTCCATGAGGAACTGCTATACCATTTCCAAGCCAACTATTTGTTATTGCTTCACATTTGAGCATACTTGCCAAATAACATTTGTCAACTGCTCCAGCCTGCACAAGCAATTCAGCTGCGGCATGAATTGCATCATTTTTATGATCAAAGGCAGCGGCAAGTTGTACAGAGCTTATAGATAAGATTTTACTCTCATTAAAATCTGTACTCATTGCTTCTACTTCCTCGCATCGTATAGTAAATTTTAAACTGCCTTATATTTGATATAACTTCATCTCAAATCCGTATTTCCAAAAATACAAAGCCTAAATAACATCATGACTTCTCTTTTCATACGAAATATCACTTCAATAAAATGCTATAAAATCCCAAAACAACCCATAAAATAATTAAGAAGCGTTGATTATAAAATTGCCCCTCTCTCTTAAGTTACCCGATACAACTTATCGCTATTTCTCACATAAGAAAACAGCTCCCTATCACCCAAAACTTCAACGCATGCTCCCAATTGGGCACAACCCCATCCATCTATGCTTATTTCCAATCCCCTAAAAGATCAAAAAAACGCACATATCACTTCTCCTCATAGAATGCTGTGCAGTTTCTGAAGATATAATTCTAAAGATTTGTGTAGTTTCTTTTTTCAAATAGATACTGCAACAAAAAATATTCTTTTCCTCTACAGCAACCCACAACTACCCTCAACGGCTAAAATCGATAAAGATATAAAACGAAAAATGCTCTTATGTGTTTTCATATACTCTCCCTTTTAAACACAATAATTTAACCGGCTTCCATAACCATTTCGATAATATTATGGGGATTACCAACGCCAAAAAAATAACTTATTCTTACCCAAAGATCGTGCAAATATCCTCACAACCCTTCTCTAAAAGTGCAATTATTAGCGCTTTTCATATAGAAAGAAAAAATTCCTCACCGTATTTATACATCAATTTATCAAAAAATGCCATCATCACATCGACGTCTTTTGATTATCCAGAATAGATAACCGCCCAGATTTTTCCTATTTCGTTTTCTCTATAACTCTGTATCTTACTATATCATAAATACAAAAGAGGAAAGACAGCACCCCATCTTTCCTCTCCTAATCTCATTACCTCATAACCGAAGCCCAAACAAACACCGGTTGATGCAGAAAATACTACAATCTACTTCGCAACCTCGGTTATAGGAACAACTGAAACATACGAACGGTTATTGGCTTTCTTTTGAAATGAAACCGTACCATTTGACAACGCAAAAAGAGTATGATCTTTTCCAATACCGACATTGTCACCTGGATGCCAGCGCGTACCACGTTGGCGAACAATAATATTCCCAGCGATAACGGCTTCACCGCCAAATTTTTTAACGCCAAGACGCTTCGACTCTGAATCGCGACCATTACGCGAGGAACCACCAGCTTTTTTATGTGCCATAGATGTTCTCCTTTAATCTTCTTTATTCTTTGATGCTGCGGCTACTTTTTTCTGTGATGCAGCCTTTTTTTCAGTGGTTTTTTGCACCTTTTCCTTAACAGAAGGAGTTGCTTTGGTTTTCTTTGATGTTTCTTTTAATACAGCAGCTTCCTCTTTTTTAATTGGTTTTGCAGCTTCTTTTTTAGGCTTTGAACCACCCATTAAAATTTCTAAAATACGAAGCACTGTTACTTCTTGACGATGTCCCCGTGTGCGTTTTGAATTTTGACGACGACGCTTCTTAAATGCAATAACCTTACGCCCACGCGTTTGCTCTAAAATCTCAGCTGTAACCAAAGCATCAGCAACAAAAGGGGCACCAATCATTGCATTTCCCTCTTGGCCAACCATTAATATGTCATTTAATTCAACAATATCGCCAACATTACCAATAATTTTCTCAACTTTTATTGTCTGGTTAGTCGTAACGCGGTATTGCTTACCGCCAGTTTTAATGACTGCGAACATTTTTTACCCTTTCGTTCAATCCAGCTCTTATTCGCTTCTTTACTTCTAACCTCATCAATTGAGGGCAAATAGGCTGCTTTTTATCAGTCTTAATAGATTCAAAAGAAGGATGAAAATACCTTCCCAAACACAAACAAGCGCAGATCTCCCCACGCTTACATTTTCACATATGACCGAATTTCTATTCTCTGTCAATAAACTCCTACAAAAAAGCAAAAAAAGGTTGTACTAAAAACAATTGAAGGTTATCTACCCGATATATACTAAAATACTGTAAGGTTTCGTGTTACCTTATATCAAGGAGAGATGGCTGAGTGGTTGAAAGCACCGCACTCGAAATGCGGCATAGGGGCAACTCTATCGGGGGTTCAAATCCCTCTCTCTCCGCCAAAATAGTCATTGGCCCAATATTTCCTAAATGTAACTTGCCAGAAAGTTTGCTGTAGTTTGTCAGCGGAATTTTGTATGATTGACAACAGACTTTGTACCAACTCATTTTTTCAAAGGATCCTTACAGGCGCTTTTCTGCGCTTTTAAAGCCTTTTTTACTTACTGTAGCGTTTTAATTTCTACAGTTTTTCACTCTTTTGAGCAATTTTAGGTGCCAAAACTCATTTTAGCAAAACACGTCTTTAATGCTAAATTTTGCACATAAAAACAATATCACGTATTCCTACCTACCGCTTTCTACCTAGTACAAAACTCTGCAATGATTCTCAAAGGTTTTGCGAAATTTTCTCCTGTTTTCGCCTATCAAATTTCAATTTTGACACACTTCATTCTTTTCATGCTATTTTCTATTAAAGCCTAGTTTAATAAATCGTACTCTAATAATAAAAATATACATTTCTATTGCACAATTCCTTTCTTCTCTAGTCAAAAACTAATTGTCAAATGAAGCTTTTTCTGCACGTCTTGCTTGAATATGTGCTAATAACCCTAACGTTGAACTATCGCGTTTATCAGCTTTACTTTCCCCACGGAGTATTGGTAACAATTCGTTTGCTAGTTCTTTACCCAACTCAACCCCCCATTGATCAAACGAATTGATATTCATTAAAATACCTTCAACAAAAATACGATGCTCGTAAAGTGCAATAAGGCGACCAAGCGCAAAGGGTGTCAACAAATCCTGAACCAACATAATACTTGGACGGTTTCCTTCAAAACTCCTATGGAGTGCTAAATTATCTGCTTCGCGCTCACTAACTCCATTTTTGATAAGAATACGCCGCGTATCTTCAACGCTCCGCCCTTTCATGAGAGCCTTTGACTGCGCCAAACAGTTTGCTACTAACATATCATGCATAGAGTGCAAATTTTTCTCATGTCCTTTTGTAAATAAAATAAACTCTACAGGAATAACATCTGTTCCTTGATGCAAAAGCTGAAAAAAAGCATGTTGACTGTTTGTCCCTGAATCCCCCCACACGACTGGACCAGTTACAAAAGTTAATGGTTTTCCATCTAAAGAAATATGCTTACCATTGGATTCCATATCAAGCTGTTGTAAATAAGCTGGAAAATGCGCTAAGCGTTGCGCATAAGGAATAATAGCACGTGATGAATAACCACAAATAACACGATGCCAAAACCCTAAAAGACCAAACCGAATAGGAATATTTCTATGCAAAGGCGCCGTTTTAAAATGTTGATCCATATGCAGAGCACCTTTAAGAAACTGACGAAAATTCCGCCCTCCTATTGCTAACATAACAACAAGACCAATAGCTGACCAAATAGAATAACGCCCCCCAACCCAATCCCAAAACCCAAAAACCCTTGAAAACTCTATGCCGAATTTTGTTACTTTATCAAGTGCACTCGAAACAGCTAAAAAATGCCTACCAACAGCTTTTTCTCCTAGATGAGAATGTATCCATTGACGCGCAACTTGAGCATTTGCAATCGTTTCAACTGTCGTAAAAGTTTTGGAAGCAACGATAAACAAGGTTGTGGCTGGATTTAAACCACAAAGGATATCAAAAATATGTGCACTATCAACATTAGAAACGAAATGACAACACGGACCATCGTGATAAGGCTTTAAAGCACTTGTAACCATTGCTGGTCCAAGGTCTGAACCACCAATACCAATATTGACAATATCCGTTATTTTCTCGCCGCTGGCTCCTTTATAACTGCCATCACGAACCATCTCAGAAAATTTTTCCATATGTATGAGAACATCTTGAACATCCTGAACAAGGTTATGACCATTGAACATAAAAACTTCATCAATAGGCAAACGCAATACGGTATGAAGAACTGAGCGCTTTTCAGTTATATTAATAGCCTTACCGGAAAACATCGCTTGACGCCCACCTAAAACATCCGCGGCAACAGCTAAACTATCCAAAAGCTGCAATGTTTTAAATGTCACGCCACATTTCGAAAAATCAAAAAGGAGATCATCAAACTTTAAAGAAAAATGAAAAAAACGTTGCCTATCTTCTAAAAAATGCCTGCGAATATCGCTTACCCCATCCTTTACAGCATGCTCTCTCAAAGCTTTCAAAGTTTTCTCAAAGGCTTTTTCGTTTCGGATCAATAAGCTGCCTCCCATGGCTATTGATAACACAATTTATACACAAATGATAAAAAAACAGAGATTGCCCCCTTAATGCAACCAGTTTTTACTGCTTTCATATCAAATAAAGTGGTACAAAAGCAGAAAAATAAAGCCTGAAAGTGACATTTTTACAATGAAAGTAAAAAAAACTTTAAAGCCCCGCGATAAGATAATTCACTCAGCTTGGCTAAGCTCTTTTGTTAAACGCCGATCTTCTTCTGCTTTTGGTTTTATAAAACGTCCGAGAAAGAGATAAACAACCGGTGTCACATAAAGAGTAAAAATCGTTGCTATACCCAAACCACCAACAATCACCCAACCTAATGCAACACGTGCTTCTGCACCTGCACCTGTGGCTAAAACCAAAGGAATTCCCCCTAAAATAGCACAAATCATCGTCATAAAAACTGGACGAAGACGAATATTTGCTGCTTCTTCTATAGCTTCATACACGCTTTTGCCTTGATCACGCAACTGATCTGCAAACTCTACAATCAGAATCCCATTTTTAGCCATAATCCCTACCAACAAAATTAAACCAATTTGACTATAAATGTTAAGGCTGACTCCACTTAAAAACATAGCAATTACAGCAGAACCAATCCCTAACGGGACAGTGGCTATGATAATAAACCCTGAAATAAAACTCTCAAACTGTGCAGCTAAAACCAATAACGTAATTACAAAAGCGACTCCAAAAACAATCATAAAACCGGAAGATGTCTCATCAAGCGTAGCGGCTTCCCCTAAAGGAACAATATAATTTCCACCTGATAACAAAGGAGCAGCAATTTTCTGTACAGTTTGATAAGCACTCCCTAAAGCAACACCCGGAGCAAGATTTGAACTTAAAACAACGGCATTCATGCGTTCCTCTCGCTGTAATTGAGGTGCAATGGCTTTTTCATGCAAGCTCGCAACAACCGATAAAGGAACATATTTATGGTCTTTAGTTTTCAAAAAAACATTTTCTAAATCATTCGGGCTATTCATTGGATTCTTACGCGATGTCAGTTTAACATCGTAAGAATGATCATCCACATAAATGGAACCTATTTTTTTTCCATCCAACATTGCTTGCAATGTATCGCCCAAATTGGTGATATCAACGCCTAAATCGGAAGCTTTATCTCGATTAATTTTAACAAAAAACTGCGGTTGCGTTGCATCAACGGTAAGCCGTGGACGAATAAAGTTCGGATCAGCCTGCAATGCAGTAACGAGCTTATCAGCAATTTGCTGTAATTTTGTATAATCATTTCCAAGAATTGCAAACTGTAACCCCTGACCAGTTCCTCTAACACCTAAAGAGTTTCCTTGTGCAGCAAACACAAGAACTGAAGGAAACTGTCTCACCCTTGCATTCACATCTTCTACGATCTCTTGTTGACTACGCACACGCTTGTCCCAAGATGAAAGTAATAAAATCAAAAAAGCAGTATTAGATGAACCGTTCATACCAGCGATAGAATAACTATTAACAATCTCTCCAGCATCGCGTAATGGTTGTAGACTATCTTCAATTTTTTCTACCTGCTCATTCATATATTGTGTTGAAATGCCCTGCGGTCCATTAACGACCAAAAAGATAAGGGCTCTGTCTTCTGCTGGCGTCAATTCCTGTTGTAACTTTGTATAACCTAACATACAAAGACACGCAAAAATAAGCGAAGCACAGATAACCATCCAAGGTTTTCTTAAACATTGATGCAAACTATAAGCGTATGCTTTGCTAAAAAAAGAACCCCATTTATCCAAAAAAGTTAAATGATGTGTTCTTTCTGTCTCATCCTCTGTATGGTCCTTGAGAAGACGCGAGGCTAACATAGGGCAAAGTGTTAAAGCAACAATAGCAGAAAGCAATATAGAGATTGCTAAAACAAAACCGAATTCTCTAAAAAGTCCTCCCACTTGCCCAGGAAGAAAAGAAATAGGAACAAAAACAGCGACTAAAGTCAATGTTGTGGCTAGAACAGCAAAAAACACCTCCCGTGTTCCAAGCACTGCAGCTGCCCGAGGACCTATCCCCATATTGCGCCTTCGAACAATATTCTCAAGCACAACAATCGCGTCATCCACCACAAGCCCTGTTGCTAAAACTAGCCCTAAAAATGTGAGAATATTTAACGAAAACCCTACAAGGTAAATTCCAGCAATGGTACCAATTAAAGCAACAGGAATAGATAAAGCAGGTATAAGCGTTACACGCGCATCTCTAAGAAAAAGGAAGATGACTAAGATAACACTGAGAATAGCAATAACCAACGCAACCTCAACCTCATGAAGTGCACTTTTAATAAAAAGAGAATCATCACTAATAACATCTACATGCACAGAAGGAGGAATAACAGCTTTGAGACGATCAAGAGCGGCTCGAACCCCCTGAGAAATATTAAGAGTATTAGATTGTGCTTTACGCACAATCCCCAATCCAATTCCCGATTTTCCATTAACACGTAAAATAACCGTTTCTAAATCAGGTGCCAAAGTGACATGGGCAACATCACCAAGGTGGACATGAGGTTTTAAAACAACTTGTTCAAAAGCTTCTGTTGTTGTTAAACGCGCGGTCGCACGAACAATTAAAGTTTGCGTATCATTGCGTAATGACCCCACCGGTGCATCGGTTGTCATATCAGAAAGAACACGCGCAATATCCGCCACGGTTAATCCATGACTTGCAAGCTTTGCTTGGTCAACATCGATCTGAAAAATCTTCGTACGCGCACTCGCAACCTGTACATCACCAACACCGTCAACACCGGAGAGTACGTCAACAATTTGATCGTCTACAATTGTTGTTAAATCATCAATAGCCATCGTTGGTGAGGTCACAACCAAATACATCATTGCAGCAGCATTCGAATCTGCTTTAATGATGAGAGGGGTATCGGCATCTTTTGGTAAAGTATAGGTAACGGGAGAAAGCGCATCACGAATATCAGATGCCGCAACATTCAAATCAACGCCAACATTAAAATTAATCTCCACACGTGAAAGACCAAAAGAAGACGTCGAAGAAATTCTTTTAACACCAGAAACACGAGCAACCGCATCTTCTATAACTTTCGTAACTTCACGATCAATTGTTTCTGCTGATGCCCCAGAAAAAATTGTTACAATCGTTGTTACTGGAGTATCAACATCTGGCAGTTCACGAATATCTACATTCAGCCAAGCAGAAAACCCAGCAATAATGATCATAGCATTCAAGACAAAAGTAAAAACTGGCCTGCGAATAAATAACGCAATCATGCCACCTTGCTCTGCCTGTGGTGTAGGCTGTTTCGATTCTTGACTCATTGTACATCCTATCCACGAAGTTCTGATAATTGCTGTTGATCGACTTTTGATTTATCAATAATCACCCTACTTCCTGGATGGAGTGTCTGTACTCCCTGTATGACAACTTGATCACCATTTTCCAGAGGCGCTTTCACAAGTACTTGATCTGCTTTATGCTGAATAATCGATACTGGAATAGACTCTACTTTCCCCTCTCTCACACGCCAAACAAATGACCCCTTATTATTCCATTGAACCGCCAGAGGATGAACAACAGGAAAAGAACCACCATAAAATTGCAATGAAACAGAGAAAGACATACCAGACATAAGGGCATCTTTTTCATTCTTGACTTCAACCTGAATATGAAGTGTACGGCTTTCTGGATCAACAACATTATCGATTGCATAGATATGTCCAATAAACGTCTTATCCGGCTGTGTCGTTAATGCTGTGATCACTTTATCTCCTTTATGAATATGCGATGCATAACGTTCAGGAACCCATATATCGATTAAAATACGTTTTCTATTCTCAATACGACCTATTATAGTACTAGGCGCTACAAAATTGCCTTCATCAATGGGCAAAATCCCAACAACCCCGCTGATTGGTGCACGAATTGTCCGCCGGTCAAGATCTAACTCAGCATTACGCAAAACCAAGTTTGCATTGTCTAACTCTAAGCGCGCAGTAATTTCCTGAACTTCTGTTGCTGTCCTGCTGACGCGAAGCTTAAGAATACGTGAAAGCGTTAATGCACTATTATCACGTTGTACTTTTGCTTTTGCAACAGCTAGCTTTTCTTTTTCGGAATCAAGCCTTGCAATCACATCGCCAGTTTCTACTTTTGCACCAGCTGACACAAAAAGCTTATCAATAATACCTGACGACCAAGGCGTTAAATCTACTGTAGCAAATGCTTGTCCACTTCCAATCGCATTCAACTGGTTGTAAAAATCTTGATTTTTTACAACATCAACGACAACATTCGTTGGCGGCATTTTCATGTGCGCCTTTGAGGCTTTATGCGAATCATTTATTGTATTATCCACTGTAGAAATACGTCGCCCTGAATTGTGTTTCCCTGCCCAATAAGCAATCATCAAAATGACAATGAGAAATACCAATAAAAAGATCTTTTTTAAACGCTCCATACGTCTACCCTTGCTGTGTCATGGATATGTAAATTTGTCTGAAACAGTCCCCAACAGTAGCATACGCGTTTCATACAAAAACCAAATGCAGGCAGCGTATCTTATTTCCCACCGCAAAAAACATATCTAATTTATTCTGCTTGACTATCTTTCGTTTATTAAAACGTCAAGTTAACTATCGTTCATCTTAAATTGTATAATTCATAACGATAAAAAAACCACTCCGTCAAAGATAATCTGAAACCAATAATACAAGCCAATTTCTTTGAAAGATACCATAAAAGAATATGATAATTTTTTCTTTCCACCAAGTTTTACTTGCAATTCTTCAATGAAACGATTAGGAACCTCTTGTCTTGATAAAATAGAAAATTAAAAGCACCCGTAGCTCAGCTGGATAGAGCACCAGACTACGAATCTGGGGGTCAGGAGTTCGAATCTCTTCGGGTGCGCCACTCTATGGCTTTTTATTTCTCTTCGATCCTTATCGATTCTAAGTAATTGCTCCTTATTGGCTTATCTCTTTATTGTCTGCATGTCACACTGTCCAACAAGAGGTAACTTATTACTGCTCATTTTCCTAATAATCAAAGCTTTTCTCCGGATCTTTTTAGATACATCTACATGTATGATGTATTTTTAAACTTCAAAGTACAACATTCTCTCTTCTGGTTTAAAAATCTTCGCTGCTTTAATAAAAAGTCTCTTTCAAAAAGTTTTCAGAAAAATAATTCGTAAAAAACAACAATTAAATAAAATACACCATTGGAAGAATCAAAAACTGCAATAAAGCACTCTAATGAAAAGTGGAATATTTTAATGTTTTTCTCACTCTTGTATTCTTTAATTTAAGTCTCATGAAAACAAAAACATAATGATTCCTTCTTTCACAAGCCTATAAAATCCTTCTTTTGCAACTTTTTCCTCCAGATGACACGATACACCATCAATCTTTAGGATGTTTTATTTTCTCTTTACATGCTATATATTTTCCCATCTGACCATAAGCCATCAATATTAACAAAGTTAAGTTTAAAGAATTTTTACATGCCTCAAACAGATATTGAAATTGCTCGCGCTGCTCATAAGCAACCCATCATCGATATTGCACAAAAAATTGGTATCTCAAATGAGAATCTCATTCCTTATGGACATGATAAAGCTAAAATTTCTTCTGCGTACATACAATCGCTCAATAACAAACCGGATGGTAAACTTATCCTTGTCACCGCTATTAATCCCACACCTGCGGGAGAAGGAAAAACCACAACAACAGTTGGACTCAATGACGCGCTTAATCTCATTGGAAAAAAAACGATAGCAGCCTTAAGAGAACCGTCTCTCGGTCCCTGTTTTGGTATAAAAGGCGGCGCGGCCGGAGGTGGTTACGCCCAAGTTGTGCCAATGGATGATCTTAACTTGCATTTTACTGGTGACTTTCATGCTATTACAGCTGCTCATAATCTTCTTGCAGCAATGATCGATAATCACATTTACTGGGGAAATACTCTGAATATTGATCCACGCCGTATTGTTTGGAAACGTGTTCTTGATATGAATGATCGGGCATTGCGTGATATTGTTATTTCATTAGGTGGCGTAACCAATGGGTTTCCTCGCCAAACAGGCTTTGATATTACTGTTGCCTCAGAGATTATGGCTATTTTTTGTCTTGCCGAGAATCTAGAAAACCTTACGCAAAGACTTAAAAAAATTGTTGTTGCTTATCGTTATGATAAAACACCCGTAACAGTTGCTGATCTCAATGCAGAAGGTGCAATGACAGTTTTACTTAAAGATGCCATACAACCCAATCTCGTACAAACAATTGAAAATAATCCTGTTCTTGTTCACGGAGGGCCTTTTGCCAATATTGCGCATGGCTGTAATTCTGTTATAGCCACAAAAACCGCCCTAAAACTTGCCGATTATGTCGTTACAGAAGCTGGATTTGGAGCTGATCTTGGAGCCGAAAAATTTTTTAATATTAAATGTCGACAAGCAGGTCTTGTACCAAATGCTACAGTCATTGTTGCTACGATTCGTGCATTAAAAATGAATGGTGGTGTAGACAAAAATAATCTGACAGAAGAAAATATTGCTGCTTTACAAAAAGGAGCAGCCAATCTTTTAAGACACATAAAAAATATGGAACACTACGGTGTTCCTTGTGTTGTTGCCATCAATCATTTTGATTCTGATAGTGACGCTGAAATAACGATGTTACAAAAAATAGTTGCAACTACGGGGTGTAAAGCTATCCTTTGCAAACATTGGAAACAAGGTGGAAGAGGCGCTATAGGACTTGCACAAGAACTTGTTACCTTAATTGAAAAACAAGATTTCCATTTTAAAGTTTTGTATCAAAATGATCTCCCACTCGTTCAGAAAATTAATTCTATTATAAAAAATCTCTATGGTGGTCGTGGCGCTATCATTGCTACTCCTATTCTAAAACAGCTCGAATCTTGGGAAAAGGAAGGTTTTGGCACATACCCTATTTGTATGGCAAAAACACCTTATTCCTTTTCTTCTGACCCCACGCAATATGGTGCCCCTACTGATTTTGAAATTCCTGTACGAGATGTCCGCCTTTCAGCAGGTGCGGGTTTTATTGTCGTCATTTGCGGAGATATCATGACCATGCCTGGCTTACCCCATTACCCTGCCGCCGAAAAAATTTATCTTGATAAAAACAATCAAATACAAGGGCTTTCATAAACTGATACCCGTAAAATCAATTATTTACCAAGAAAAGCACCAATAGCAAAAAGTTATAGAATTTTTAAAAGCGATGTAGACAAACATCTTCTTTATGTGATATACCTACACGGGTATATATTCTTTTAAATTATTACTTATTAAAAGAACAATTGGATTTTCTTTTATTTTTGATGACACTGAAACAAAGCAGGATAGATAGTGCAAGTACTCGTTCGTGATAATAATGTTGATCAAGCGCTACGTGCGTTGAAGAAAAAGATGCAGCGTGAAGGTATCTTCCGCGAAATGAAAATGCGTGGTTATTATGAAAAGCCATCGGAAAAGCGTGCTCGTGAAAAAGCTGAGGCTGTTCGCCGTACGCGTAAGCTAGCCCGTAAGCGCGCGCAAAGAGAGGGCATCGTTAGTAACGGTCGATCTTCTGCGGTAAGATAGCGTATTTTTGCTGATATCTTATAAAGTTGAGTTAGTGATAAAGTGAGCGTGGCTTTAACCTAGTTTTTGTGATACGATGAAGAGAGAAGTATTCTCTCTTTTTTTATTTGTTGTTGTTTTCTGTATGATACTTAAACGTGTTTGCGATTATTGATTTCTGTTTGTGGAAGTAAAAGTCAGCACCATTATTATATTTGCCAACTCATAAAGTTTTCTATAACTCTCACATTGAGATGATTCATAAACAATTGTATTTGGAATATAAAAAAATCTGATAAAATTAAAGAGATTTGGAAGCAAGGCTAACCAATTAGGAATCGCATAGAAGAGATCTACTTATGCAAGAAAGGTATCTCTTATGACTTATTTCCAATTTACGTTTTCATAGCACATACTCTTATCCCTTATGAATTCACTGCCTGCGTTAGTAGCTCTTGTAAGAACGTCTGCTTTTTTGCAATTCATAGAACCTTTTTACAAAATAATGGATACAAACAGAGCAGAGACCAGCCAAAACCATGTTGGATTCTATAGCTAATAGTGCTGAGCATTTAAATAAAGAAAATCAACAACACCTTGTTGTTTGTGAAGGCATAGACCGGTTTGTTATTGCGCCCTATCTCTTTATAATACCTCTTTCGACCATTGGAATGATGTGTCTTAACTTTCCCCACTCCCCATCTCACAATTGCAATGGATGGTGATGAAGCAAATCATAAATCAGATTTTAATCTATAAAAGCATATATATAGCAAAAACTTTGAGACCTTTATGAGGTAGCTTCGCATATTTAGATTCCAATGATTTTTACCTTTTTAAAAAGGAAAAATATGCAAGATAATCATTAAAGTACAATAAAAATATCCCTTTAAATGATAATGATAACAGTTCTTCAAACAAGAGTACTTGTTAGCTATTCCTCTATAAATAAACATTGCAACAAAATGGTTGAATTGAAATAAAATCCATCAGTATTCCTTTGTTACTAATCAAATCTATATTCTGCTTAAATTCCTTATAACTTAGGAAACTATATTTATAAGGTTGTTGTGTCCCAACAATCTCCTGTTGCTTTTATTTCGATCTCTGCTCTCTGTGGGTTAGATGATACGTATAGTCATGTTTCAAAAAATACGCCCTGCTCTTTATAGATCATAAAAAATTTGATATACTTAAAAAATACTTAATCGTTTTTCTCAATATTTATTCCAAACATACAGTACCATGATAACTAAAAAGTGATTTACCTCTCATTGGCAAAACAAGAGTCAAAAATTTCCATTTTTATTTCACTTATTCCATTACTCTTATAACAATTTTTTTATTGTTTAGATCTCTTTAACTAGCATTGTGCCATAGCTTTTATTTATTCTCGATTCTGTCTTTAACTTTAAGATATTACAGTGCCAATATATAAAAACAAAGAGATAAAAGGTTTAAGGTGCAACATTCTAGTTGGTTTCGATTCTTCGTTCTTACATTGTATACCCTAACAACAGGGGTATTGGTATTCGGTTTGCCTCGTTTTTTGCACGCACAAACGCTCGATCAAAACTCAGGGCCGAGTGGTTTGCCACTGCCGCGATTTGCTTCTATTAAACCTACCCGCGTTAATGTACGCGTCGGACCAGGAAGCAATTACTCTATCATCTTTATTTATAAAAAGCGGGGTATCCCTATTGAAATCATCCAAGAATACGATCAATGGCGCAAAATTCGTGATGCCGAAGGAGATGAAGGGTGGGTATATCAATCGCTTCTATCCGGAAAACGAACTGCTGTCACGATTCCGTGGCAAAAAGATAAAACAAAAAGGCTCATGTTACGTAAAAATCCCACAGATGACGCAAACGTTGTAGCAGAAGTAGAGCCCCGTGTTATCGGCAATATCCACCAATGCGATGGACACTGGTGTGAACTAAGCATTCATAACATTCGAGGATGGCTTCCTCAATCCCAATTATGGGGAATTTATCCTGATGAAAAAATTAAAGATTGATGAAACTTATAAATCAATAAAATGTGCGTTTTGTTTCTTATTAAACTTCCTATACGCTATACTCAAATTAGCTTTTCGGTTTTAATCGAATGATTAAATCAACATGAGAAATTTCCATACCTTCTGGTGGTTGAGGCAAGTTTCCAATAATAGGGAATTCTTCTGAATTACAAGGAATATCAAGAATACGATTTTCCCCTTCTATATAGAAGTGATAATGATCGGATGTATTGGTATCAAACCAAGTCTTTGAGCCTTCTACAGCAATAATCCGCAATAACCCCGATTCCGTAAATTGATGAAGAGTATTGTAAACTGTTGCTAAAGATACTGGAACACCTGACTTAACTGCCTCTTCATAGAGCTCTTCAGCCGCAATATGACGATTACCCTGAGAGAAAATCATACTCGCAAGCTCCAATCGCTGCCGTGTTGGACGCAGACCATTTTGACGTAAACGTTCTTCTAACAGAGGGGTAGAATAATAATGCACAACCTTTTTACAATCCTTCACGGGCTGTTGCTCCTCATTAGAACCAGAGTTTTTGCGCTCAATGACATACCAAAACCACACATATTTCTATTTAAATTAAGAATAATATGATACAAAAATTAAGAATAATATGATACAGTTTTTATTCCATTATTAAAAAAATGATCCACCAGACAGGATACACTAAAAAGGGCTTTTGTCATTAGAAATGGTATAAAATCATTTCCCTCTCCTTAAAATTTGCTCTAAAAGGTAGGTTGGAGAAAAGCGCAGAAATCAAAATATACGTCAATAAATGGAGTAACAATGACTGAACAAAAGTCTCGATATACTTATGAAGAGCTTCTAAGCTGCGCTCGTGGTGAAATGTTTGGAAAGGGTAATGCACAGTTACCTGCACCACCAATGTTGATGATTCATAGAATCACTCAAATTAATGAATTTGGCGGTGAATATAATAAAGGAATGGTTCGTGCCGAATTTGATATTACTCCGGATCTATGGTTCTTCAATTGTCACTTTCTGGGTGATCCTGTTATGCCAGGATGTCTTGGTCTAGATGGTATGTGGCAATTAACAGGTTTTTTTCTCGGTTGGTTAGGTGAACCAGGAAAAGGAAGAGCTATATCAACAGGTGAAGTAAAATTATCTGGTATGGTCACTCCGAAAACCAAACTTCTTGAATATGGCATTGATTTTAAACGTATCCGACGTGGAAATTTGGTCTTAGGAATAGCTGATGGGTGGGTCAAAGCAGACGGGGAAGCCATTTATAAAGCGAGTGATTTACGTGTTGCTTTATTTAAAGAAGATTAAAATTATTTCTAAAGAAGAGGCACTTTGTTATTCTTTATAAAACAAGGAGGTATGAATGCGTCGAGTTGTTGTGACTGGAATGGGAATTGTCTCGGCGATTGGGAATAGTCCGGAAACTGTTTTAGCCAGTTTGTATGAAGCAAAATCTGGGATTTCTTATGCTCCCCAATATGCTGAATTAGGCTTTCGCAGTAGAGTTTACGGTAAACCTGATATTGATATAGAAAAGTTTGTTGATCGGCGTGCTTTGCGTTTTCATGGACGTGGAACTGCTTGGAATCATATTGCCATGGATCAAGCAATTGCTGATGCGGATTTAGAGCTCCACGAGGTATCAAATGAACGCACTGGTATCATTATGGGCTCTGGAGGCCCCTCAACTCAATCGATCGTTGAAGCTGCCGATACGACACGTCAAAAAGGTCCAAAGCGTGTTGGTCCTTTTGTTGTTCCTAAAGCAATGAGTTCTACAGCATCTGCAACACTGGCGACGTTTTTTAAAATTAAAGGTGTGAACTATTCAATCTCTTCGGCCTGTGCAACTTCTAATCACTGTATTGGAAATGCTTATGAATTAATACAATATGGCAAACAAGATCGTATCTTTGCTGGTGGGTGTGAAGATCTTGACTGGACATTATCTGTTTTATTCGATGCGATGGGTGCCATGTCTAGTAAGTATAATGATATACCATCAAAAGCCTCACGTGCTTATGATATCAATCGTGACGGGTTTGTTATTGCTGGAGGCGCCGGTGTGCTCGTTCTTGAAGAATTAGAACTTGCTAAAGCACGTGGTGCAAAAATTTACGGAGAAATTGTTGGATATGGTGCGACATCCGATGGTCATGATATGGTTTCTCCATCAGGAGAAGGAGCAGAACGGTGCATGCGCATGGCGCTTGCAACGGTAAAGGATAAAATTGACTATATAAATCCCCATGCAACAGCTACGCCTGTTGGGGATCCCCCTGAAATAGAAGCAATCCGTCGTATCTTTGGAACAGGTGAGCAATGCCCACCAATTTCTGCCACAAAATCTTTGACTGGTCATTCCTTAGGTGCGGCAGGTGTTCAAGAGGCAATTTATACATTGTTAATGATGAATCATAATTTTATTTGTGAAAGCGCTCATATTGAAGAGCTTGATCCAGCTTTTACTGATATGCCTATTGTTCGCGAACGTCGTGATCATCAACAACTTAATACTGTATTGTCAAATACATTTGGTTTTGGCGGTACCAATGCAACGCTCATTTTCCAACGCTATACATAAACAGGAGTTCTTAGCTGGTTGAAGAGTACGATCTTACGGAGAATAATATGAAAAGTTTGATGGAGGGCAAACGTGGCCTTATTATGGGAGTTGCAAATGACCATTCAATTGCATGGGGCATTGCATGCCAATTAGAAAAAGCAGGTGCGGAGTTAGCATTCACCTATCAAGGAGAAGCCTTTGGAAAACGGGTTCAACCTTTAGCAGAACAACTCGGATGTAAATTATTGCTTGAATGTGATGTTGAAAAAATTGAAGATGTTGATCGTGTCTTTGAACATCTTGAAAAAGAATGGAAGACCATTGACTTCGTTGTTCATGCCATTGGTTTTTCAGATAAAAATCAACTAAAAGGACGCTACGTTGATGTAACGACACGTGAAAATTTTAAGCGTACAATGGTTATTTCAGCTTATTCTTTTACTGAAATTGCTCAACGCGCTGGTAAACTCATGCCCAATGGAGGAACTCTTTTAACACTTACTTATGGCGCTTCACAGCAGGTTGTGCCGAATTATAATGTTATGGGAGTAGCTAAAGCCGCTTTAGAAGCCATGGTGCGTTATTTGGCAGCAGATTTTGGTCCTCAAAACATTCGCGTTAATGCAATTTCAGCGGGTCCTATTAGAACTTTAGCAGGTAATGGTATTGCAGCTGCACGTGCAATTTTTTCGTATCAACGCCGTAACGCACCATTGCGCCGTACCGTAAACATTAATGAAATCGGAAAATCTGCTCTTTATCTCCTCTCTGATTTGTCATCAGGCGTGACTGGTGAAATTCATTATGTTGATTCAGGTTATAATGTTATGTCTATGCCAACACTAGAAGAATTAAAACAAAGTGAAGAAACCCGGGGGGAATAACTATTTGCAATACTTTGTTAAATGTAAAAATGATTGCTTGCGCGTTATTTTACACTATGCCAAATGATGTCTCTGATTTATTGTATTTAGGTTCATTTCATAAAAAATGAACCTGCGCATCTCATAACTTTCTAAAGTGTTCATTGTGTAACGGATTAAAAAATCAGAAGAATGATTTCAAAACTTCTCTTATATTATGGTTATATTTCCCCTATATTTGAATAGCTTAAAAGCGTAGCGTATTATGTACTTCATCTTTAAGCGTCCGATTCAATAACGCATTAGCTGCTTCAACTACATGTTTATCACAAAATAGGACTTGATAAATTTGCTCTATAATTGGCATTTCTATCCCCATACGCTGAGCTAATGTACGTACTTCTTTAGTATTTAAATAGCCCTCAACAACTTGACCAACTTGTTTTTCTGCTTCTTTTATATCCATCCCTTGACCAAGAAGTACTCCAAAACGACGATTGCGTGACTGGTTATCAGTACACGTTAAAACTAAATCACCTAAACCTGCCATACCCATAAATGTGGAAAGCTCAGCGCCCATAGCAATACCTAAACGACTCATTTCCGCTAACCCCCGTGTGATAAGAGCTATTCGAGCATTCGCGCCAAATCCCATGCCATCAGATATTCCTGCCCCAATAGCAATAACATTTTTGACGGCCCCACCTAATTGAACACCGATCATATCTGAACTTGTATAAACTCTAAAACTTTTATCGCAATGGAAAAGCTTCTGTAATTCTTCACTAAATTCCACATCAGAAGCCGCTAGAGTAACTGCTGTAGGCAAACCGAGAGCAAGTTCTTTAGCAAAAGTTGGCCCAGATAAGACAGCCAAGGGGATTTTATTACCCAAAACCTCACAAGCAACTTCTTGTAAGAGACGTCCTGAGCCACGTTCCAAGCCTTTCGTAACCCAAATAATACGTGAATGTTGATCTAAATAAGGCTGGATATTACACAATACCTGATGAAATGCATGACTGGGAACAGCAACTAATATATTGCGGCTTGCTGTTATTGCAGTCTCTAGAGAAGTTTCCAGCAATAGATTATCAGGAAACTGAACATCAGGTAAAAACTTCTGATTGCAGCGATATTTTTGCAACTCTCTAACATGTTGAGGATTATATCCCCACAGCGAAACACGGTAATCATTACGGGCAAGAACAATGGCTAATGCTGTGCCAAAAGAACCGGCACCAAGAACTGTCATTAAAACGGCATTCATTAATTTTTTCGATTATTTCCCAACTTCTTTGCTTTAATTTTATATCACTGCCATAAATGTTTTAAAATAAGGCATTTTTACACATATTTACTAAACCTGCAAATACTACTTCCTCTTATAGCCTTGTGCCAATACAAAATAAAATTGTCTCAAGATTATTACACTTTGTATTGAATGAGCACAAATACCCTTTCTTATCGATCCTATAAATAGCTTCTTATCTCAAGCCATCATTAAAATTTTATAAAACTTCCTCACTTAAAATAAAATACATTGAAAATTATAATGATGACTCTAGCATCCCCTTTATCTAATACCTACAATACATCCTATAAATCTTTTTGTGACTAATAATCCATATCAAAAAAGCCAATGCAACCAGCATTGGCTTTTTGGGTAGTATCGTCATTCTAAATCACCACTTTACATATATTTAAACAGTTAGCGCTTGGTTCCATAGATATTTTAATAGTTTGTATCTACTCGGTCGAATTTTCTGTATCTGGCACGGTCTCAATAGGCATTTCTGCAGCTGGTGCTTCCTCTGCAGGAGCTTGCGTATTAAAAATTCGCTCAGAAGGAATCTGAGGATCATCGGACAAACGCTCTTCTTCCTTTTGTGTATCTGATAATGTCTTTGCTGATGCAGAACTATCTCTTTCTAACATTTCCGGCTCAACAACACGTCCTGAACCACCCATCATATTATAGTTCAAATGGGAAATAGCCCACCAAGTCCCTCCAACAATAATAAAAACACAAACAACTGCAAACCATAGAGCACTCAAGTTCCATTTAGCATCGGGACCAGTATTCAAGTGCAAAAAGAAAACAATTTGCACTGCCATCTGGATAAGCGCCATCCCGATAAGATATATAACTTTCGTGCTAATTGCCCAACTGGCCATCATCCCATACATCACAGGAATAAAAGAAGCCAAAGTAAAAAATACAGCCAAAATAAAGCCAACTAAATAAGAACCAGTACTGGGACCATGTGTTTCGTGTTGCATGCTCATTACAGCGCTCCTAATAGATAAACCATGGTGAAAACACCAACCCATACAATATCAAGCAAATGCCAAAAAATGGAAAGACATGATAAACGTGTTTTATTATCCTCATCCAAGCCACTCCGATGCAGATGAAAAAACATCACAATCATCCAGAGAAGACCAACACTCACGTGAAGACCATGGGTTCCAACCAAAGAAAAAAATGCTGACCAATAAGCAGACAGAACTTCTCTTCCAAAAATCTGTAAACCCGTTTCGGGATCAATACCGGCATAAGCACTAGGATCGTAATAAAATACCTTATTCAAAAGCTCATGAAATTCATAAAGCTCCATACCAATAAAGCAACATCCAAGTATAAAAGTAACAGCCATCCACAAACGTACGCCACTGAGATTACCTTTATGTGCCTGCACCATTACAAATCCATAAGTAATGGATGAAAACAACAAAATGGCAGTTTCGACCAAGACAAAATTTAAGTCAATAAACTCATTACCCGCTTTTCCTCCACCATAGGAAGCAGAAAAAACAGCAAAAGTTGAGAACAACGTTGAGAATAGAATCAAATCTGAAAGAATATAGACCCAAAAACCAAATATCATGGTCGAACTACTGTCATGATGATGCTCATCAAGATGTGCATTATTCGCTGTGACCGTACTCATACTGTGACTCCTTGCTCTTTAAGAACAGCTGTAAATGCATCTTCCGTTTTTTGCACCTCTTCCGCTGGAATATAATAACCATGGTGATCACCTATTAACGAATGATATATAATTGTTGCAATAAAACCCACGCCCCCAATCAAAGCAAGCCACCAAATATGCCAAACAAGTGCAAAACCAACAACTAATGAAAAGAAACCTGCAATAACTCCAGCTGATGTGTTTGACGGCATATGAATTTTGGTAAACCCGCTCGTTGGACGTTGATAACCACTCTTCTTCATATTCCAATAAGCATCATCAGACTTCACCTCTGGAAGTATCGCAAAATTATAAGAAGGAGGTGGTGAAGAGGTAGACCATTCAAGCGTACGGGCATCACCCCACGAATCATTTAATGTGACTGGTAAATGCCCCTTATGTTTAACGCCGTACCAAATTGCTAAAACAATTTGCAGAACAAAACAAAGGATACCAAGCAATATAATAAAAGCACCTATTGCAGCAATGACAAACATTGGTTGCCAGCTAGGTTCTGTATAATGTTGAAGACGACGCGTTGCTCCCATCAAACCAAGCGCATAAACTGGGAAAAAAGCAAGATAAAAACCAATGAACCAACACCAGAAAGACACAATGCCCAGCATCCGGTTCGGTTTATAACCAAAAACTTTTGGAAACCAGAAAGCAAGCCCAGCTAAATAACCAAAAATAACACCTCCAATAATTGTATGATGGAAATGTGCTACCAAAAAGAGCGAATTGTGAAACTGCCAATCAGCAGGCACAATAGACAACAAAACACCTGTTAATCCACCACCAACAAAAGTAAAGATCATCCCCATGCACCAAAGCATCGGAGGCTCAAAGCGTATCCGACCTTTATACATTGTCAACAACCAATTAAAGACCTTAACACCCGTAGGAATCGCAATAATCATTGTGGCAATACTAAAGAAAGTATTTACGGCTTCACCTCCACCCATTGTAAAGAAATGATGCCCCCAAACAAGCATAGAAAGAATCAAAATGACCAACATTGCCCATACCATTGAAGTATAACCAAAGAGGCGTTTTGAAGAAAAAGTGGCAACAACCTCAGAAACAATTCCAAAAGCAGGAACCACCAAAACATAAACTTCAGGATGTCCAAAAACCCAAACATAATTAATCCATACCATTGGATTGCCGCCACCAATATTGGTAAAGAAATTCATGTTTAAGTAACGATCAAATGCTAAGAGCGCAAGCGTAACACCCAAGACTGGATAAATAACTAAAATAAGAATATTGCTAACAAAAGCACTCCAACAGAAAACAGGCATTTTCATCATGGTCATTCCAGGAGCACGCATTTTGATAATAGTCGCAATAAAATTGATTGATCCCATCGTTGTCGCGATACCAGAAAGCTGAAGTGACCATAAATAATAATCTACCCCTGTATCCGGACTCCCCTGTAACTCTGTGAAAGGCGGATACATTAACCAACCACCACGACCAAAATTCCCAATACCTAATGATATGTTAAGAAGTATTGCCGCAGCAGCTGTAATCCAAAACCCTAAATTGTTTGCAAAAGGAAAGGCAACATCACGAGCACCAATCTGAAGTGGTATAAGATAATTAAAAAGACCAAATAAAATCGGGGTCGCCATAAAGAAAATCATAATGGTGCCATGAGCCGAAAAAATCTGATCAAAATGCTCTGGGGGCAAATAACCTGCTGTTTCACTCCCAAGAGCTAAAGCTTGATGCGAACGCATCATAATTGCATCTGCAAAACCACGAACAAGCATAATAATACCAAGCACGATATACATAATGCCAATACGTTTATGATCAACTGTTGTAATCCAATTCCGCCATAAGACTCCCCACCATCCCAAAACTGTCAAAGCAACGATAGTAACTAAACCACCCATAACAATCGCAATGCACGTATACAAAACGATCGGTTCATGTGCAAGTGCGTGAAAAGTACCAGCGGCAGGATCTGTAAGTCTTCCAAACATTTCTTCACCCATATCAAATGAATTCTAAGTTTAAAAGAAACCTTCTTTAAAAGGGCTCTTTATTTAATCAATATTCTAAACAACACTAGCGATATTTAAAGAACGCTAGGATCAAAAACCGAACAAAGTGCACCCCAAAGCGTCTGAGCAGCAGCACGCTTCATTAAATCTTCATTGCACACTGTATTTTGATCAACACACCGATTAACAATCCGGTAGTATAGCCTCTTTTCAACAGACGAAAAATAACGCACTTCAGCATCTTTTTCTTTCGCAGCAATATCACCCATACGAGGCGCAACAGAAAGCTGGCGATAAGATACACGATCAAGCGCTTGACCACTCTCTCGAGCTTTAGCAATCCAATCATCAAAATTTTGTGGCGATACAGAGTGCCAGTTAAATCGCATCCCTGCAAAACCATCCCCACTGTAATTTGCCGAAGCTCCTTTGAACACTCCTTCTTCATCAGCAATCAAATGCAATTTAGAATTCATTTGCGGCATAGCATAAAGAACCGTACCCAATTTTGGTACCCAAAAAGCGTTCACAGAACTCTCTGATGTCAACTGCAATGAAACCTGACGACCTTTAGGTGCATAAATCTCATTGATCGATGCGACACCATATTCAGGGTAAATAAAGAGCCATTTCCAATCAAGAGCCACAACATCAACACGTAATGGCTCTTCTGTACCAACAACTTCTATAGGAAGTGGATTCTCTGGTTCAAGCTGATAGGTGTAATAGGCTGTAAACACACCTAAAACCATTACAATCATAATGGGGATACCCCACATAAAGGCTTCAATTTTATTTGAATGTCCCCACTCAGGCAAATATTCTGCAGTTGTATTTGACGCACGATATTTAATAGCCAAAAGCACTACACTTACCATAACTGGAATCACAACACAGAGCATAACCGCAACACAAGCGACGATCAAAATAAGCTGTTGTCGCGCAACATAACCCGCTGGGTAAAGAACATCAAATTTACAACCCGATAAAAGTAACGCTATCCCTAAACTCACGAGCATCTTTATTTGTTTAACAAAGTTTCTCATTTTACCTGCACCATTATACACATCAGAGGTTGTTAAAAAAATTGTCATAAAAAACAATAAAGCCCTAAAAGTATACTTACCTAACTCAAAAGAATTATCAAGTAAATTAACATATCGTCATCAATGTATATAGTTTTTTACGTCTCTACATTCAATTTAAGTCTCTTAGTAATATATTCAAGCGCAAATAAATACCCATCACTTCCACATCCAGAGATAATCGCATCTACACCTGTAGACGTATAAGAACCGTGACGAAAAGATTCACGCTGATAAATATGGGACAGATGAACCTCTATTTTGGGTCCTGAAAACATTTTTAAAGCATCAAGAAGCGCGATAGAAGTATGACTGTAAGCTGCTGGATTAATGACCAGTCCATCACTCACACCAATTGCCGCTTGAATCCATTCTATCAATTGCCCCTCATAGTTACTTTGATAAAAATCAACAACCACGCCAGCGTTTGTTGCCCATTCCCTACACTGTCTTTCAATGTCTTTTAGAGTTTCAGTTCCATAAATTTCTGGTTCACGATTCCCAAGAAAATTTAAATTAGGACCATTTAAAACCATTATAACTTTAGACATTGTTGTCCTCTTCTGCTCAACAATAACGCTATAAAAAAATCTTAACTATTTTTTGACTATAATAAGGCTCCATCCTTAATCTCAAAAAATTCTGCTCGTCCTTTTAAGGCATCGAACAAAGCACGATCAGTTCCTGTCATAAATGCCTGCCCACCCAAATCATCAAGAATATCAAATAAAGCAGCACGCCGATGAGAATCAAGATGTGCGACCATTTCATCAAGAAGAAGAATCGGAGCCTTATCCGACATCATTCCTGTTAGGCGTGCATGACACAAAACGAGACCTATCAGCAAAGCTTTTTGTTCACCTGTTGAACAAGATGTAGCAGCCACGTTTTTATCAGCATAAAAAACTTGCAAATCTGTACGATGCGGTCCTTCTAATGTCCGCCCAGCAGCACGGTCTATCGCGCGATTATCATGCAACAGATTATAAAATTTCTCCTCAACTTCAACAGCCGATATCTGACTAAGAGCCGCCTCTAAAAAACCATCAATTTGTAAAAATGCCCGTGGAAAAGGTATTTGAGACGGAGTTTTTAAAAACATGTCGTTTAAAAGCCGAATAACATCAATACGTGCCGCAGCAATCGCTGTTGCCAACTCTGCCATTTGCTTTTCTAAAGCATCAAACCAAGCAGAATCTTCACTCCCATCTAAAAACAAACGGTTACGCGCACGCATAGCCCTATCATAGTCTGCTATACGACGACTATGCAAAGGATCAATACCCAAAACCATACGATCTAAAAAACGACGACGCTCAAGCGAAGAACCTGTAAAAATTCCATCCATCGAAGGCGTTAAAACACTTATATGACAGTAATCTGTTAGGCAGTCACTGGTTTCATTGATACCATTAATATGGACTTTCCTATTATTATAATCAACATTCAGAGCCGTACCAATTTTCACTTCACCATAAAGAGCACATTGAAGACGTGCAAATACGACAAACCCCTCACCTCTACCATCAGCAGAACAAATATCAGAATAAACTGCTCGCCTTAAACCGCGACCAGGAGAGAGAAAAGATAATGCTTCTAAAAGATTCGTTTTACCAGCACCATTGTGGCCAGTAAAAACGACATTTTGGCCTGATAAATGAAGATTCAAAGCAGAATAATTGCGATAATGCACGAGCTTCAGCTGCCTCACCGCTACTTTATGCACGTGACCAGCTATATAGTGCAAACCAATCGCCTCTAAACGCGAATGGGCATGAGCACATAAAGCGCATCTGCATCATCACTATCACGAATCAAAGCCGGAGCGCCCGCCTCAGCTAACATAAAAATCATTTCATGACTCGAAAGCTGCCCAGCAATATCCAAAAGATAACGCGAATTAAACCCTATCTCAAGCGGATCAGAAGTATATGCCACCATCAATTGATCTTCCGCACTCCCCGAGTCAGGATTATTCACGACAAGCCTTAATTGTCCATGCTCAATCATTAACTTCACTGCACGCCCACGATCATTCGAAATGGTCGAAACACGATCAACTGCAGAAGAAAAGTCCTGTCTATTAACAACCAACCTCTTATCATTTCCAAGAGGGATAACACGTTGATAATCCGGAAATGTTCCATCAATTAACTTTGATGTAAAAACGACAGAGCTTGCAGAAAAACGAATCTTTGTCTCTGAGAGTTCTACACTTACATCACCATCAATTTCTTCCGAAAGAAGTTTTTGTAACTCCCCCACAGCCTTACGTGGAATAATGACACCCGGCATACCATCAACACCTGAAGGAGCCTCCATCTCGACTTGTGCTAAACGATGGCCATCGGTGGAAACTAAACGTAGCTTTAAAGCGCCATCATCAACAACATGGAAATAAATACCATTAAGATAATAACGTGTTTCTTCAGTAGAAATAGCGAATTGTGTACAATCAAGTAAATGTTTTAATCCCGACGCAGACAAAGAAAAACGGTGACCAAATTGCCCCGGAAGCGACTCTGGAAAATCTGTCTTCGGAAGGCATTGAAGCTGAAAATGCGCACACCCCGAAACCACAGACATCGTACTAGCTTGATTCTCATCAGCAGATAAGACAACCTCACTGCCATCAGGAAGCTTTCGAACTATGTCATACAACAAATGCGCTGGAACGGTTATAGCACCAGCTTGCTCAATATTGCCTACAAAAGATTCTGTAACCTCTAAATCAAGATCTGTTGCCTTTAGTTGTATGTAATCATTATCCGCATCAATCAAAACATTTGATAAAATAGGAACAGCATTACGGCGCTCCACCACACGATGAACACGACCAAGAGACTTTAAAAACTGACTGCGATCAACCTTAATGCGCATAAAATATCCATTACAATTGACTTAATACCACAGAAACTCTCTAGATTAAAATACAACCTATCCCCATAAGAATCACTTACTGGATTTTATTCAACCTCTTTCAAAATGGCAAGCAATTCCTCCACAAAAAACCGTGCCCCCTTATTAAACCTTCAGTAATGCTCCTTTCAAAGATAAAAGAATACTGTAAGCGCTACGCAGCTTGGTCTCCAATCAATCGCTTCAGTAACTCGAGCTCTTTGGCCAAAGTCTGGTCACCACAAACTAAATCTTCAATTTTACGGACAGCATGTAAAACTGTTGTATGATCACGTCCACCAAAACGACGCCCGATTTCTGGCAGTGAGCGAGGTGTTAACATTTTCGCCAAGTACATTGCCACTTGTCGTGGCTTCACAACTGTACGTGTACGACGATTAGACAACAGATCCTGTTTGGAAACATTATAATGGCGCGCAACCGTGCGCTGAATCTCCTCAATCCGAATACGCTTAGGTTCACCAGAACGCGTCAAATGGCCTAATAATTCATCAATCCGCTCTAAAGATAAATCAGATTCAAACGACTGACGGAATAATAATTGATTAAATGCTCCTTCAAGATCACGTCCAGACCCTAAAACTGTTCTCGCAACATACTCTAGAATATCATCAGAAATCGCAATCATACTATCATCTTGTTGTGCGACTTCCAAACGTTGGCGCAACATCTTCAAACGCATTTCATAATCGGGTACTTCAATTTCAAGAGCAACCCCCCCCTGCAAACGAGATCGAACCCGAAGATCAAGCGATTCTAATTCTGCCGGCGGACGATCTGCAGCTACGACAACTTGTTTTGCACTATCAAGCAACATATTAAGCAAATGACAAAACTCATGCTGAATCGACTTTCCTTGTAAAAACTGCATATCATCAATAATGAGAAGATCAATATCACGAAGCTGCTCTTTAAAAGAGAGGGCATCATTATCACGAATAGCCGTCGCAAAACGCCACATAAAGTATTCAGCAGTCAAATAAATAACTCGAGCAGGATTTAAACGCTTCAGTGCAGCAGCAGCAATCGCCTGAAGCAAATGTGTTTTTCCTAATCCCACCGATGCATGAACAAAAAGAGGATTAAACCTTAAGGCACTTTTATGCCCTTCTGCAATCGAACGCGCAGCAGCTAAAGCAACACGATTAGAAGCCCCCTCCACAAAATTTTCAAAACTATAGCGAGAATCAAGTGGTGAGCCAAAAACACCCGTTTGGATACTCTTTACCGCACTCTCCGCACCACTCTCAACAAAAGACGGAGAAGACCTCTCCTCCAAAACACTAGGCACAGCACTTGTTTTACAGACAACATCCTTGGAAACACGTTTCATACCACGAACAATGATTTCAACGCGAAGAATTGCTGAACTCTCTTGTTTCCATAAAGTCGTTAAAAGGGAACCATAGTGATTATTAATCCATGAACGCAAAAACGCTGTCGGAACCGAAAGCTTTACAAAATTACGGCTATATTCAACAAGTTTTACACGTCCAAACCAGCTCGTATAAGCCTCGATACCAACTTGCGCTTTTAATTGCGCCATCACACGCGCAAAAGCTGATGCCCCCTCTTCCTCCGAAATAATAGAATGCTCTGCAGAAGTACTCCCACCGACTGCCTCGTCATTATCCGTCATCTTAATTATTTTTTCTGCCGATAGGATATTCAACGAAACCTTTTTAAAGGAACTAGCTTTAGAGTTCAATTTATCCACCATCTTTCATCCTAATAAAAATAAAAACTTCGCCTTGCCAACCAGCTAAAAATCAATTCAGCAAAAGCAAAACACCCTACCCCAAATAAGATTACTCATCCCCCCCTAGGATAACTCCATTACAATTCCACAAACAAAGATGACTAATAAGATTTACTTGCACTCATGATATGACCCACTCTATCTCATAAATAAGACAAACATACCAAAACAGAAAACTAAAAAATGCCTTAGAAAATCTACCTAATATGAAAATCCATAACAACCCACGCCGAAGCATCTTATACTCAGTAACAAACAACATTACGCTGATGTAGATCCTACATATTTTTAATCTCTGGAAGAACAATACAAAACAGAAAAGGTAAAATGCAAGAGGTTAAAATAGAACACCCCCGCCTTATAAACCCGCATATAAAAACAAAAGATTGAGAAAAATAATTGATTCAATTAATTTTTTTTCTCTACATTTACCAATAATTAAGGAATCCATTTTTATTAAAAATAAAAAAATAAAATGCTTGACAAAAAAGACTCTGAAAAAATCCACAAAGGCTGTGGATAACCGTGCAAATTTTATAAATCCCTCTCGCTATCTCTCCGTAGAAAGAATCGCCGTACGCTCTTCCCCTTTAGAAGGAGAAGTATGTTTAAAAACAAAAAAACCAGCACCTATTCGTAGATGCTGGTCTGATTCTTCGTAAAACAAAAAAACTAAATACTGAGAGCCTTTAAACGCTTCGCTAAACGCGACACTTTTCGCGCAGCAGCATTTTTATGAAAAACGCCCTTAGAAACCGCACGCATAATTTCAGGCTCAAAGTTTCTAAACGCTATCTCTGCAGATGCCTTATCACCACTAGCCAAAGCATCATCAAACTTACGCATGAAAGTACGAACGCGTGAACGGCGGGCTCTATTAACCTGCGTGCGTGCTGCAACTTTGCGCACCGCTTTCCGAGCGGAAGGTGTATTCGCCATAAATATATCTCTCTTTCAACGCAACTGGGTAGAGTGCACTTAAAATCATCCCTACCAATTTAGATAAACTTCATCCAAGCAACACTATAAAGCTGCCTACAATTGGGCAGCTTATAGCGCAATCCTTAAGTCGACGTCAATCGAATTTTCAAAGATTAAATATAAAAGTTAGCTCTTTACTATCATCTTAATCATAAAACGCTCTTAAGTGCACAAATACGGCTTAAGTTGCCAGATTACGCAAAACATATTGCAAAATACCACCATGATGCAGATAAACCAGTTCGTCTTCAGTATCAACACGGCATAATAATGGGACAGTTTTTGTCATTCCATTAGAAAAAGTAATTGTAGCGGCAGTTTTCTGACGAGGTTTCAAGTTATGAATCCCTTCAATCGTCACTTCTTCATCTCCCTTTAAACCTAAAGACCGCCAACTTTCCCCTTCTTCAAAGATAAAAGGAACAATCCCCATACCAACAAGATTAGAACGATGTATCCGCTCAAAAGACTGAGCTATCACCGCTTTGACCCCGAGAAGATTGGTGCCTTTTGCTGCCCAATCACGAGACGACCCATTACCATATTCAATACCAGCAAAAACAACAAGCGGAACCCCCTCTTGTTTATATGCCATTGCTGCGTCATAAATTGCCTGCTCTTCTCCTGAAGGATAATGAACTGTATAACCACCTTCACGACCATTCTCTCCTAGCATGAAATTACGAATGCGAATGTTAGCAAAGGTCCCACGCATCATCACTTCATGATTCCCACGGCGTGTTCCATATTGATTAAAATCAGCGACTTTAACGCCATGATTCATCAAATATTTACCGGCAGGAGAATCAGCTTTAATGGAACCAGCAGGAGAAATATGATCCGTCGTAATTTTATCGCCAAACAGGCCCAGGATTCTTGCATTTCTAATATCTGGTAAAATATCAGGAGTCTTCCCCATTCCATCAAAATATGGTGGATTGCGTACATATGTTGATTTCTCATCCCAAGCGTAGGTAGACTCTGCTGGAACATGAACCTTTCGCCAATTTTCATCTCCTTTAAACACGTCTGCATATTTTTCGACAAAAAGCCCACGTGTAACATTCTTTTCAATAAACTCCTGAATTTCTTGAGACGTTGGCCAAATATCTTTCAAATATACTGGTTGACCACCTGAACCTTTTCCCAGAGGTTCTCTGGTTAAATCTTTATGCACCGTTCCTACCAAAGCGTACGCAACAACTAATGGCGGTGACGCTAAATAGTTCGCCTGTACATCAGGCGATACACGTCCTTCAAAATTACGATTACCTGAAAGAACTGCAGCTGCAATTAAATTATTGTTATTAATGACTTGTGAAATAGCAGGATGCAAGGGACCAGAATTCCCAATACATGTCGTACATCCAAACCCTACCAAGTTAAATCCTAAGGCATCCAAATCTTTTTGCAAACCCGAATTTTTAAGATAAGCTTCAACGACTTGTGAACCGGGCGCAAGAGAAGTCTTAACCCACGGTTTGCTCTTAAGACCTGCAGCCACAGCATTACGCGCTAAAAGACCTGCAGCAATCAGAACGTTTGGATTTGATGTATTGGTACAGGAGGTGATTGCAGCAATTACGACATCTCCATTGCCAAGCGTATATTCTTCACCTTCAACCTGGTAACGTTCATCTTTCTCCTCAGATGTTTTTTTATAGTCATCGACCAATGCCTGCCTAAAACCTTGCCCAACATTTTCTAACGCCATACGCCCTTCAGGACGTTTAGGGCCCGCCATAGAAGGCACAACACTTTCCATATCTAATTCAATTATATCACTAAAAACTGGATCAGATACAGATTCGTCATGCCACATTCCCTGTGCTTTAGAATAGGCTTCCACTAAAGCAATCCGATCTTCATCACGTCCTGTCATATTAAGGTAACGCACTGTTTCTTTATCAATTGGAAAAAAGCCACAGGTTGCCCCATATTCAGGGGACATATTGCCAATCGTTGCTCGATCAGCAAGTGTCATATGCTCCAAACCAGGACCAAAAAACTCAACAAATTTACCGACGACACCCTTTTTGCGCAACATTTGTGTCACCATTAACACTAAATCGGTAGCCGTTACGCCTTCTTTCAGCTTACCTGTTAAACGAAAACCAATAACTTCCGGTAACAACATAGAAACGGGTTGGCCTAACATTGCAGCTTCTGCCTCAATACCACCAACGCCCCAGCCTAAGACACCCAAGCCATTTACCATCGTCGTATGCGAATCAGTTCCAACACAAGTATCAGGATAAACGACCTGCCCACTCTCTTCATTCTTCATCCACACACATTGTGCTAAATACTCTAGATTAACCTGATGGCAAATCCCTGTTCCTGGAGGAACAACACGAAAATTTTTAAAAGCTTGCTGCCCCCACTTCAAGAAACGATAACGCTCACCATTGCGTTCATATTCATGCTTAACATTTTCCTTAAAAGCCATAGGATTACCAAAATCATCAACGATAATGGAGTGATCAACGATGAGGTCAACAGGAATAAGAGGGTTGATTTTTTCGGCTTTACCTCCAAGTTTAACCATAGCGTCGCGCATAGCAGAAAGATCAACAACAGCGGGAACACCAGTAAAGTCCTGCATGAGAACGCGTGTGGGGCGATAAGCGATTTCCGCACCGGCCCTACCTTTGTCATTCAACCATTTAGAAACATTTAAGATGTCTTCTTTCTTAACCGTACGACCATCTTCAAACCGTAATAAATTTTCGAGAATAACTTTCATCGAAAACGGTAAGCGGGAAATACCTTTAAGACCGTTCTTTTCTGCTTCAACTAAACTATAATAAGTATATTCTTTGCCACCAATATTTAAAGTTCTGCGACAATTAAAGCTATCTATTTGAGTCATGACTGTCCACCCTCATACTAAAAACTACCCAATTTCCTGGAATGAACAACACAAACTACGAGTCAAGGTCGCAGCTTGAATGCAGATGCAATCACCTCCGCCATCCATTTCCCCCTTTACCTTTTCGTTGGTAAATTCGGAAATCGGCGCAAAAAACCATTATACACCAGATTTTGATATAATACGTGCTTTATAGAACTATTTCTAGAACTATTCTAGGTACAATTGCATAAAAACGTGTTTTTTTATCCTATAATGTAATAAAGTTATAAAAATAAAAGCAAAACAGGTCAGCATATGGTTTTATTGGGCAAAAATCTAGCAGCTCACAGAAATGAAAAAATTTTATTTCAAGGTCTTTCTTTTTGTTTATTTTCTCAGCAACTTATGACAGTCACAGGACCAAATGGAGTTGGTAAATCAACATTACTACGAATCATCGTCGGTCTTCTTGAAGCAAGTGAAGGTGATGTAATACTTAAAGACCAAGAACAAATTTATCCGGTTGCAACAGCATGCCACTACCTTGGCCCTGAAAATGCTATGAAACCTTTTCTATCCGTCATCGATAATCTGCAATTTTGGTCAGCATTTCATGGAGAACATTTATACTGTCCTCACGAAGCTCTTACCGAAGTTGGTCTCTCCAATCTTGAATATTTGCCCTTTCATGTTCTATCAACAGGGCAAAAAAGACGTGTTGCCATTGCCCGCCTTTTGCTATCCTATCGTCCTATTTGGATTTTAGATGAACCAATGTCGGGAGTTGATAACCATACTCAAGCTCTTCTTACAAATATTTTTCAGCGTCATCTAAACCAAAATGGCATGATTATTGCTGCAACCCATCACCCCCTCGGCATTCCAGAAAACCATAAAATTCATTTAAAAAAAATTCAGAAAGCAGAATGACATGAAAGCATTGTTCTGGCGTGATCTTAAATTAATCTTAGCACCACCAACCTCATCCCTAACAGGGCTGTTGTTTTTCATCGCTATTATTGTCATACTTCCTTTTACCATTGGCCCAGATCCCAAAACTTTGGCACAAATAGGTCCGGGCATATTATGGCTTGGTGCTCTTTTGGCAGGACTTCTCAATCTGCATAAACTTTTTCAAACTGATCACGATGATGGAAGCCTTGACCAGTTCATCCTCTCTGAACCAAGACAAATCTTTGCACTTATTATATTGATTAAATGCCTTTCCCATTGGGTGGGAACAATGCTTCCCCTTATTCTTGCTACCCCTATCTTGGCATTCATGCTCCATTTAAATGCCACAATAACTTTTACAACAACACTTACCCTTTTATGCGGAACACCTGCCATTATTTTCATTGGTGCTATAGGAGCCGCTCTTGCAACATCACTGTTACATAGCACTCTTCTCATTTTTATTATCATCTTACCGTGGACCATTCCAATTATGATTTTTGGCGTTTCAGCGGCTACAGCTCCAACAAATCCAAATATTTCTTTTCTTACCGCCTTAACTCTTCTTATCGCTTTTTCACTTCTTTTAAGTCTTTTTAGCTCTTTTGTTGCAGCTATAACGCTTAAGCTTTTATCAAAATAACAAAAGATGATTGCTGCACAACCAAACTCTGCTTATTATAAGTCTTATGAATAAAATATCTCATACGTATAAAATGAGGTCACTGCCAGCGAGTCTCGTCCATTTTATGAAAATAAGCAGAATCGTTTTGCCGTGGTTAGCTTGTATAGTTCTATGCCTTCTTATCTTAGGACTTATTTTAGTTGTGTATTCTCCTGATGACTATCAGCAAGGTATCACTGTCAAAATCATGTATATTCATGTACCATTCGCGTGGTTGTCAACGTTTTGTTACATAATAATAAGCGCCGCTGCTTTAGGAAGTTTGATTTGGAAATATCATCTTGCTGATATAGTGCTCAAATGTGGTCCACCTATTGGAACAATTTTTACAGCCCTTGCTCTCGTCACGGGTTCTCTCTGGGGACGTCCAACATGGGGAACATGCTGGGTATGGGATGCACGTCTTACATCAGTTTTTATCTTATTTTTTATCTACCTTGCTATTTCCATACTTGCTCGCGCTTTTGATGATCAGGAAAAAGCCACACATGCAACAGCAATTCTTACCCTTGTTGGATTTGTGAATATTCCTATTATCAAATTTTCCGTTAATTGGTGGAATACACTCCATCAACCAGCATCACTTTTACGCTCAGGAGGTCCAACAATTGAGTATATTATGTTATGGCCTCTCATCACAATGATCTTTTGTTTTGGCTTTATGTTTATTTTGCTCTATTTGATGGCTATGCGAAACGAAATCAATCGTCTCCATATCCAAATACTTCAAATAAAAAAATCTCGCCGTGTACAACATCAGGAATCTTCATAATGCTTGACCCAAATAGTGCACATGGCAAACTCTTAGGAAATCTTTCCCAGCGCATTGACTTGTTTCTTGGAACCTTAAACCATGAGCAAATTGTTATTTTGAGTTATGCACTTTCCATAATCTCCCTCCTATGTTTTTTGGGGCATATCCTTTGCAAAGCCATATATCAGGAAAAGACCCTACAACAGCTCAACAAAGAAGAACTGTCCGAAAAAGAAGAACATAATGAACGCCCGCCCTCAAAAGCTTAAAAAAAACATACCTTTAACCACCCTACTGGTTCTTTTTGGACCATTTATATTTTTTCTTCTTCTCTTTCTACTTTTTTTCCATTTTATAGAGAGCCAAAACCCTCATAATGTTTCCTTTCTTCCCAATACACTTGCTGGAAAGCCTGCTCCCAAAGTGAGTCTTCCTCTCCTTGAGAGTGAAAATCATTTTCTCCATTCAGAGCAATTTAAAGGGCGTATAACATTGGTCAATTTTTGGGGATCTTGGTGCTTATCTTGCCGTAAAGAACACCGCCTTCTTATGAAAATTGCACAAGATAAACGTTTTGACCTTATTGGTATTAATTATAAAGATAGTAAAGAAAATGCTCAACGCTTTCTGAATAACTTCGGTAACCCTTTTAAAATGATTGGCTTTGATATATCAGGTCATACAGCTATTAACTGGGGAGTATATGGACCACCAGAAACCTTTCTTTTGAATCAAGAGAACATTATTATTGCTAAACATGTTGGCCCCTTAACATGGCAAGTTTATCAGAAAAAAATCCTGCCAAAAATTGAGAAAGCTATCATGTCAGAAAAAATATCAAATAACAGCATATTACTTCCCAAAGATAATGTATCTTTTTTCTTCTACTGAATAGAGTAATACAGTTATATTTTTTTATCCTTAAACTTATATTGAATCCTCAAAAGAAACTGACGAAGCTATGAAAAACTTGATACTCAGTAAAACTGTTTAAGAAAGGATTTATGCACTTTTCCGAAGCAGTTAGTTTAAAAACAAACCCAGAATTGAAAGATGACAAACATAAAAACATCTTGTTTTCACCTTTATAAAGGCAAACATGAAAGAAAAAATAACCTTCTATTATTGGTAAGAAATATAACCATTAAAGAATATAAAAACATCAAGCCTCCATTATCTTCATTATAAAGAAGATATCATTGTAAGAATTTGCAAACCAACGAAATTAAATTATAATAAACACCATCAAAATAGATAAAAGTTTGCGCTCTAATGGGCAACAATCACGCAATGATAGAATAAATATTTCAGTCGCCTTCTGATAAAAAGAATTTCTCTACTGAGTGAAAAACTACATATTTGCAAAATTTGCTCTTATAGATAATCATACATTTATGATAAAAAAGCTCGTATAAGATTAGGTTGCGAATTTTACACTCTTATCCGACGTCTTTCAGATATTGGCTGAAACGCTATTTTAGCGTGAAAGGCGCAATAAGGGCTGTTTTCATCAGAATCGGCACCACAAAAATGAAAATCTGATGACAAAGGATCTCCAACAGGCCACCTACATGTATTTTCACTCAACTGTAAAAGATTAAGTTGGCGTGATATAGGAACAACAACATTAGACTTTTCAGATATATTCTTTTCTGTCATAGACTCCGCAGCAATATCCGCCTTTAAAGCTGTTTCTTCAATACTGCAAGAATCAGAGTTCGTTGGTAATACAGTCGATGTTGTGCGACGCGTACGCGAAGACGATGGGCTTGTAGGATTTTTTTGTACACGCGATACCCCTTGCGCTGTCTTGCCACGCCCAGGTAACTTTAGCCGATGCACTTTACCAATAACCGCATTTCTGCTGACTCCACCTAGCTGAGCTGCAATCTGACTTGCGCTCAATCCCTCACTCCAGAACTTCTTAAGAAGCTCAACACGTTCACATGTCCAACCCATATCAGCACTCCGTTCTAACCATATCATTGAGAGTCCCCACCTTATACTCTCAAATGTTTGAATAAAATTTTCAATCCCTTGAATGAAAATATTTTATTACTTTACTCAAGTTAAAAAATTCACTCAATCTATGGAACTTACAACCTAAAATACAACCTTATTTGCTCACTTAAATTACAATACACACTGACTCCGTGACAAGAGTCTTTCCCTCTTGAAGAGTCTATTTAGAATGTTTTCCCCAACTTGCAAATCAAGTATAAACCAGACTGTCCCGTTTGTTTAATTTTTTTCTATGAATGCTTCATTGTAGAACCTTTATTGACTTTTTACAAATCGGTGTAATGATCTATCACCTATACGATACTTGATCCACATAAAATATCATTATGCTATACTTAACGTTACGACACTGTTTTGTTTATTGTATACAAAAATTTAAAATATAAAGGAAATAAAGATGAGCACCACTGCTACACAATCACTTTACCAGTGCTTTTCTCGACGTGATTTGCACTTTAAAAAAGGCAATGGTGTATGGCTTATTTCCGATAAAGGAGAACGCTATCTTGATTTGACAGCTGGTGTTGCTGTTAATACATTGGGGTATGCACATTCAAAATTGGTCGACAGCCTCCAAAAACAAGCTGAAAAGCTTTGGCATATTTCCAATCTTTTTCAATCACCTGAACAAGAAGCTCTCGCTACACGGCTTTGTGAAAATAGCTTTGCTGATAAAGTTTTTTTCTGTAACTCTGGTGCTGAAGCACTAGAATGTGCATTTAAAACTGCTCGTCATTATCATTATGCATCTGGTCATCCAAAACGCGTTGAAATTATTACTTTTGAAGGTGCGTTTCATGGACGCACGCTTGCAACACTTGCCGCTACCGGACACGAAAAATATCTCGAAGGTTTTGGACCGAAAGCTAGCGGATTTATTCAAATTCCTTTTTGTGGCGAAAATGCTTTACGGAGTGCTATTTGTGAAAATACCGCCGCTATTCTTATTGAACCCATTCAAGGTGAAGGAGGAATCCGAACAGTCCCTCACGAATATTTAAAGTTTTTACGCAAAATATGCGATGATAATGACTTATTACTTATTCTGGATGAAGTTCAAACGGGCATTGGACGAACAGGAAAGCTTTTTGCCTATGAATGGAGTGATATCACGCCTGATATTCTTACCCTTGCAAAAGGACTTGGTGGAGGCTTTCCACTAGGTGCTTGTCTTGCCACAAACCAAGCTGCAAAAAGTATGACAGTCGGAACCCACGGATCAACTTTTGGAGGAAATTTGCTTGGGATGACCGTCAGCAACACTATCCTTGATATTGTATTAGAGCCAGGTTTTTTGCATCATGTTCAGCACATGGGTCATAAACTCAAAAATGGACTTTCGAACATTCTCAACACCTATCCTGACATTATCTGCGAAATTCGAGGCGTGGGACTTATGCTGGGTATCCAGTGCGTCATTCCCTCCAACGTTGTCGTCAATGCCTTGGAAAAGGAATATATTCTAAGTGTTGGTACCAATAACAACGTAGTGCGCTTATTGCCTCCGCTTATTATCAATGAAGAAGAAGTAGATGAAAGCTTGTATCGCATTGAAAATGCAATTGCATCTCTTTCACAAAAAAACAAGTATTATAAACATGACACATGTTCTTCACCATTTCACTGATCTATCCGTTTTAACCCCACAAATAGCGCGCGCTATTATTGATTATGCAAAAATTCTCAAAGCATCTTTCAAGACAGGAATAGTTTTTAAGCCTTTTGTTGGTAAAACACTGGCCATGATTTTTGAAAAACCATCCACACGAACCCGTATTTCATTCGACATAAGCATGCGTCAACTTGGTGGCGATACGATCATGCTAACGAGCTCAGAGATGCAGCTTGGTCACCATGAAACTATCGCTGATACAGCGCGCGTTTTATCGCGTTTTGTGGATATTGTTACATTACGTACAACAACACATCATCGTATGCTTGAGTTAGCACAATATGCACAAATTCCTGTCATTAATGCTCTCACAGATGATACACACCCTTGCCAAATTCTAGCAGATATCCTGACTTATGAAGAACACCGTGGAGCAGTCGCAAACAAAATATTTTCTTGGATGGGAGATGGCAATAATGTGCTTCATTCCTTGATTGAAGCAGCGGCCCTTTTTGGTTTTCATCTACGTATTGCCACTCCAAAAGGCAGTGAACCACAAAAAAAATTTGTACACTGGGCGCGTGAACATGGAGCTCACATTACACTGACCCATAATCCCCAACAAGCGGCTAAAGATGCTGACTGTATTATGACAGACACGTGGGTTTCTATGGGACAAGAATTTCGTGCTCGTAGCCGTTCTATTTTTCAGCCTTATCAAGTCAATGATGCGTTAATGAAATTAGCCAAACCCGATGCTCTTTTCATGCATTGTCTTCCTGCTCATCGCGGTGAAGAAGTTGTTGACAGTGTTATAGATGGGGTACGTTCCGTTGTTTTTGACCAAGCCGAAAATCGTCTTCATGCTCAAAAAGCAATTCTTTCTTGGTGTTTACAAGATACGTTTTTCTCTCCACAATAACTTGTCAAAAGAAATGATATAAAAGGCAAAGATATGAACCAAAAAGCCACAAATGAAGCCTCTTTCAATGAAACCTACTCGAGTGAAGATGATACTGTCATTCCTTTTCAAGTTGAAGAACTTGATATCCGTGGACGCGCTACACAACTTGGAGAAACGTTAGATTCTATTCTCACAAGACACCAATATCCTGAACCGATTTCTTATCTTTTAGCAGAAGCTTTAGTTTTGACTGTTCTACTTGGAACTTCCTTAAAACTTAAGGGAAAATTTATTTTACAAACCCATTCCAATGGACCGGTTAATATGTTGGTATGTGATTTTTCCCCTCCTTCCAGCCTGCGTGGTTATGTTCGTTTTGATAAAGAACAATTAGAAAAAGCAATAACCAATGATCAAATATCTTCGGGTGCACTCTTGGGAAAAGGTACTTTAGCTTTTACCATCTCTCAAGGCCCCCATACACAACCCTATCAAGGAATAGTTGAATTAGATGGGGCAAATTTACGAGAAGCTGCTCGTATCTATTTTGATCAATCAGAGCAAATTCCTACCGATATCCGTTTGGCAGTCGCTATATTGATCAACCGAGACAAACAAGGAAAAGCACAAAAAAAATGGCGAGCAGGCGGTATCTTGACTCAACTCTTACCTAACATATCATCCCATCACACCATAGATAAGATAAACCAAAAACAAGAAACAGTAAAAACCCGTACACAACTTGAAAATCAATGGCAAGAAACAAAAGCACTCATGGCGACCATTGAAAGTGCCGAATTAACCGATCCTCAAGTTGGTAATAAGCGGTTATTATACCGTCTTTTTCATGAACATGGCGTTAGGGTTTTTAATCCTTTTTCTCTTATGGATCAATGTTCTTGTTCGCGTGAAAAAATTAAAGGAATATTGGAAGGCTTCCCTGCTGAGGAACGGAATCAAATGGTAAAAAATGAATATATCTCAGTTACGTGTGAATTTTGCTCCACAACTTATCATTTTCAACCACAAGAGTTTTCTGAAAATAAAACATAGAAAACACTTCTCAAAACCAAGTGTGTTTTTATGGCTCCATTAAAAATTGAGCATCAATTTTTAAACTATTTTATGTATCTTATTCTTTTAGATTTAGCTGCTTTTTCTTGTCTTAGCACTACATTGATTTGTAATGATAATTCATGGTTTTCATATTGAGTTAGAACCTCAGCTATCATACAATTCTCTCATTCTAAACCCGTTTATATGAACTTGAATAGAGCACTTCATTTTCACGTCAAAAGTGGGATTAGCGTGTAAATAAAATCATTTTAAAAAAGAACAGCGGTACCTCTTATGAATCACCTCAATACACGCTCTCTTGAAACTTTCTATGTGCTAACAAACATAATGATGATGACTTGCTTGTGCCTTCATAAATGTAAAAAGAGCGTATTCAATGACTTTTATGTTATAGGATTCACAGGCAATACTATGAAATAAGCTCAGGAAGATGCCTCTTTAAAACAAGCGCATGAATATGCAATCATTCGTGTACTATTTATAAAACAACTTAAATTTTAAAAACGTATTTTGCCTTTTCTGAAGATTTTTCTCTTTTACTTTCATATATCTCGAAGGTTATTTTTACAGTTAACGCATTATTAGAAAACCTTTTTTATCTTGTTGATATATTGGCTTTTAATGGTAATTGTATTTTTTATATTGAATCCAAACGAAGGGTTTAATCTATCGTTTTATAGACTTAAGAATAATAAATTTTCATTATCGTATATACTCTTGAGAAAGAATGAAGGTAAAAATTTAAACTTTTATCAACGATGCAATTGTTTATAGTATATACTAATCAAGACATGTGGCTATATTCCCACCAATTATCGAAGATAAAACTAAGAAAAAACATTTATTGTTGAGAAAAATTAAAACTTGTCAAACTCTCAAGATGCCTTGGATACTCTTTCTCAAGGTTATTTATTCCATAAATATTTTTTAGCGATAATACTGATCCTTTTATAAAACACCAGAAGTAAAATCATTCCCTTTAAACATTAGAAATAACCGTGCTAACATCATAATAAAATTTTGTATCCTTACATCACTTCCAAGAAAAAACAGCTCACAAAATATGATAAATGACCAAATGAACCTTAATCTAAAAGTATCTTAAAAAAAGTTAAAGCTCTTCCTCTGGGATAAAACGACGTAACCCAATATAAAGTGCACCGCTACCACCATGCTGGCGAGCCGCTTGTTCAAAGGTGTGAACATAATATCGAAAATCGGGTGTTGATAACCAAAGAGGAACAAATTTACACAAAGCACCATCACTCCCCGGTGAGCGCCCCTTTCCTGTAATGACAAGTACATAACGAAACCCACTTTTCTGAGATGATTGTAAAAATTTTTTTAAGAAAAAATAAGCTTCTTCCTGAATAAAACCGTGAAGATCAAGACGAGCTTCAATAGGATAATGTCCTTTAGCAATTTTACGATGGGCAACACGATCAAAGAAATAGATCTTTTGGGTTTGTGCAACCGTCTTCTTTTCTTTTTTTACCACGGTCTGCCGCTGTTGCTTTCCTTGAGATGATGAAAAAATGGGGGTTACGCACTGTTTTCTATTATAAGCATCTTCTGCAACAGAAGAATGGGGTTTATTATGAAGCGGTATTGCTGTGCGGCATACCATCTCCCATAAAAGACGATCTTCTGAAGTTAATACTCCCCTTTTTTGTCTCCATTCACCCCTAGACATTTCAATTTTCAATCTCTTGTACAGTTTATTTATATGACCTTATCAGTGATAAAAGATCTTAATTCTCATCTTCTGTTGCGAAAAGCTTCCAATTGGGATCCGATGACAGGCTATTGCGAACAAAAGTCCAAACATCTCTAATTTCTACAATAGCATCAGGATCACCATCTATACGCTCTCCTTGCTCATTATAAGTTGCAGAAATCATTTCGCTGATAACCCGTATAGTTACAAATTCATCTTTATCTTGGATTTTCGCAGATACAAACTCAATCTTATTGATACCAACAAAGGTAAAATGCACCTTTTCATTGTTTCTTTCGCGTTCCTCAATGGCAGAACAAAAGCTTTTAAAAACATCCTGAGAAAGTAAGTTTTTAAGTTGATCTCGATCACCTTTAGCAAAAGCAGTTACAATCATTTCATAAGCAACTTGAGCACCTTTTATAAAAAGTTGAGGAGAAAAATGAGAATCAATTTTGTAAATCGCCCGCAAACCTTCATTTAATGCAGTTCCTTCTGGTGAAATTGCATTGATTTCACTAAAATCGCTCTTTTGCGAATTCCCTTGATGAGAGCGCGAAACAACATTATCAGTCGTTTCTGATTCAGCCTGTTTTTTAGAACAACGCGAATAAGGGTCAAAAGGAGGCTTTTCAAAACCAATCCGTTTTCCTAATATATTACGGAGTTGCACAAAAACGATAACCATAATAACAAGAGCTATGATCAATATAACGTCAAATTCCATGGGTGGTGTCAATCTCCACATTTAAGATGATTTATAATAAACATTGCGGTCAATATCATTTATCAATAAATATGTAAAATGGGGAGTCCCGCATTTAAGTTTTTGTAACCTTCATTCATTTATTAAAAAAGAGAGCTTATATCATTTTCTATTCTAAATTTTAAGAAGGGAGTTTCCATGTGATAAAGTCTTATTTTATAAAACCCCGTTTGTTTATCGTGCTTTTCCTTAGCGCTCTCTTGATCGAAATTGCTGGTTTTATTTTTGTTGGAGAAGAAATTGGCATTCTAGCAACCTTAAGTTTAACTGTTCTTACAACAATAGCTGGGAGCATTTTGTTACGAATTCAAGGGGTAAGTCTTTTAAAAAATATACAACAGGAATTTATCCAAGGACGCGTATTAGAAAATGATATTACCAATAATGCCTTTATCATTTTTAGTGCAGTTTTACTTATTCTTCCTGGATTTGTAAGCGATACTTTAGGAATATTGCTCCTTATAAAACCAATCCGCTCTATTGTATGGTCCTTATTCTCATCATTGAGAAATAAAATAAATATCCGTAATAAAAATCAAACCAATACTCAAAATAATTCTGAAAAAATTATTGACCTTAAAGCAGAAGATTACGAAGTTCATAATAGTGCAGAATCTCCATGGCGTAAAAATGATGATAGTCATTAAAATGCCAATGTAGCTTATCATTAGGCTTTGTATCAGTTTATTTTTTTCAAAGGGTCTTAGACCTCTCAAAATCTTCCCTCATCTTTACCATGAAATTTTCATTTTTTACTCTCTTTTACAATTTTAAGTATCAAAATCAAATAGAACAAAATGCGCATTAATGATAGAAATTTATAAAAAAACAATGGGTTACCACATATTCATCACGAGTCCTACCTCTTCCCACTTCGTATAAAAACTATTGGAAAACGACAGCCAAAAATCTGTCACGGACTTAAAAAACAATTAAGACGAAGGGAGCATTTCTTGCAACCTTTTGCAAGGCGTGATAACCAGCTTGATTTTTAGATCTAAAATAAAAATATACATATTGTTATAATGAAAAGGTTTGTATTATGGCCGAAGGTGAAATAAACAACAGTGGGGGAGAACCCGTTTTTGCTGTATTGACTCAATATTTAAAAGATTTCTCATTTGAGAATCCCAATGCCCCTCATTCGCTACGTCCACGTGAAAAGGCACCGCAGATTGATATCAACATTAATGTTAATGCTAATCCCGCTGGTGATGATAATTATGATGTTGTTTTATCTCTTTCTGTAAAAGCGAATGATGACACTGAAACGTTGTTTCATGTAGAACTAATTTACGGTGGTGTTTTTCATATTCAAAATATTCCACAAGAGCATGTTATGCCTCTTGTTTTTATCGAATGTCCTCGTCTTTTGTTTCCATTTGCTCGGCAAATCATATCTGACGCCACCCAAAATGGTGGTTTTCCACCTTTGTGGATTGATCCAATTGACTTCGCAGCATTGTTTCAAAAGCGCCTTGCTGAAGAACAGAAAGACAATCAAAGTCAGACGCAACCATCTTAAAAATTGGTTCCTTATAATCAAAAAGGCCTTGAAACATCCAAGGCCTTTATTTTTCATAATTTTGTCACATGGTAAGCAGCCAGCATCGCGATATTGACAACATCTGTATCACTTCCACTAAACGGCACAATTTGGACAGATTGTTCCAATCCAATCAGAATAGGCCCAATAATGGTTGCTTCACCAAGTTCTTGTAACATTTTGCTAGCAATGGAAGAAGCATGATATCCAGGCATTACCAAAATATTTGCTGGTTCTGTTAACCCCATAAAGGGATATTGTTGCATCAACTTCCAATTGAGCGCTACATCAGCACTCATTTCTCCATCAAACTCAAAGTTAACCCCACGTTCATGCAAAATATTCACAGCATCCTGAATATTCTGTGTTACCTGTCCTTTCATGTAGCCAAAGGTAGAAAATGCTACAAACGCTACTCTTGGTTGATATCCTAGCCCACGAACAAAAGAAGCTGTTTGTTCTGCTATGTCAGCCAGTTCTTTAGCATTTGGCTTCTCGTAAATTGCTGTATCTGCAATAAATACAGTTCGCCCGCGGCAAATAGCCATTGAGATACCAATCAAACGTTCTTTTGGTTTTTCATCAATGACTCGACGTATATCAACCAAGGCTGTTTCATAATTGCGTGTTACCCCTGTAACCATTGCATCAGCATCCCCTAATGCGACCATACAAGCAGCAAAATAATTGCGATCATTATTGATACGACGATGACAATCGCGTAATAGCCAACCTTGACGCTGCATCTTTTTGTAAAGATAATTGGCATAAGCATCTGTGCGACAGGAAAGCTTAGCATTCGCAATAGAAATACCTTCACGCTCAAGATCAATGCCAGAAGCAGCAGCAGTCTCTCTCACTTGCTCTTCACGACCAATCAAAATCGCTTGTCCTAACTTTTGATGAACATAGGACACAGCTGCCCGCATAACCGGCTCTTCTTCACCTTCTGCAAAGACAATCTGTTTTGGCAATTGACGAACATGATTATAAATACCACGCATCATAGAAGCAATAGGATCACGTCGTGCATTCAAATCACACTCGTAAGCATCTAAATCCTCAATGTTTTTCTGGGCAACACCGCTATCCATTGCTGCTTTTGCCACCGCTCTGGAAACAACAGTAAACAAACGCGGGTCAAAAGGAACGGGAATGATATAATTCGGCCCGAATTTCAATCGCTTTCCACGATAGGCCTCCGCAACACTGTCAGGTACGTCCTCATGCGCTAATTTAGCAAGAGCCCTCGCAGCAGCAATTTTCATATCTTCATTAATAACTGTCGCACGAACATCAAGCGCACCACGAAAAATATAAGGAAAGCAAAGAACATTATTAATCTGATTTGGATAGTCTGAACGACCTGTTGCCACAATGGCATCATCACGCACTTGCATAATCTCTTCCGGCGTAATTTCTGGATCAGGATTGGCCATAGCAAAAATAATGGGTTTGGATGCCATTGACTTGACCATTTTAGGAGTAATAGCACCTTTAGCAGAAACCCCGAAAAACATGTCAGCACCTTCCATTGCTTCAGCAAGAGTGCGTTTATCGGTTTGAACAGCATGAGCAGATTTCCACTGATTCATCCCTTCTTCACGGCCTTCATAGACAACACCCTTCGTATCACATAATATGATATTCTCAGGTCGAAAGCCCATCGCCTTAATCAATTCAATACAAGCAATTCCGGCAGAGCCAGCACCATTACAAACTAGCCGCGTATTTTGCATATCGCGCCCCGTTAAATATAAGGCATTAAGCACACCAGCAGCAACAATGATTGCTGTACCATGTTGGTCATCATGAAAAATGGGAATGTTCATAATCTCGCGTAAGCGACTCTCAATAATAAAACATTCTGGTGCTTTAATATCTTCAAGATTAATCCCGCCAAAAGAAGGCTCCAAATGACGCACAACATTGATAAAATTTTCTGTATCATTTGTATCAATTTCAATATCAATTGAATCAATATCCGCAAAGCGTTTAAAAAGCACAGCTTTGCCTTCCATCACTGGTTTAGATGCAAGTGCACCTAAATTACCTAAACCTAATATTGCTGTTCCATTTGATATAACAGCAACAAGATTACCCTTTGCTGTATAGTCATAGGCAAACGCGGGATTTTGAGCAATTGCTTTAACAGGAACAGCGACACCTGGTGAATAAGCAAGTGCTAAATCATGCTGCGTTGCCATCGACTTTGTTGCAATAATCTCAAGCTTTCCTGGCCGACCACGACTATGAAAATCAAGGGCTTCTCGCTCGTTAGCGCTATAAATGCTTTGGAGCGTTTTCTGATCCTGCTCACTTTTTTTCATTTCTCTTAATCTTTCCAAAAAGAGTATAAATTTTGCTCAATCATAGGTGTAATATCTGATTGTAAAATTTGATTCACATGCTAGAAATCGCTATGATTGCTTTAACAGACATGATCATGCGTTTCAATTCAGACGATAGTGAAAATAGCATACTGAAGTAAATAAATAAGGGTGTAAAAAACTCACTTGGAGGAAAGTGGCGCGTAATATGGATAAAAAAAGAAACGATAAAAATAATTTAATCTCACAGCCTACTCCCTCATCTGCTCCCCATCAACAACGCCTCACACCTATGATGGAGCAATATATAGAAATCAAAGCCGTGAATAGCGATTCCCTTCTCTTTTACCGAATGGGTGATTTTTATGAGTTATTTTTTAATGATGCAGTTGAAGCCGCTCAAGCTTTAGGAATTACACTCACCACACGCGGCAAACATTTGGGTGAAGATATTCCCATGTGTGGGGTCCCCATCCATGCTGCTGATGATTATTTACAAAAACTCATTGCCTGCGGTTATCGCGTTGCCGTTTGTGAACAAATGGAAGATCCCGCAGAAGCGAAAAAACGCGGATCAAAATCGGTCGTTCAGCGCGATGTCGTCCGCCTTGTAACACCTGGGACAATAACAGAGGAAAAACTTCTTGATCCAACACGTGCCAATTATCTGATGACACTTGCTCGTATCAAAACCAATGATGGAGAAGATTTTGCTCTTTCTTGGATTGATATCTCAACAGGCATATTTCGTGTTACAGAAAGCCGCCATGAAAAACTTTTAGCAGACATTATGCGTGTAGACCCACAAGAAATTATTGTTGCTGACTCTTTTTTTCATGATAAAGCACACAAATCGCTTTTTAATGTTCTCGATCGCATTGTTTCTCCTCAACTTGCAAGCCTTTTTGATGTAATTACCGCCGAACGCGATATTTGTAATTATTTTAAACTCTCAACCCTTGAAGGTGTTGCTGATTATTCACGCTCTGAACTCTCCGCAATCGCCGCTGCCATTCGTTATATCGAAAAAACACAAATCACGCATCGTCCACCTCTCATGCACCCTGAACGCCAAAATGAAAGCGCTACTCTTTTTATTGATGCTGCCACTAGACTGAGTCTTGAACTTGTTCGGACCACATCAGGACAACGTGATGGAAGCTTACTAAAAGCTATTGATCGGACTGTAACGGGAGGAGGATCACGTCTTCTCGTTGATCGTCTCATTGCTCCTCTCACGACACCTTCTGCTATTGAGCAGCGTCTGGATTCAGTTGCCTTTTTTCTACAAAATACGTCCCTTGCAGAAGCGATAAAACTCTCTTTAAAAGGTGGCCCCGATATGCCCCGTGCAGCTTCACGCTTAGCTCTTGGACGGGGCGGTCCCCGTGATATGGCCGCAATCCAGCGTGGCTTTGAAATTATTCGTGAAGTTAACCAACTTCTAAGCAATGAATTGCTCCCTCAAGAAATAAGTGATGTACAACAGATTTTTTCACATTTGCCTACTGCTTTACATTGTCATTTAGAGCAAGCATTGGCAGATGATCTCCCTCTTCTTAAGCGTGATGGTGGTTTTATTCGCCCTCAATATCATAAAGAACTCGATGAAATGCGTGCTTTACGTGATGAATCTCGCCGTGTCATTGCTGAGCTTCAAGCACAATATGCTCAAGAAACCGATATTAAGACTCTTAAAATCAAGCATAACAATATTCTAGGTTACTTCATTGAAGTCACCAACGTACAAGCATCTGCACTCACGGATAGCCCGCAAGCCAAAGCACGTTTTATTCACCGCCAAACAATGGCAAATGCCATGCGTTTTACCACAACAGAACTTGCTGATCTTGAAAGCCGTATTGCCCATGCTGCCAACCATGCATTAACACTTGAATTGGAAATTTTTGATACTCTTGTTCATGAAATTACCAAACAAGCTGACTTCATCCGTCAAGCTGCTGAAGCACTTGCTATTTTAGATGTATCCGTTGCATTAGCACATCTTGCTGAAGAACAAGGATATTGTCGTCCTAAAATTGATCAATCACTCACCTTTCATATCACCGCAGGACGCCATCCCGTTGTAGAACAAGCGCTACGCAAACAAACAGCAGAACCCTTTGTTGCCAATAACTGCAATCTCTCCGCACAAGACAATGATCAATATGCAGCAATTTGGCTTTTGACGGGTCCCAATATGGGAGGGAAATCAACTTTTTTACGGCAAAATGCTCTTATTGCAATTATGGCACAAATGGGTTCCTTCGTTCCAGCAACTGCAGCCCATATTGGTGTTGTTGACCGCTTATTTAGCCGTGTGGGGGCTTCTGATGATCTTGCGCGCGGGCGCTCAACCTTTATGATGGAAATGGTCGAAACAGCAACGATTCTAAATCACGCCAGTAGCCACTCCCTTGTTATTCTTGACGAAATTGGACGAGGAACATCAACTTTTGATGGACTTTCAATTGCTTGGGCAGCCGTTGAGTATCTTCATGAAGTTAACCACTGTCGTGCTATTCTTGCCACCCATTTTCATGAAATGACAGCACTGACAGAAAAACTTGACCGCCTTCATAATGTAACCATGAAGGTTAAAAACTGGAATGGTGATGTTGTTTTTCTGCACGAGGTTACCCCAGGAACTGCTGACCAATCCTACGGAGTACAAGTTGCAAAACTTGCTGGACTTCCCGAGGCGGTTATCACACGCGCTACAAATGTTTTAAAGCAATTAGAACAGAGTGAAATGGCTGGAAAAGGACATAAGCTGATCGATGATTTACCGCTTTTTTCCCTTAAAGAAAAGTCTCCTATAGAAGAAGAAACACAAAAACATTACGCCCTTTATGAAGCATTAGAAAATATCAATCCTGATGAACTCTCCCCTAAGCAAGCATTGGAAGCACTTTATCATCTTAAACAACTGGAAAAAAAATAAAGCCCTTATCAAGAAGCAAATTAAAATAAAAATGATATTCTTGGTATGAAGATCAGTTCTTAATACATTTGATGTTCATACCAATTAAAAGTGTGTAGTCGCACAAATCACGAAACCTTGATACAAGTCAGAAGACCGATATATCGACCATTTACGTCATTGATAAAATCACTAAAAATTACATAATAATATTTTCTTCTAAGCTTCAAACAATCTTCAATTTATCTCACACAAGACATTAGACTCTTGTCTTCACTTAACAAACATATCGCTCCCATCAAACTAATCGTTATCAAAGCATTATTCTTATTTTGTACGATGGAGGAATAACAGACAAAAGCTCAAGATGACCGATAAAGTATTTTATAGTGGTTTAAAAAAATTCATAAACTAGGAATTATGTAACCAAAATTGTTCTATCAATATCAAGAAAAGCCTATCTTATTCTTCAAAAGAAAAAATTGGCAATATCCAACAATCATTCTATACCGCTCTTGCATTTTTCCAAAATTTACTCACTTCAGTTTAAAACATTCCTTAGCCGTAAAATATTCCACTTGGAGTATGATAAAAAATGCTCACAAAATTTCTAGATATTTCATCTTCTGCAAACTGGGCTTTTTACTGAAATTAAATACTACGGATCGCACCTTTTGCAGCAGACGTTGTCATCGCTGCATACGCTCTAAGAGCCTTAGAAACTTTTCTCTTACGCTCCTCAACGGGTTGCCAAGCTGTTTTTCCTTTTGCTTCCATTTTGGTGCGACGTTGTATCATCTCAGCATCATTAACTAATATCTGAATGGTACGGTTAGGAATATCTATTTCTATGGTATCCCCCTCTTCCACTAGAGCAATTTCTCCTCCTTCAGCCGCTTCTGGAGAAATATGTCCTATCGAGAGTCCTGAAGTTCCCCCTGAAAAACGACCATCCGTTATAAGTGCACAAGCCTTCCCCAATCCTTTAGATTTAAGATAGCTTGTTGGATAGAGCATTTCTTGCATTCCAGGTCCACCACGAGGCCCTTCATAACGGATCAAAACAATATCACCTGACTTAATTTTATCGGTTAAAATCGCTGAAACCGCTGAATCTTGGCTTTCAAAAATTCTTGCTGGACCTTTAAAAGTTAAAATTGATTGATCAACACCTGCTGTTTTTACAATACAGCCATCTTTTGCAAGATTTCCATAAAGAACAGCGAGCCCTCCATCTTGCGAATAAGCATGTCCGCTATCACGGATCACACCTTTTTGACGGTCAAGATCAAGGGTTTCATAGCGACAAGATTGACTAAAAGCTGTCTGTGTTGGAACTCCTCCTGGAGCAGCACGATAAAATTCATGAACTGTTGTCTCATGTGTTCGTTTTACATCCCAGTGGCCAAGAGCTTCTTTCATCGTTTTTGCATGAACGGTATAAGTCGATGTATCGATGAGTCCGGCTGCATCCAATTCTCCTAAAAGCCCCATAATCCCACCAGCACGATGGACATCTTCCATGTGGACATTAGCCACAGAAGGTGCCACCTTACACAAAACAGGAATACGGCGTGAAAGATGGTCAATATCCGTCATGGTAAAATCCACCTCACCTTCTTGTGCTGCCGCTAAAAGGTGCAAAACAGTATTGGTTGATCCTCCCATAGCAATATCCACAGTCATTGCATTTTCAAAAGCCTTGCGCGAAGCAATAGAACGCGGCAAAACTGTCTCATCATCTTTTTCATAATAACGCTTGACCAAGGTCACAATCTGTCGTCCTGCTTCTTCAAAAAGCATTCGGCGATCTGCATGCGTTGCTAATACTGACCCATTTCCAGGCAGAGAAAGCCCCAATGCCTCGGTTAAACAATTCATAGAATTAGCAGTAAACATGCCTGAACAAGAACCACATGTCGGACAAGCAGCGCGCTCCATTTTAGCAACTTCTTCTTCCGAATTATCTTCTGAAGCTGCCGCAACCATTGCATCAACTAAATCAACTGTAAGACTTTGATTTTTCCATTTAATTTTACCAGCTTCCATAGGACCGCCTGAAACAAAAATTGTTGGAATATTCAAGCGTAAAGCAGCCATTAACATACCAGGCGTGATTTTGTCACAATTGGAAATGCAGACAAGGGCATCAGCACAATGGGCATTGACCATATATTCAACAGAATCAGCAATAATTTCACGTGAGGGTAAAGAATAAAGCATTCCATCATGCCCCATCGCGATTCCATCATCTACAGCAATTGTGTTAAATTCTTTCGCAACACCACCAGCAGCAGCTATTTCTTGAGCCACGAGTTGGCCAAGATCTTTTAAATGGACATGCCCTGGCACAAATTGTGTAAAAGAATTTGCAATAGCAATAATGGGTTTGCCAAAATCAGTATCTTTCATCCCTGTTGCACGCCAAAGACCACGGGCTCCTGCCATATTGCGCCCATGAGTCGATGTTCTCGAACGGTAAGAAGGCATTATTGTTTCCCCTCAAATAATTCCACTTTTCTCGTTGTGCTGCAATCCAGACCTAAAAACAAGAGCTGATGCGTTAAAACAAAAAAAATACCTCTCTTAAGATATTTAAATCACGTAAATTCAAAACCACTTTATAAGCCTCGCTATCTACTCTTTATAGACTTATAAAGTTTTTCTCATGAAATATTCTTTGAATCACACGCACAACCCCAATAACAGCACTCTTTTAACTTTGATATTTAGAAAATATGAGAACAAATGTTCACCTGATAATAGAAATAATGCACTTATAAAGGAAGCTTTTATCCATGATATCTCTCTACGCAGATATTCTTCCTATTCCTTTGCTATATCGTAAGTTGTCTTTACTGGTAAAAAGCAAATAACACCACGACTAAAATAAAAAAAATTAGGTTTACCAGCTTACTTAAAAAACGATATCACTTCATTCATAATCCACTCTTTTTCTTGAAATGTATATTTTTCAAGATCGCACAATCAAATCGATAGCATCGGCAATGTAAACAATATCACCTACTTTGAATGGCTTTATTAAAAAATATTTGTTTTTCTTTTAATAATCTCAAAATATTCTTCTGGTTTTAACAGAGTCACTCTCATTAACAGTCTCCCCTACAAATGACATCATAAATGATAAACTCTTCATAGCTGTTACGAGTATTATAAGAACGCAACAAAATACTTTTTTACTTAAATTACAGTAAAATAAAGGGTTATAAACCAATAAAAATTCACAGCAAATAATCGCAAACAAATGCACTATGAAACGAAAAAGACAAAGAAGCACTCCCTTTTATGGTAATAGCCCCCAAAATCATCCCTCCAAAGAACATAAACTTTTATGAAGCAAATATCTTAATTTAAAAAAATGCTTTCACCTTTTTGGTGGAGCTAAGCGGGATCGAACCGCTGACCTCTTGCATGCCATGCAAGCGCTCTCCCAGCTGAGCTATAGCCCCATATAAAGAAAAAACGCCTCGCCAAAAATGGTAAACGATTTCAGAGATCTTTCCTAGAACGATAAAAATCGAAGATCAAGAAGAATTTGTATTCTGCAAAGAAGAATATCCTTTCAATTCTTTTTTAAGAATCATCATCGTTAGAAACACCACCTCCGAGAATATCGGAAACATCACCGTCATCGTCATCATCATCGTGAGACAAAAACGCATCATCGTCATCACCAAGATCAACATCGCTATCTTCTAAATCAGGAATATCATCATCTTTAGAATCGTCACCATCCTCTTCAAGAATCATGAAGGTAGACTTTTCAAGCGCTGTATCAAGCTCTTCAGCATCAACGTCTTCTTCATTATTTGCTTCAGCGGCAGCAACCTCAAAATAAGAACGCGGATAAGAAATTCCTGTATAAGGCGATACAATAGGATCGCGATTCAAATCATAAAATTTCTTTCCTGTTTCCGGATCAATACGTTTGGTTCCAAGTTCCTGTTTTGCCATGAACTGTGCCTCTTTTAGTTAACTACACTTCCATTAAAAACTAAATTTCATGGTGCTTAATCAAAAAATAAGGTCTTTGTCAAAGATAAATGCATCATTCCACATGGATTTCCTCATGACGCCTTTCAAAGCATGTGCTAAAGAGATCTTAATTTAAATACAAGTGAAACTAAATAGAAACTCTATGCAAAAAGCAATACCAATAACCGCCTATAAATCGACTCGCCTTTCTGGAACAATTAAAATCCCCGGAGATAAATCAATTTCTCATCGCTCTCTTATATTGGGAGGATTGGCAAGTGGTGAAACATATATTCACGGACTACTTGAAAGTGACGACGTTCTAAAGACAGCTGCCGCTATGCAAGCTATGGGCGCCTGTATTCAAAAGAAAAATGACCTTTGGATCATACGAGGTACTGGGAATGGTTGTCTTTTAGCGGCACAGAATCCTTTAGATTTTGGTAATTCTGGAACAGGTGCTCGCTTGGTTATGGGACTGGTTGGTGCTTATCATATGAAAACAACTTTTATCGGTGATACCTCTCTCTCCAAACGCCCCATGGGGCGCATTCTCGACCCTCTACGGTCAATGGGTGTTGAAATTGAAGCAACCAACGGTAATTTTCTTCCTTTAACGCTTTGTGGTCCCAAAATGGCTATCCCAATTTGCTACCGCACTCCAATAGCTTCTGCCCAAGTAAAATCAGCACTTCTGCTTGCTGGGCTAAATACTGCTGGCACCACAACTGTTATTGAACAAATCCCCACAAGAGATCATACCGAAAAAATGTTAAAAGCGTTTGGAGCTGAACTTGAGATAGAAACAGACGAAGAAGGCGCGCGTTTTATTCATCTGAGTGGGCAGCCACACCTGACCGGACAGTCTATTGATATCCCTGGAGATCCATCTTCTGCAGCCTTTCCGCTCGTTGCGGCCCTTCTCGTAGAAGACTCTGATGTCACAATAGAAAATGTTCTTTTTAACCGTTCTCGAATGGGACTTATCGAAACATTATGGGAAATGGGCGCTCAAATTGAACTTGTAAACCAACGTAAAACAGGTGGAGAAGAAATTGCTGATCTGCGCGTTCGATCATCAACACTCAAAGCTGTCACCGTACCCAAAGAAAGGACCCCATCAATGATTGATGAATATCCTGCTTTAGCAGTAGCGGCAGCCTTTGCTGAAGGAAAAACAATTATGCTAGGTCTTGAAGAATTGCGCGTTAAAGAATCAGATCGCTTATCTGCAATTTCTGAAGGTCTAAAAATAAATCACGTAGAGTGTGAAGAAGGCAAAGATTTCCTTATTGTTCATGGAAATGGCTCTGGGAAAGGATTAGGGGGTGGAAACGTCACCACACATCTTGATCATCGAATTGCTATGTGCTTTCTTATTTTTGGGCTAGCGTCAGAAAAACCTGTTACAATTGATGATAAACAAATGATTGCTACCAGTTTTCCAGAATTTATCCCTTTCATAAAACAACTTGGAGGCACAATCAATTGAAACCCTTTGTTATTGCTATTGATGGACCAGCAGCCTCTGGGAAAGGGACATTAGCACGTAAAATTGCTGCTCATTATCATTTTCATCATCTCGATACTGGTCTTACTTATCGTGGTGTTGCATATGCACTTTTACAACAAAAATTCGCTCTCGATGATGAGAAAAGTGCACTCGCCTGTGCTGAAGAGATTGATTTTAATGCTTTAAACCCTGCTTTACTTTCTTCTCATGAACTTGGCGAAGCCGCTTCAAAAATAGCACTCAGCCCCAATGTGCGTGAAATTCTTGTGACCAAACAACGTGACTTTGCTAAAACCCCACCTGGAAGTGTTCTTGATGGACGTGATATTGGTACTGTTGTTTGTCCCGATGCAGATATTAAGTTTTATATTATTGCTGATGTTAAAATCCGCGCAAAACGCCGCTATCAAGAAATTTTAAAAAGAGGCTTACAAGCCGATTATCATGAAATCCTTTCTGAACTTGAACAACGTGACAGTCGCGATATGACACGCAAACAAAGCCCACTAAAACCAGCAACAAACGCCCTCTTGCTTGATACGTCAGAATTGAGTATAGAAGCAACATTCGCAATTGCATGCACTTTTATTGATCCAGTTATAAATAGAGTGTATAATTGAATGAAGTCGTCAAGGTGATTTCCGGCCTAGCGCTAATTTTTCTTCCTGTATTAAGGAAAAAGGCAGGAAGTTACTCGGTGTTAACACTAACCTAGCGCTTATACCTTTGGATTAAGGTATGTATCAGGAGTTCTTATGTCACAATACAATCCCACAACAGCGGATTTCGAAGCCCTTCTCATGGAATCCTTTCAAACAAATGATCTTAATGAAGGATCCGTTGTTAAAGGTCGTGTCATCGCAATCGAAAAAGATATGGCCATTATTGATGCTGGACTAAAAGTCGAAGGACGTATTCCACTCAAAGAATTTGGAGCTAAAGGAAAAGATGGTTCCTTGCAAGTTGGCGATGAAGTTGAAGTTTACATTGAACGCATTGAAAATGCGATGGGTGAAGCTATTCTATCGCGTGAAAAAGCACGGCGTGAAGAAAGCTGGATTCACTTAGAAGAAAAATTCAATGCTGGCGTGCACGTCGATGGGGTTATCTTTAGTCAAGTCAAGGGAGGTTTTACGGTCGATTTAGACGGTGCTGTTGCTTTCTTACCTCGTAGCCAAGTTGATATTCGCCCTATTCGTGATGTGTCACCTCTTATGCACAACCCACAGTCTTTTGAAATTTTAAAAATGGATCGCCGTCGTGGAAATATTGTTGTTTCACGTCGTACTGTCTTAGAAGAAAGTCGTACAGAGCAACGTTCGAAAATTGTACAAAATCTTGAAGAAAATCAAATCGTTGAAGGTGTGGTTAAGAATATTACTGATTACGGTGCCTTTGTCGACCTTGGTGGAATTGATGGCCTCTTACACGTCACAGATATGGCTTGGCGAAGTGTTAATCACCCTTCTGAGGTTCTTACAATTGGGCAAACAATTAAAGTCCAAATTATTCGCATCAATCAAGATACACACCGTATTTCTCTTGGCATGAAACAGCTTGAAAGTGACCCTTGGGAAAGCATCAGTGCCAGATATCCAGTTGGTAAAAAAATTACCGGATCTGTGACCAATATTACTGATTATGGTGGTTTTGTTGAAATTGAGCCAGGAATCGAAGGGCTCATTCACATTTCTGAAATGAGTTGGACAAAGAAAAATGTTCACCCAGGGAAAATTTTGTCTACATCACAAGAAGTAGAAGTCGTTGTTCTTGAGATTGATCCTTCTAAACGCCGTATTTCTCTTGGCTTAAAGCAAACATTTGAAAACCCATGGGTCGCTTTTGCCAATAAATTTCCTGTTAATTCGCAAATCGAAGGAGAGGTTAAAAACAAAACAGAATTTGGCCTCTTTATTGGTCTTGAAGGTGACGTTGATGGCATGGTTCACCTCTCTGACCTTGATTGGAATCGTCCTGGTGAACAGGTCATTGACACCTATAATAAAGGTGATATCGTTAAAGCTATTGTTCTTGATGTTGACGTTGAAAAAGAACGTATCTCTCTTGGCATTAAGCAGCTTTCTAGCGATAAAGTTGGAGAAGCCGCTGCTGCTGGCGAACTTCGCAAAGGTGCTGTCGTAACATGTGAAGTGATCGCCGTTAATGACAATGACATTGAGGTAAAACTGATTGACCACAACCTTGAAACAACCATTCGCCGTGCTGAATTGGCACGTGATCGTGATGAACAACGCCCTGAGCGTTTTGCTATTGGTCAAAGAGTTGATGTTCGTATCACTGCGTTTGATAAGAAAACACGTAAAATTTCCGTGTCTATTAAAGCTTTAGAAATTGCAGAAGAAAAAGAAGCTGTTGCGCAATATGGATCTACAGATTCAGGTGCTTCTCTTGGCGATATTCTTGGTGCGGCTTTGAAAAAGCAAGAACAAGATTAATTCTTAAAAATTAAAATAATTCGAAATGAAAGTCGCTGATTTACTTGGCGACTTTTTTATTTTTAAAAACAACTTTCTCTTTGTTTTTTCAATTATATACCCCAAAAAGTTGCGAATAAACTTAAAAAAGGTTTATTTTTTCTCATGAAACGCTCATTATATACATACAGTACTTACAAATTATGAGACATAAATTAATCACTCATCTGAGTGATCAGAAAATGTTATGAGAAATTTTATTACTACTTTTATGAAGCATTTTTTTTATAAAAAAATCAAAAAACACTCTTTCAATGAGATCAATTTTCCTCTTCGATCAACTTATAAATCACAGGATGAATTTTATAAATTAGGCCGTGATATAGCCTCTCAAAAAGAAATCTTACTTCCTGAATATAAAGGAGAAAATGATTTTCACAAAAGACTGAAACAAAATGCAAAAATTATTCTCTATGCATTCCACAGCAGCGATACTGCCGCGCGCAATGACGAAACCATTACACCGTCTGCTCAATGGCTTATTGATAATCATTATACTATCGACAAGACTATACAACAGCTACGCCGTAGCTTATCAAAATCTTCTATAAAAAAACTTCCTCTTTATAATCAAACAACAAATATACCACGTATTTTTGTTTTAGCTTGGCTTTATATTGCTCATACAGATAGTCGGTTTTCACAAAAAACACTCACAGCTATGATCAATGGATTTCAAGAGGTTTGCCCTCTCAAAATTGGTGAACTATGGGCACTCCCTTCTGTTATAAAAATGCTGCTTATTGAAAATGTCTCCCGTCTTTCACTGCGTATTGAAAAAACACGTTATATGCGCCGTCTTGCACATAAAGTTGCTTATCAAGTTTCTCTTACAGATAATGAAACAAAATTACACACTCTTCTCACACAATATAAACCATTCACTGTTTATCCAACCTTTTCCGCCCATTTATTCTATCGTCTACGTAGCGCATCTGTTGATTCAACAACCGCGTTAACTTGGCTTGAACAGCAATTACACAATCAAAGCAGTAACTTAGAAATTACAACAACTGATGAACATACTCGCCAAGCAGAAGATAGCGTGACGATGGGCAATATTATCCGTTCTCTTAAAACTATTGATGATATTGATTGGACGATATGGTTTGAGACCGTTAGTTCTGTAGATTCTATTTTGCGTGAAAATAGTGACTTTTCCAAAATTGATTTTCACTCACGTAGCATCTATAGGCAGGTCATTGAAGAAATTGCACGTTTTTCACCTCTTAATGAGTTGGAAGTTGCGCGCAAAGCTATAGAAATGGCACACTCTTCCTCTGAATCTTCTCCTCACCATTATCATTCTTCTGTGGGATGGCATCTTGTTGATGCTGGTCGCAAAAATTTTGAAAAAGTTTGCGGGTATATCACACCTCTTTCTATAAAATGGGCACGGCTTTTCTTTTGTTCAAAGGTTAGAATCATTGCAATCCCCGTTTCTCTTTTAACGCTTGCTTTGTTATTTGTAATTCATATTCTTTTACAAAAATCCGGTATAGCACCATGGATGTCCACTCTCTTTACTGCATTAGCTCTTTTTCCTGCTATGGAGGCTGCTTTTGCCTTTTTCAATACTTTTGTTTCATGGTGTACTCCACCAAGACAGCTCATTGGTTATGAATATAAAGAAGGTATTCCTAAGAATGCACGTACAATGGTTGTCATTCCGACTTTAATCAAATCACGTGATAATATTGATGAGCAGGTGCGCAATCTTGAAGTCCATTATCTTTCCAACCCAAAAGGCGCCATTCATTTCGCTCTTATTACGGATTGGGTGGATTCTCCCTTGAAAGAAACGCAAGATGATCTCGATTTATTGTACTATGCACAAAAAACTATTGATAAGCTCAATCAGCGTTATCACCGCGATGATACTCCTTTATTTTTTCTTTTACACCGTCGGCGTCTTTATAATGCAAGCGAAAAATGCTGGATGGGGTGGGAAAGAAAACGTGGTAAACTTCATGAACTGAATCTCTTATTAAGAGGAAATAAAAATACAAGCTTTTATCCACCAAGCCCACATCTCCCTATGGATTGCCGTTTTGTGATGACTTTGGATTCGGATACCAATCTTACCCCAGAAAGTGTTACAAAACTCGTTGGGAAGCTTAACCATCCACTCAACCATGCTATTTTTGACCCTCATAATGGAAAAATTGTGAGAGGCTATAGTATTTTACAACCGCGTATTACACCTTCTCTCACAACAGGAAAAGAAACTTCAATTCTGCAACGTATTTTTTCTGCTAACCGTGGTATTGATCCTTACGTCTTTGCTGTTTCTGATACCTACCAAGATCTTTTGGGAGAGGGAACTTTTGTCGGAAAAGGTCTTTATAATATTGATGCATTTCACCAAGCCCTTGATGGTAAAGTTGAAGAAAATACCGTTCTTAGCCACGATCTTCTAGAAGGTGGTTATGCACGTACCGCATTGATAAGCGATGTAGAAGTTATTGAGGATTATCCAACAGCCTATAACATGGATGTTGCACGTTATCATCGTTGGGTACGTGGTGACTGGCAGCTTTTGCCTTATCTTTTGTCTTCCCATAAAATTAATTCTACAACACGTTGGAAAATGCAAGATAACTTGCGTCGTTCTCTTACGCCACTTATGTGGTTGGTTGCAGCCATCACAGGATGGTCTCTTTTACCTTTAAAAACGGTAATTATTTGGCAAATATTCCTATTATTTAGCCTCTTTGTCGCGCCAATTTTAAGCATATTACAAACACTGATTCCAGTTAATATTGACTATTCTTTACGTGGTCATCTTCAATTAACTTTGAACAAAATTACCCTCATGGGTGCAAATATATTTCTCAAAATTACATTTCTTGCTCATTCAGCTTATTTTATGACGGATGCGATTATTCGTGTCCTTTATCGCATGACAATTTCAAAAAAATACCTGCTTGAATGGAGAGCCTCTGCCGACACAAAATCGTTTCCCAATAGTCTTCGCTTTTATATCCTTACAATGTGGACAGCATCCCTTATAGGTATTCTTGCCGTGATACTTCCTCTTTTTTCTAATCCTTTTGTAGGTTTTATTGCGTTGCCCTTTGGGCTTGCATGGTTTTTTTCACCCTTGATTGCATGGTTTGTCAGCCGAGTTTCAACATTTCAAGATACCCTTGATATATCGTCTGAAGACAAAAAAGTATTACGATCTATTGCGCGACGGACGTGGTTTTATTATGCGACCTTTGTCAATGCACAAAGCAATTATTTGCCACCTGATAATTTTCAAGAAGATCCCAAACCTCAAATTGCTTACCGAACATCCCCTACGAATATTGGAGTTTACCTTCTTTCTATTGTTGCGGCCCGTGATTTCGGTTGGATTAGTTTTGAGGAGTCTATCACACGCATTGAATGTACATTAAATTCTCTTGCAAAAATGGAAAAATTTCGTGGTCATCTCTATAATTGGTATGCAACAGATACGCTCGAACCTCTTTTGCCTCCTTATGTATCAACCGTTGACTCAGGAAATCTCGCCGGACATTTAGTGACTCTCTCTTCAACATTGAGCGAATGGGCTGAAAATCCTTATGCTTTTTTTCAAAGTGATCGTGCCGGCTTATATGATGTTCATGCTATTCTCGCAGAAGCTATCAACGAAATTCCAGATAATGAATACAGTTTACGTTCTTTATGCCAACAAATTGACCATTTTTACTCCTCCCTCAATCCATTCATAGAAATATCAGATGCCACAACTACCCATATTGCTCATCTTTCACTTGTAGCTCGTGATATTGTACATTTAGCTGATGAGTTTAATCAAAAAACTCAAACAGCACAATCCGCTCATTTACTCTCTTGGGCTCAATGTCTTTTAGAAACCTGCCGTGCCCATCATCATGATATTACGAGCGGTTATAATAGTGAAAAGTTACGCAAATCATTAGATAGGTTGGCGATAAAAGCACGAAAACTAGCCTTTGATATGAAATTTGATTTTTTAGAACAGCCTGAACGAAATCTCTTATCTATTGGGTATCGTGTTCAAGAAAATAAACTCGATGAAAATTGTTACGACCTACTCGCTTCAGAAGCACGGCTTGCAAGCTTTTTTGCAATGGCAAAAAGAGATGTGCAAATTAAACATTGGTTTCGTCTTGGTCGCCTCCTCGTTCCTATTGGTTGGAAAGGTGCACTTTTATCATGGTCTGGATCTATGTTTGAATACCTCATGCCTTCTCTCGTTATGTGCGAACCCTTAGGATCTCTTCTAGACCAAACTCATCGACTGATTGTTCGTCATCAAATAGAATATGCTCACAAACGAGGATTACCATGGGGCATCTCAGAAGCGGCCTTTAACGCGCGCGATCACCTTATGAATTATCAATATGCTAATTTTGGTGCTCCAAGACTTGGACTACAACGAGGTCTCTCACGCAATACTGTTATCGCTCCCTATGCGAGTCTTTTAGCTGCTCAATATGCACCTTCTAAAGCTGTCGCAAATTTAAAGAAATTACGTGATCTTGGAGCTTTAGGGCCATATGGTTATTATGATTCTATCGACTTTACCCCTTCACGCGTGAAGAAAGGAGAAAAATACGCTGTTGTACGCAATTATTATGCCCACCATCATGGCATGTCTATCCTTGCTGTTAATAATGTTATTTTTCAAGGGCGAATGCGTGATCGTTTTCATCGTGATCCGACTATTGAAGCAATTCAATTCGTATTACAAGAAAGAGCACCGCAGACCATTCCAATTATTCACACCAAAGTTCTTAATCACTTACGCAACAGCTCTCGAGAATATGATGATGCTCCTTTGCGTATAATAACGAATCCGTTGCTTAAACCACACGAAACTTTACTCTTATCCAACGGTCCTTATTCTATCATGTTGACAGCCAATGGTTCTGGTTACAGCCGTTGGCATGATTATATGATTACACGCTTTATTCCTGACGCAACAGAAGATCAGCAAGGCACGTTATTCTTTTTACGGAATATGCATAGCGGACGTTGGTGGTCTGTTACAGGTGAGCCAACACGCGTTGTTGAAGAAGAAGCCGTCAGCATTTTTATGGATGAAAAAGCTGAATATACAAAAATGGTTGATGGTATTCAATCGACCCTTGAGTGTCTTATTGCATCAGAAGGATGCGGTGAAGGAAGACGTATTCAACTTATGAATACAACACATAAGGACCGTATTATTGAAATTACATCCTATGGTGAACTTGCTCTTGCAACTATGGATACCGACTGTGCTCACCCTGTTTTTTCACGTATGTTTATAGAAACAGAAATTACTGATACAGGAAAAACAATTTTTGCTAAAAGACGCAAACGCTCTCCTAGTGATTCTGATATCCATATTGCTCATTTTGTAACGGATATAGCTGGTATACTTCAAGAAACAGAAGCTGAAACTGATCGCTCCTTATTCATTGGTCGAGGACGGTCTATACATCGGCCTGCTGCCTTCGACCAAAATGCTCGTTTTAGCAACAGTCAAGGTTGTGTTCTTGATCCAATCATATCAATAAGATGCCGCATAAAAATTCCTGCCCATGAAAAAGCTGAACTGGTTTTCTGGACTTTCGCCGCCCATGAAAAAGAAACTCTGCACAATCATATTCAATATTATCGACAACCTCATATATTCCAGCAAGAATTTTCAATGGCATGGACACGCTCACAGGTCTCGCTGTATCAAAGTGGCATCGACCTTAAAGAAGCAATGACATATCAAAAATATGCGACACCACTTATTTACCCTGATCAAGCATGGCGTCTAGCTCCCAAAATATTAGCAAAAAATCTTGGTAAACAATCTGACCTCTGGCCCATGTCAATTTCAGGAGACTATCCAATCTGTCTTTTCAGGCTCGATAACGAGGGAGATATAACAGTCCTACGTGAACTTCTTAAAGCACATGAATATTGGCGTATGCGTGGACTCATTGTTGATCTCGTCATTCTCAATGAACAAGCATTTTCCTATATACAAAATACTCAACGCATTATCGAATGGGTATGTGAATCTTATCGCCACCACGCCAACAAAACCGATGAACGTCAACATATTTTCACGCTTCGGCGTGATCAGATGAATGAGCAGAGTTTTAATACGCTTCTTGCTTCAGCACGGATTGTCCTTCATGCGCAAAATGGATCTTTATCCGAACAGCTCAAACAACATGAAGGAAGTAATTTTGATTTCGTAACGCATAAAAATTACAAAGAATCTCATTATAACTTAGACGACTTAAAATATAATGAAGAAAAACAGGAAACCATATCAACTGGACAAAACCTCTTTGCCTCCATTGGTCTTATTAGTCAACAAAAGTCTCCTCCTCTCTCCGTTGATGGGCAAGATCTACAATATTGGAATGGTTATGGTGGATTTAACCATCATAACTATTATGTGGTCCGTCTTCATGGACATACCACAACACCACATCCGTGGATTAACGTTGTTGCAAACAAAAGCTTTGGCTTTCACGTTTCTGCTGAAGGTGCTTCCTTTACTTGGGCTGACAATAGCCGCGATTATCAATTAACACCTTGGAGTAATGATCCCATTTCCAATCGTCCAGGCGAAGCACTTTATCTCGTGGATCGTCTATCTTTGAAGCGCTTTTCACCCGTTTCTGCCGTTGAATGCGATGAAAATGTTGTTTATGAAACTTGCCATGGTTTTGGATTCTCAACATTTAAGTCCAAACATTCAGAGATTTCTTTAGAGCTTACTCATACGCTCGATCAAGAGAACCCCGTACGTCTCTCGCGTCTTACCCTCAAAAATGAAGGAAAAAAATCACGCAGTTTACGCCTTTATAATTATGTTGAATGGGTTTTAGGAAGTGTCCGCACAAAATATGCACCTTTTATCATTCCTTCTTATGATCCCGAATATGGTGTGCATTTTATTGAAAATCCCTACCACATCGAAAAGTCTCAACAAGTTACATTTTTAGCAGCATCACAAATGCCAACAAGCATGACAACTGATCGTACTGAATTTATTGGTGCAACGGGAACTGTTCAACATCCTTATGCAATTCGTAAAGCAGGTGCCCTTTCAAATAAAGTTGAAGCAGGATGTGATCCTTGTTCAGCATTCGCCTATGATATTGATCTTTTGCCAGGACAAACAAAAGAAATCACCTTCTATCTTGGTAGTACTAAAAATATCCATGAAGCGAAACAATTACTCAATCAAGTGCGCAGACGTGACTTTACAACTCTGCTTACACAACAAAAACAACAATGGACTGATTTTGTTTCACCACTCCAAGTAAAAACACCAGATCCTTCCTTTGATATTATGGTCAATCATTGGCTCCCTTATCAAATCTATACTTGCCGCATTATGGCACGTGCGGCTTTTTATCAAGCTAGTGGTGCCTTTGGCTTCCGCGACCAGTTACAGGATAGTTTGTCCCTCTTATTATTGGAGCCACAACTGGCACGTAAACAATTGTTAAATGCAGCAGCACATCAATTTCTTGAAGGAGATGTGCAGCATTGGTGGTTGTCTGATACCAATGCAGGTGTGCGCACACACATCTCTGATGACATTGTTTGGCTTGCCTATGGAACAGCTCTTTATGTCAAAACGACTGGTGATGATACATTTCTTGATACTCCTATTGCTTTTATTGAAGGCGCTCCTCTTACTGAGCAGCAACAGGATGCTTATTTTCAACCTATGCAGTCCTCAAAAATGGGCACGGTTTATGAACATTGTGCTTTAGCTTTAAATCTTGCCATAAAACGCTGTGGACCACATGGACTTCCACTTATCCTCGGAGGTGATTGGAATGATGGTATGAACTTGGTTGGTGTGCAAGGAAAAGGTGAAAGCACTTGGTTAGGCTGGTTTCTTGGCGCTACACTACAGGAATTTATTCCCCTTGCAAAAAAACGTAATGACAATACCCAAGCGCAAGCATGGAGTGCATATTTTGAACGTTTGAAAAAATCCCTAGAAAAAAATAGTTGGGATGGTAATTGGTATCGACGTGGTTATTTTGATGATGGAACACCTCTTGGTTCTAAAGTCAATGATGAATGCCAAATTGATACCATTGCTCAATCTTGGTCTGTTATTTCCAAAATGGCATCACCTGAACGCCAAAAACAAGCAATGGTATCAATGCTGGAACGCCTGTGTGATGAAAAAAGTGGTCTTATACGCCTTTTCTGGCCACCTTTTAATAAAAGTACTCTCGAACCCGGTTACATAAAAGGTTATCCCCCAGGAATTCGAGAAAATGGTGGTCAATACACCCATGGTGCCATTTGGAGTATTCTAGCACTTGCCGAAATGGGCGAAAATGATAAAGCTTATGATTTATTTTCTATGATAAATCCGATTACCCATGGAGAAAATCCTGAAATTTATCGTGTTGAACCTTATGTTATGGCTGCAGATATTTATGCCACTGAACCACGTCGTGGACAAGGTGGCTGGACATGGTATACAGGTGCAGCAGGTTGGTTTTATCGCGCTGCAACCCAAGCTATCCTTGGCATTCACAAAAAAGCTGATCAGTTATTTCTACGTCCAAGCTTGCCTTCCTCATGGCCAAAATATGAAGTGAAAATGAAGTTTCATGATGCTGCATATACCATTAAAGTGAAATGGGGGACTGAAAATAGCCTCCATGTGAATGGGAAAAAATGTGCCAAGATTCATGCAGGAATAAAATTACAAAAGACAGGAAAACATGAAATCACACGAACCGTTAAATCTTCACAAGAGAAAAATTAAAAGAGTTTTTTATTCTTGCTCAAAACCTTAGAGTTGTTATAGTTCTCGCGGTCTCTATATTGATCATGTTGGTACACAGTAATTTTATATTTTAGAAAACTGAAAGAAAAAGGGTTATGAATCACCCAGATATTGCGAGACGTGTTTATAATCATACTTGGAAACTTGATCCTATTATTCGTTCGCTTCTTGATACGGACTTTTATAAACTTCTTATGGTGCAGATGATTTGGGGGCTTTATCCCGATGTAAATGTTACTTTTTCTCTCATAAACCGCACTAAAACAATACGTATAGCCGATAATATTGATGAGAGAGAATTACGTGACCAACTTGATCATGCCCTTAGCTTACGTTTCACGAAAAAAGAAATGATCTGGCTCGCTGGTAATACATTTTATGGACGTAAACAAATTTTTGAACCAGATTTTCTTCACTGGCTTGAGACTTTTCAATTACCAGAATATGAACTCACCCGTAAAGACGGACAATATATTCTTCATTTTCATGGCCCGTGGACCCATAGCTCTATGTGGGAAATCCCTGCTCTTGCGATTATTAGTGAATTGCGTTCACGTACTGCTATGAAAAAATTAGGGCGTTTCACTCTTGATGTGCTTTACGCAAAGGCTAAGGCAAAGATGTGGAGCAAAGTTGAACGTCTCAAAAAATTACCTGATATTAAAATATCTGACTTTGGTACAAGACGCCGTCATTCTTTTTTATGGCAACGCTGGTGTGTTGAAGCATTAAAAGAAGGTATTGGAGATTCCTTTGCCGGAACTTCCAATGTTCTTCTTGCCATGGATACGGATTTAGAAGCTCTTGGCACCAATGCACATGAATTGCCTATGGTCATAGCTGCTCTTGCCAATAATGACAAAGAATTGCACAATGCCCCTTATAAAGTTCTACAAGACTGGAGCCGTTATTACGGTGGAAACCTTCTTATTGTTTTGCCTGATACCTTTGGTACAGAAACATTTTTACGCAATGCTCCAGATTGGGTAGCTGATTGGACAGGTTTTAGACCTGACAGTGCTCCACCTATTGAGGGTGGTGAACGCATTATCCAATGGTGGAAAGACAAAGGAAAAGATCCACGTGAAAAGCTTTTGGTTTTTTCTGATGCCCTTGATGTCGATACAATTGAAAAAACCTATCATCATTTCCATGGTAGAGTGCGTATGAGTTTTGGATGGGGAACAGATCTTACAAACGACTTTAAAGGCTGTTCTCCACAAGAAGTTGCAACCTTTGATGCTCTTTCCCTCGTTTGTAAAGCGACTCATGCCAATGGTAAACCAGCCGTAAAACTTTCAGATAATCCTGAAAAAATAGTTGGTACTCCACAAGAAGTACAACGCTATCTCAATTTTTTTGGAAATGGAAAACCTATTGCTAACCCCATAAAAACCTAAACGGTAAACGCATTTTTATAAAATTAAAGACAAACTGGCTGTAAAATTGATTATAAGCAAGATGGATTTTTTCGATCTCAATAAAAATAGTGGTACTTTTATAAACATTATTTCATATCACAATAACAATACAAATATCTGCTGACAGTATTAAGCTCAATCCTCTCTATTCAAAAAATTATTTTGTGAATATATCACCCTGTCCTATCTATTATTTTAAAATAACTTATTATTTTACATACTCTTAAGAGATAGACATTATCCCTCAATTTGGAAACAAAAAAACTCTATCAATCGCTATCACAAATAGGCCAAGATAAAAAAGCCCAGCCCATAAATTTTGTAGTTCTGTTGTTATAAAGATGGACGTGTCACAACATAAATGACAATAAAGAGCAAAATAGCTGCGACGAATAAAACAAGCCATAAAGCAGGGTGTACTATCACTAAAAAGGATAAAAAACCACCCATCATACTCACCACTGCCAGAACTTTAACAAATTTGGAAATAGCCCCTTTTTCTTCCCATTGTTTAATAGGTGGACCGAAAACACGGTGATTATTTAGCCAGTAATGAAAACGTGGTGATGAACGAGCAAAACACCATGAAGCAATTAACAAAAACGGTATGGTTGGCATAATAGGCAGCATAAGACCAACGATACCTAATATAACCATTATCCACCCTACTATAGAAGTAAAAATACGCAAAGGGTGAGATATTTTAAATTGTTTTTCCATCCTTTAGCACTATTTTCCTTTAGATAAAATCATTGTTTACTCTACTGCTTTTTAAACGCTTTAGTGTATAATGACTTTCCAATACCATATGTTCATACGTATATTTCTGTTATCATTTTCTCTAAAATACAAAGCAGCGTAAGAAATATGATAATCATTTCACCATTTTCAAGAAATCAGCATAAAATTTTAAAAAAGAAAATGAAAAGGCTGCAGAATAAATCAATGCAGCCTCTTAATTAAAATGCAGCGCTCGGGGGGGGGGGGGGGGGAGAATGTGCGCTGCATCCATCTGTTAGGTATTGGAGGAAAATAACCTAACTGGCTATATTGTAGTTAAAACAAATGGGAGAGGCAATACATAAAAATGCATGGCTGATATGCATGATCTTTAATATACTCAAATTTTTTGCCCCCTCACTTGACGAAAAAAAATTGATATAAAAATAGTGATAAAAATCATCGTTAAAATCAATACAATTGTGGAAGCTGAATCAGAGCCAATAAAGAGGCTTAGATAAATTCCAAAAAAACCAGAAAAAGCTGCAACAAGAACAGCAATCATTAGCATCACAGAAAATCGCTTCGTAATAAGGTAAGCAATTGCTCCTGGTGCTATCAATAAAGAAATAACGAGAACAATACCAATAGCCTTTAAAGCAGCAACAATGGTGAGAGAGATCATTGTTAAAAGGATATAGTGAAGCACAGATATCCGTAATCCCATTGCACGACCTTGAACAGAATCAAAAATATACAGCATAAAATCACGCCATTTTGCCGCTAAGATAAAAGTGACAAAAGCTGAAATAATCGCTGTCTGCGTGATATCAAGCCAATTAACCCCTAAGAGATTACCAAAAAGAATATGATTCAAATCTAAGCTACTATAAATAGATGTCGCCAAAACAAGCCCTAAACCAAACATCGATGAAAACACAACCCCCATCACCGTGTCCTGTTTAATACGGCTATTGCTCCCTAAAAAACCCGTCAGGATAGAACAAACCATCCCTGCAACAAAAGCACCACAAGCAATTAAAGTCATCGTAATATTCGCTGGGCGCATATTCTGAAATACAGCAAATGGTAAAGAGGTTAAAAACGCGACCACCACCGGTGTTGCCATATACCCAAGAACAACACCAGGAAAAACTGCGTGAGAAATCGCATCCCCTAAAAGCGCCCATCCTTTCAAAATAAGGAAACAAGAAAGCATTGCCATGGGAATCGATAAGATAAGAACAATCAACATGCCCTTAAGCATAAAAGAAAACTGAAAAGGAAGTAGTAATTGATCAATCATGATAAGATTGCACCCCTTTTTGCCGCATTTATACGTAAGCGCGCTGCAATAAAACCATGTTTAGGCGCAAAGACAAAAGCTAAGATAAACAGAAATGCTTGAAAAAGCACAACAACACCACCTGTTTGTGCATTTAAAAAATAACTCACATAAACACCTAATACACTTGTGAATGTTCCAATTATTACTGCAATAATCAAAATATTTACAAAACGATCACTTAAAAGGTAAGCTGTTGCACCAGGCGTTACAACAAGACAAATAACCAAAAATGCTCCAACTGTTTGCATTGCTGCAACCGTACAAGCGGCGAGCAATGCGAAAAAGATAATCTTTAAAAACTTTACATTTAATCCAATAGCACGTGCATGTGTTTCATCGAATAAAGTGACAAGAAGATCTTTCCACTGCACAAGCAATATAAGTAAAGAGAAAAAACCAATACAAGCCAATTGTACGATATCTGATGAACTAACGGCCAAAATATTTCCCAAAACAATCGTATCGATATTAACAGCCATCGGTTTTAATGATTTGAGAAACAACCCAAAAGCAAAAAAAGAAGAAAAAATGAGACCTATGATGGTATCTTCTTTCAACTTTGTCCGATGGTTAAAAAACAACATTGCAGCTGCTGCAAGCCCACCAGAAAAAAAAGCTCCGAGCGAAAAAGGTAACCCTACAAGATAAGCCCCTGCAACACCAGGAACAATCGAATGAGAAAGCGCGTCGCCAATCAATGACCAACCTTTTAACATCAGAAAAGCGGAAAGAAAGGCACAGACACACCCTACTAATCCCGAAACCCACATCGCATTAACCATATATTGATAGCTCAACGGTTCAAGCAACCAAGAAATCATGCAACATGCTCCATTTTTTTAATATTTTCATGAACTGCAGATTGTTTTCCGCCCGTTTCAAAATCACCTTTTTTTATCCCTTGAAAATCAAACATGTGATGGTGCAGAGAACCACCAAAAGTTTTTTCAAGGTTTTCCTTTGTAAAGACAGTTTCAGTTAATCCAGAATCTAAAACTGTCCCCTTTATTAAAACCGTGTGATCACAAAATTCACGTACAGAACCTAAATTATGCGTAGAAACCAATATCACGGCTCCTTCTTTACGAAGATCTTTTAACAAAGCAATAATTTTATCTTCTGTTGTGACATCAACCCCTGTAAATGGCTCATCTAATAAAATCGCTTTTGCTTGCTGTGCAAGAGCACGCGCCAGAAAAACACGCTTCTTCTGACCACCAGAAAGTTCACCAATCTGACGTTTAGCAAATTTCAACATATCAACACGTTCTAACGCAACACGGACAGCTTCATAATCGCGTGCCCGTGCATAACGAAAGAAATTCATGTGACCATACCGCCCCATTAAAACAACATCTTCAACGAGAACAGGAAAATTCCAATCAACCTCTTCACTCTGAGGAACGTAAGCAATAAGATTTTTTTTCAAAGCTGTATCAACAGGCAAATCAAAAATGCGAACTTTTCCTTTTGAGGGGCGCACGAATCCCATAATGGTCTTAAATAAAGTTGACTTCCCCGACCCATTCACACCAACCAGCGCTGTAATGGAACTTGTTGGACTCTCAAAATTCACTTCACGCAAAGCTGTATATCCATTACGATAGGTGACCGTTACCCCTTGAGCAAATATTCCAGATCCTGTCATTGACCTCTTACTCCCTCTAATAAAGCGTTGCTAATACGCCCACTTGTAACACGCAATAAATCAATATAGGTTGGTACTTCGCCGTTTTTCTCACTCAGAGAATCAACATAAAGGACACCGCCGTATTTAGCTCCTGTTTCTCGTGCAACCTGTTTAGCAGGCGCAGGAGAAATCGTGCTTTCAGAAAAAACAACATGGATATTGTGTTTACGAACCATATCAATAACATGCTTAACCTGCTGTGGTGTGCCTTGTTGATCGGCATTAATAGGCCATAAATAAAGCTCTTTTAGACCAAAATCATGTGCCAAGTAGCTGAAGGCTCCCTCACTGGTTACAAGCCAACGCTTGTCTTGAGGAACTGCCTCCAATTCAGCTCTAATTGGATCAATCGTTGCACGAATCTTCTGCTTATAAATTTCAGCATTTTCTTTATAAATATCTGCATGTTCGGGATCGTACTTTACAAAAGCATCGCGAATATTATCAACGTAAATTAAAGCAGCAGTTGGGGACATCCACGCATGAGGATTTGGCTTTCCATTGAAGGGTCCTTCACCAATTTTAATGGGAACAACACCTTTTGAAACAACAACACTTGGAACATCCTTAATATTTTGAAAGAACTTTTCAAACCAAAGCTCCAACTCCAACCCATTCCACAATACAAGATTTGCTCCCTGCGCACGCATAAGATCACGAGGAGTTGGTTGATATTCATGAATTTCAGCACCCGGTTTCGTGATTGACTCAACATCAGCAGCTTCACCTGCTACATTCCGCGCCATATCAGCAATGATCGTGAATGTCGTCACAGCTTTAAATTTGCTAGCACATAGAGCAAAATTGGGTATTAAAAAAAGGACACCCCCTAACACTATAGTAAAAAACGTTTTTACACTCATTGACCTTCTCTTTCCTTCCGAGTCCCTCTATTTATTGCTAATGATTTGCATTAACATTTAGAAATAACAGTTATCCTTTACATTTGCAATTAAGAATGACGAGAAAAATAACTTTTTAAGAAATTCTTTTTTCTCTCGCAAAAAATACAGCTTAAAAGACTCTCTTCTTTCATATAAAAAGCTCTGCAAATCTTGCATACAAAAAATACGGGAGTATTTAAAAGTGCTCCCGTTTTATAAAATAAGCCAATAAAAAAGAAATATACTCAATGACGTAGATATGCACCCGTCGCCTTTGTGACACTTTCCACCACTTTCAGAGCCAACTTTTCTAAGTCTTCATCGGTTAAGGTTCGTTCCATGGGCTGAATAGTTATTTCAATTGCAACAGATTTTTTATCTTTACCAAGACTTGAATCTTCAAAAATATCAAAAACTTGTACAGAATTAATAAGTTTTTTATCAGCTCCACGTGCAGCACGCACAATCAGAGAAGATGCAACCGTTTTATCAACTAAAAATGCAAAATCACGCTTCACCATTTGAAAAGCTGATAATTTCAATGGAAAATGATTTTTTGTTGTTTTTCTCTTTGAGGCAGGAATATGATCAAGAAAAATTTCAAAACCACATATAGGCCCACTGACATCTAATTTTTCTAATGTAGCAGGATGAAAAACGCCAAAAAAACCAAGAATAATCTTTGATCCAAGCTTTATCACACCTGAACGACCAGGATGATACCAATCAGGTGCCCCTGCTTCAATTTGAACCTTACCAATATCCACACCACATGCTTCTAAAACAGCCAATGCATCTGCTTTTGCATCAAAAACATCAACTGCTACCGCATTGCCGTTCCAAAAACGCCCTGCTCCTTCAAATCGTTCTGTTCCACGACGAATACCACCAGCAACATATTGTTGTTTGTCAGGGGTATCATCCTCATAAATGTTAGAAACCTCAAAGAATGCAAGGTCCGAAAAACCACGATCAGCATTTCGCTGCGCTGCCACCAGCAAACTCGGTAAAAGAGAAGGACGCATGACCGACATATCAGCAGAAATTGGGTTCATTAATTTAAGCTGTTCTTGACCGCCTCCAAAAGCCTGAGCTTGTTTTTCCGAAATGAAAGACCACGTCACCGCCTCCTTCATACCACGATGTACCAAAGCCAAACGTGTAACACGTGAACGAAGCTGTGAATCCGTAAAAAACTGATCTTTTGCCTCCGCTAAATTTTCTAATGGAATAGGTTCAATTTTATCCAATCCATAAATTCTCATCACCTCTTCCACTAAGTCAGCTTTTCCACCAACATCAGGGCGCCATGTTGGCACTTTTACCGTGACGACATCTCCTTTTCCTTCAACGCAAAACCCAAGTTTTGTTAAAATCGTCATAACCTGTTCACGCTCTATTTCCAAATGTGTTAAACGTTTAATTTCAGAAAAAGGAAAAACAATTTTTTTAATTTCTGGCTTCTGGTAACCAACGATCTTTGCCTTTGACGCTTCACCACCGCAAAGACGCAAAGTTAATTCTGTTGCAATATCAAGCCCCGTTTCCATAAAAGCCGGATCCACACCCCGTTCAAATCGATAACGCGCATCACTAATAAGACCTAATGCACGCCCCGTGCGCGCAATGCTCTGCATATCCCAAAGCGCAAACTCAATAATAACCCGACGTGTTGTTTCATCGCAGCCTGTTCTTTCACCTCCCATAATACCGGCAATTGAAACAACACTCTCTTCATCTGCAATGACACAGTCTTTAATACCCAAATGATAGACTTTTCCATTAATTGCCTGCAGCTGTTCACCTTCACGTGCACAACGTACTTGTAAATTGCCTTTGATCTTATCAGCATCAAAAACATGAAGCGGACGACCAAGGTCAAAACTTATGTAATTGGTCATATCAACGAGTGTATTAATCGGTCTCAAGCCTATTGCACTCAAACGCTGTTGCATCCATTGCGGTGATGCACCATTTTGAACATTGCGAACCTCACGCCAAGCAAACCCCAAACATAACGATGCACTTTGCGAAAAATCTAAAGAAACATTAAGTGGTGTTTCAAAAGAAGTATCCAATTGTGGCAAAGATAATTCTTTTAATTGCCCCATCCCAGCAGCAGCAAGATCACGTGCAATACCGCGAACACCTGTGCAATCAGAACGATTAGGGGTCAAACCAATATCAATAATCGGATCATCTAAACCTGCATAAGCTGCAAATGAATCTCCAATAGGTGCGTCTTCTGGAAGTTCAATAATCCCATCATGTTCACTTGATAATTCAAGCTCGTCCCATGAACACATCATCCCAAAACTTTCAACACCGCGAATTTTTCCTACAGAGAGGGTCACATCAAGCCCCGGCACATAAGTTCCAGGTAAAGCAAGGACACCAACAAGCCCAGCGCATGCATTGGGAGCACCACAAACAATTTGCTTAGGTTCAGCACCCCCTGTATCTACCGACAAAATCTGTAACCTATATGCATCAGGATGCTTTATGGCTGTTAAAACTTTTGCAATCACAAAACCCTTCAAAGCAGAACGGTCATCAACATGATCAACTTCAAGACCTATAGCCGTTAATTTATCACAAATTTCATCCAAAGATGCATCGGTCTCTAAATGATCTTTCAACCAAGACAATGTAAATTTCATTTTAAAACCTCATATGAAAACTGTGACAAGATCACTCTTTGCTTAAGCTGAAAAAAACGCAGACATATCAAAATAGCGAAAACCATAATGATCCAACCAACGTACATCTGCATCAAAAAAGGCGCGTAAATCAGGCATCCCATACTTCAACATAGCAATACGGTCGATACCCATGCCCCAAGCAAAACCTTGATATTCATCGGGATCAAAACCAACATTCTTGAGGACATGAGGATGCACCATCCCGCATCCTAAAATTTCCAACCAATCCTGTCCTTCGCCAAACTTTACTTCTGAACCAGAGCGATCACATTGAATATCCACTTCCATAGATGGCTCGGTAAAAGGAAAAAACGAAGGGCGAAAACGCATTTTCACTGAAGGAACTTCAAAAAAAGCTTTACAAAAAGTTTCATGAAGCCACATCATATGTGCAATGGTAGAAGTTTTATCAATGACAAGACCTTCTATTTGATGAAACATCGGTGAATGCGTTGCATCGGAATCCATACGATACGTTTTTCCAGGAATAATGATACGTATCGGTGGCTTTTGTTTTTCCATTGTACGAATTTGTACAGGAGATGTATGGGTGCGCAATAATTTCCGCTCCCCTTTGTCATCACAACTAAAAAAGAAGGTGTCATGCATTTCACGTGCTGGATGACCTTCAGGAAAGTTTAACGCTGTAAAATTATAATAATCTGTTTCAATATCCGGTCCCTCAGCAAGAGAAAAACCCATTTTTTTATAAATAGCTACAATTTCCTCGGTCACCTGTGAGATCGGATGAATACGCCCCCGTTCCACGGGCGAGGAACGTACAGGCAGTGTTACATCAACCGTTTCACTTGAAAGGCGTGCATCCATTGCTTGACGTCTAAGAAGATCACGCTTTTGCGCCCATAACTCTAAAATGCGATTTTTTAACCCATTAAGAACTGGTCCAACTTTATGGCGCTCTTCAGCATCCATCTTCCCTAAAGCTTTTAACTTTTCAGAGATGCTGCCTTTTTTGCCTAATGCTGAAATACGCACTGCTTCAAGTGCTGACTCATCACTCGCTGCTTCTAAAGCCAAACAAATTTCTTGTTCCAGACGCTTAATATCGCTCATACTTTTTGCCTATTTTTTGAATAGAAAAAAACCCGTACTAGCAATAACCAGTACGGGATCCCGAATAAATGAATGCTTTAAGAGAACACGACTGGCTTATTTGACAGCGCCTTCAAAAGCATTAGGCGTTGTATCCTTTAAATACTCCAAAGCCTTCTTTGCAGAAGCAACTAAAGCAGAAAATGCCGCTTCCTCATGAATTGCTATATCTGAAAGAACTTTACGATCAACTTCAATACCGGCTTTCGATAAACCATCAATAAAGCGCCCATAGGTCAACCCTTCTGCACGCACAGCCGCATTAATTCTCTGTATCCATAAAGCACGGAAAGTACGCTTTCTATTTTTACGATCACGATAAGCATATTGTTTTGAACGATCAACGGCCGCCTTCGCTGCACGAATGGTATTCTTACGCCGCCCGTAAAAACCCTCAGCCTGTTTCAGAACCTTTTTGTGTTTAGCGTGCGCCGTCACACCTCTTTTTACACGTGCCATGTAATATTCTCCTCAAAATCAAAAGCGTAAGGTTTAAAGACCATTTGGCAAATAATGCTGAACAACTTTTTTGGCATCTTGTTCACACAAAACCATTGTTCCACGTGCATCACGAATAAATTTATTCGAACGCTTAATCATACCATGGCGCTTACCTGCAGCTGCTACTTTAACTTTACCTGACGCAGTGATTTTAAACCGCTTTTTAGCGGATGATTTGGTCTTCATTTTGGGCATTTTGCTACTCCATACAACTTTATTCATTCAAGTGGATTGATCATTCATCCAAGCGGACCAACGCTTGAATTGGCATTTAAACAGCCACGGCATGCCCTGCCGGGCGGTTCCAGCAATGTTCTCATAAGCCAGTATACAAAAAATAGCAAGAGCATATTAAAAAAAAATGGGAGCTCCATTTCCTTGAACCTCAACCAAAGGTGCTGGAATTGCATTTGTTTTAATTGCCGCTTTACATAAATCAGCAATAATGCATTGCGTACATTGTGCTTTACGTGCTTGGCAAACATAACGCCCGTGTAAAATAAGCCAATGATGCGCATGATGAAGATAACGAGCAGGTATAATCTTTAGCAATTTTTCTTCAACGCTATCTGGTGTTTTACCAGACGCTAAACCGAGACGATTTGCAAGACGAAAAATATGCGTATCTACAGCTAGTGTAGGCTGCCCGAAAGCAACATTTAAAACGACATTAGCCGTTTTACGCCCCACTCCTGGAAGCGCCATAAGTGCTTCACGATTATCAGGTACTTGACCACCATATTGGTCAATTAAAGAATTACAAAGGGCAAAAATATTGCGTGCTTTCGCGCGCCAAAGACCAATTGTACGAATATGACGCGCAATCTCTTCTTCTCCTAATGCAACCATTTTTTCTGGCCGATCAGCGAGACGAAATAATTCTTTTGTCGCTTTATTCACACTCACATCTGTCGCTTGAGCAGAAAGAACCACAGCAATTAAAAGAGTAAAAACATTTGTATAGATAAGATCACTCTTAGGGGTCGGGCGTTGAACAGAAAAACGGTGAAATATTTCTTCAATTTCATCTTTGCTATACAATGTTCCAGAAGATTTTTGTGTCTTTGACAATTTTATTATTCTTTGAACCATAAAACTCTCTCAATCTTCTCTCTTGAAGTTATCATTCATACTCGCCATATGAGAAAAATGCAGAAAACACTTTTTATAATGCTTGGTCAAGAAAAGCTATTTTGAAGAGGATATTCACAATGACACATGTGACGCCTTTCTCCAACCCCTTTCTTTTAGGATTTGAAACAGTAGAAAAAACGTTGCGACGTATTGGCAAAACCGATGAATCTTACCCAGCATACAATATTGAGCGTTTACATAAAAATGATGATGAAAATCATATACGCATAACGTTGGCTGTTGCTGGATTTAAAGTGGATGATCTTAATATTTTGCTCGATGACAATCAATTGATCGTTCATGGAAAACAAACAGACAACCAAAATCATCAATATTTGTATCACGGTATAGCCGCACGCCAGTTCCAAAGAACTTTTATTCTCGCCGAAGGCGTGCATGTTACAAATGCAGAGTTGAAAAATGGTCTTTTATCAATTAGTCTATATCAACCAAAAGCAAAAAAACAAGTAAAGCAGATTCCAATTAAAGTTAGCGATACTGAATCATAAAGGTCAAGGCGTAAAGGAACAATGAAATGGGAGAACAAAAACAAAATTTTTCATTGCAGAACATGTCTTACTCTGAAGTAGGGCAAGTCGCTTATTTAAAAAAAGTTTGTACAGATGATCTCGCTAAAAACTTTCCAGATCTTCCACCGATGACTCCAGGGATTACAGTATGGGCACTCTTTGCTGAAACAGGTTATCCGATTATTTTATCTGATGAGCGCTCCACTGCTCTTGCAGGAGCCAATGAACATGAACTACAAATTGTAACATTGCATTAAGTGAATTCATAAAAAGCGGTTGTAACGTCTTTGATAACCTCTTCAGTCCTGTCTGAAGAGGTATGGTTATAAGGTTTATTATAGATATATTGGACAAAAATATTTTTTAATTAAAGAGATATGATAACTGCTTTAAACGAAAGGTATAGTTGCACTTCATTGGATATTGTTTGGTGCTTCATCTATTACTGTCAAATGCTTGAAACGTTATCTCTTTCACAGATGTTTGAGCTTTTTGTCTTTTTCTGTTGATCCTGCTGTATGATTTTTTTAAACTTTTGCTTTTTTATACATTATCGCCTTAAATAAAATTTTTATGTAAAAAATCTTTAAGTTATTAAAAACATTTGCAGAAGCTTTTTGTTATCTTGGCTTATTCAATCCTTCTCATTCTTAAAAAAACATATACAAGCCATTTCAGTTATAGAAAATTCCGAATTTAAACCAATTTAAAAGTCAACTCGATCTGTGATCAGATTATTATCGTTCTTTTTAACGACGTCCACATGCTTTTAATTGCTGTTCATAAACTCTGGACATTTTTTCCATACGCCGTGCCGCTTGGGCAAGTGCATGATTTGCATACCCCCCACTGCGGGCATAACCACCATGCCCCATATGATAATTTAAATAAAGGTTATACGCATCATTAGACCGAACACCATTGCGTTGAACACTTTGGCGGTGATACCAAGCAACAAAGTCAGCAGCATCTGCAAAATTTGTACGCCATGCAGAATGCCTTCCCGTAGAGCGGAGATACCTTGCCCAAGTACTGTCAAGCGCTTGAGAATAACCATACGCTGTTGACCGGCGTTTCCATGGAATAAAACCAAGCAATTTCGTACGTGGAGGGCGCGCATTATAACGAAAGTTCGATTCCATATTAATGGTTGCAAGAATAATAGGCATAGGGATTCCGTGGCGTATTTCTGCTCTTTTGGCAGCTTTTTGCCAATTATCAAAAAGACCATCTTTTTGAGCAAAAACAGCACAAGCATTGTTGGTATAATGAGGCGTAGTTGTTGCGCATCCCCCCAATAGAAACACCAGTGCCCCTAAAAACAAAAGGTGTTGCATATTCTTTTTTCCTCTCATTAGGAAATAATGAAATATGAATGCTAAAAAATTATTACCAATCAAGAAAAGAGTATGATTATATTTATGGAAATAAAAACCTTACTTTCCTTCCTCCTCTTCGACTAAACGTAATGTTTTTGACTGAACCGGTTTTGTTCCTTGTATTGGTTTTGAGTCATTGTCCTTTAATTCAAAATTTTCAATACGATTAGCCCGCTTCATAACCTTGGAAGATGATATTAAAATTCCATCTATATATTCACCGGCTTTATGAAAATGCTTCTGTAACGCGCGAACACGCTCGTCCATTCGTCCAAAATCTTCCATTAATTTTGCGACTTCTGACTGAATCAAATGTGCTTGTTCACGCATCCGCGCATCTTTCATAATGGTTTGGACAACCTGAACGGATAACATCAATAAAGACGGCGATACAATAATGACGTGCAATCGATTGGCTTTTTGTACCAACGACTCAAAATCCTCATAGATTGTTGCAAAAATTGATTCTGAAGGTACAAAGAGAAAAGCGGTATCATGTGTTTCTCGAGGAATTAAATATTTTTGTGAAATATCACGAATATGAACCTCCATGTTATTGCGGAATTGACGTTCTGCATCTTGACGCTCTTGCGCTGATGTTGCACTGCGCATAGCATTCCAAGCTTCCAGAGGAAATTTAGCGTCAATAACAAGAGAAGGCGCCTTATTCGGCATATGAATGAGACAATCTGGTCGTTTTCCGTTTGAGAGTACCGCCTGAAAAACATAAGCATTCGCCGGAAGGGCATCGGCAATAATTGCTTCCATCCGTCCTTGACCAAAAGTTCCACGCGTCTGTTTATCGCTTAAAATGGCTTGTAGCTGCACAACTTGCCCCGTAAGCGACTGGATATTATTTTGCGCCGCATCAATCACTGCCAAACGCTCTTGCAAGCGATTCAAATTTTCATAAGTGGATTTTGTCTGTGCCTGAAGCGTTTGACCCAAATTCGCTGTCATCCCATTGAGTTTTTCACTGAGTGATTTGTTCAACTCTGCCTGTCTTTGACCAAAGATTTCTGTCATCATCTGCATCCGCCCTTGCATTTCAGCTTGTGTTTTTAGCAATGCATCCATTTGCATTTGCGCTGCACGAGTGCGCTCAGAAGTTTCACTTTCCCAAAGAGCCTTTTTTCGATGAGAACGTATAAACATAAAAAATACGAAAAAAACGAGTATCAGTAAAAGCAAAGTCTCCATTTTAATAAAAGACTTATCCGAAAACAAAAAAGAAAAAAACGAATCAGACATAAGAAATAATATAACGCTCTTACGCTAAAAAAGTGTAAGAATTCGTTATTCAATATTGACCCATAACAAACCATTGATTAATCTATGCTTATGCCAATTAAACCTTTAGTGACTTTACCTGATCCGATTTTACGGGAAGTATCTAAACCCGTCGAGCAAATTGATTTAGCTATCAAAGAGCTTGCTGATAATATGTTAGAAACCATGTATGATGCGCGAGGCGTTGGTCTTGCAGCTATTCAGATTGGCATACCACTACGTATGCTGGTTATGGATGTTTCCCAAAATGATGAGCAAAAAAATCCGCTTGTTATTATCAACCCAGAAATCTTATGGCTTTCAGAAGAGCGCAATATTTACAAAGAAGGCTGCCTCTCTATTCCTGAATATTATGCAGAGGTTGAACGCCCAAAACGCCTCCATGTTCGTTATATGGATCGTGAAGGAAAACAAACAGAAATTGAAGCAGATCAGCTCCTAGCCACTTGCTTGCAACATGAAATTGATCATTTAGACGGACGCCTTTTTATTGATCACATCTCGAAAATGAAACGCGACATAGTAATACGAAAATTTAAAAAACGCGCCAAAGACAAAAACACACAGGAAGCAGTTTTATAATGGCATTAAAGTTAAGCTTTATGGGAACACCTCATTTTGCTGTTCCTATTTTACATGCTTTATTAGATGCCGGTCATGACGTTGTTGCTGTGTACAGCCAACCTCCTCGACCTGCGGGACGTCGCGGTCTTGAACTTACCCCTTCACCCGTTCAAAATGCAGCGCAAGCAAAGTCTATTCCTGTTTTTACCCCTCAAACACTCAAAACAGCTGAACAACAAGCCCAATTTAAAGCACTTTCTGTTGATGCTGCTGTTATTGTCGCCTATGGATTGCTCTTACCAAAAGTTATCCTTGAAACACCGCGTTTTGGTTGCTTCAATGCCCACGCTTCACTCTTACCACGCTGGCGGGGCGCAGCGCCTATCCAGCGTGCCATTATGGCTGGTGACAAAGAGACAGGCATTATGATCATGAAAATGGATGAAGGGCTTGATACGGGACCTATCGTTCTTTCTCATTCTATTCCTATCACCGATAACGTGACAACCGCTGAACTTTCAGATCAACTTTCACATATAGGTGCAAAACTTATGGTGGAAGCTTTATCAACTCTTGAAAAAGGACAGCTTAAACTGATACCACAATCAGGAGAAGACATAACCTATGCTTCTAAAATCAAAAAAGAAGAGACACGCATTGATTGGACAAAGCCTGCAGAAGTTATTCATAGGCATATCCGTGCATTTTTTCCTTCACCTGGTTGCTGGTGTAACATGATAATCGGTCATAAACAAGAACGTGTAAAAATTCTTGGAAGTCGTTTAGCGACAGGTCCTTCTCTTGAAATTGGTCGAATCGAACCAGATTCTTTGATTATCCATTGCGGACAAGGGCGTCTTGAAATAACCCATCTCCAAAGATCTGGTGGCAAAACTCTTGAGAGCGCAACCTTTTTGCGAGGTGCTCATATCTCTGCTGTTTTTTGATATGCCACGTTTTAAACTCACTCTTGAATATGATGGCTCAAATTATGCTGGCTGGCAACGTCAAGAAAAACTTCACACCATACAGGGAGCTGTTGAACAAGCACTTTTTCTCTTTAGTGGTCAACAATTAACCGTCACGACAGCTGGAAGAACCGATGCTGGTGTACATGCTACAGGACAAGTTGCACATGTCGATTTGGAAAAAGATTGGAAGACTCATACGGTACGAGATGCTCTTAATGCTCATTTACGAAAAAAGGGAGAAGCTATTTCAATTTTGAATGTACAAAATGTTCCTGACAGTTTTGATGCACGATTTTCTGCAATTAAACGTCACTATCTTTTCAAAATTCTCAATCGTCGCTCACCACCAGCCTTAAATGCAAAACGCGTGTGGTGGTTACCAAAATCGCTTGATGCTGAAGCCATGCATGAAGCTGCACAAAAACTTGTAGGACGACATGACTTTACAACATTCCGCTCAGTACACTGCCAAGCAAAAAGTCCTGTTCGGACCCTTGAGCGTCTTGATATTCAAAGAGAAGGGGAGGAAATATTTCTTTATGCACAAGCCCGCTCTTTTCTGCATCATCAAATCCGTTCATTTACAGGAAGCCTTATGGAAGTTGGTATCGGACGTTGGACAGCAAAAGACCTTGAGGATGCTCTTCACGCTAAAGATCGCAAACGTTGTGGTGTCGTTGCACCACCTTCAGGGCTTTATTTGACCAAAGTGGAATATTGATGACTCTCATAAATTATCTCCTCAAGCGCCATTAAGAAAGCTTATAAAAAGAACAAATTTCTTCAAAAGCTTCTGCTGCGGTATCAACAAATTTTATGAGATTAACATCAGAAGGAGAAATTGTACCTTGCGTTGACAAATAATCAAAATTGATGACATTTTCCCAAAACTCTTTGCCAAATAATAAAATCGGAACCTGTTGCATACGGCTCGTTTGCATGAGGGTGAGTGTTTCAAACAACTCATCTAAAGTCCCAAATCCTCCAGGAAAAACGGCTACTGCCTTCGCCCGCATGAGAAAATGCATTTTGCGTACTGCCAAATAATGAAAATTAAAGCATAAATGTGGTGTTATATATGGATTAGGCTTTTGCTCATGCGGTAGAATAACATTTAAACCAATCGTTGGTGCACCAACATCAACGGCACCACGATTTCCCGCCTCCATTATTCCAGGTCCTCCTCCTGTAACAACAACAAATTCACGATACTCAGTTGTCGCTGAATAACGTGAACACAAACGTGCAAGCTCCCTTGCTTCATCATAATAATGGGACATAGCGTGTAAGTTTTTCTTTTGCGTTTCATTTTTTGCTGCCCACGCTTTTTTCCCGGATTCAGGGATACGTGCACCACCAAATAAAACAACTGTTGATTGAATATCATATTCTTGAAAGGTGATATCTGGCTTTAAAAACTCAAGACCAATACGTTGTGAGCGTAATTCAGGGCGCATCATAAAATCTTGGTCAGTATAAGCCAAACGATAAGCTGGAGAATGCATTTGTGCTGTATCAGAAAACTCATGTCCCTCTCGTTTAGGATCATCCTTGGCATGAACAAATAATGTTAAATTCTCTTTCTCTTGGTTTACTTTTTCTTTATAGCCTTTTTTCATCCAAATATCCTAGTTTGTTATCATTTTATTGACTGCTTACATTTCTTAGCATAGATCATAAAGAGTAAATTTTGAAGCTTTCAACTTGCTTAATGGAGTTTTGATCATGACTCACCGCACACAGCTTGAAATGATTGTTGAAAAAGCATTTGACGACCGTAATTCTATCAATACAACGACAAAAGGGGAAATTCGTGAAAGTGTCGAATATGTATTAAACCTTCTTGATAAAGGGGAAATCCGTGTTGCAGAGCGTCAGAGAAATGGACAATGGCATGTTCATCAATGGTTAAAAAAAGCTGTCCTTCTCTCTTTTCGCCTCAATCCCATGCGCACTATCTCTGGTGGAGCGCATGAATCATATTGGTGGGATAAGGTTTCTTCAAAATTTTTGGGTTGGCAAGAGGATGATTTTAAAAAAGCGAATTTTCGCTCAGTTCCTGGAGCGATTGTACGTCATTCTGCCTATATTGCACCTAACGTTATTTTAATGCCATCCTTTATAAACCTTGGTGCTTTTGTTGATGAAGGAACAATGGTTGATACATGGGCCACCGTTGGCTCTTGCGCACAAATTGGTAAACATGTCCACCTTTCTGGTGGTGTTGGCATTGGAGGCGTTTTAGAGCCCCTGCAAGCCAACCCAACTATTATTGAAGATCATTGTTTTATCGGTGCACGGTCCGAAGTCGTTGAAGGTTGCATTATTCGTGAGGGTGCTGTGTTAGGAATGGGAGTCTTTATTGGAAAATCCACAAAGATTATCGATCGCACAACAGGCGAAATCTTTATGGGTGAAGTACCAGCTTATTCTGTTGTTGTTCCAGGTTCTCTCCCTAGCAAACCACTCTCAAATGGTGAAGTAGGCCCAAACCTTTATTGCGCTGTTATAGTGAAACGCGTTGATAAAAAAACACGAGAAAAAACATCTATTAATGATCTTTTACGCAGTTAAAAAGAAGTTTAAAAAAGCTCATCAATAAAGAACGTATTTAAAGAAGGATTTCCCTTTTTATTATTTACTCATTTTAAGAGCTTGAATAAAAGCTGATTGTGGGATTTCTACTTTTCCAAATTGGCGCATACGCTTTTTCCCTTCTTTTTGCTTTTCCAACAGTTTGCGCTTACGTGTGACATCGCCGCCATAACACTTAGCCGTTACATCTTTACGTAAAGCACGTATCGTTTCGCGTGCAATGATTTTGCCACCAATTGCTGCTTGAACTGGGATCTGAAACATATGCTGGGGAATAAGATCTTTCAGTTTTTCGCAAAGTGAACGACCACGTTTTTCTGCAATCGTGCGGTGCACAAGCATCGACAATGCATCAATAGCTTCTCCATTGACCAAAATAGACATCTTAACCAAATCGCCTACAACATAATCCATCATCTGATAATCAAAAGAGGCATATCCTTTTGAAATTGACTTTAAACGATCATAAAAATCAAAAACGACCTCATTCAGTGGCAAATCATATGTCACCATAGCGCGCGTTCCAACATAGGACAAGCTAATCTGCACTCCCCGCCGTTCTTGGCAAAGTTCTAAAATTGACCCAAGATAATTATCAGGGGTCATTATCGTTGCCCTAATCCATGGTTCTTCAATGGAAGAAATTTTAACAACATCGGGCATATCCGCTGGATTGTGTAATTCCTTCACAGATCCATCATTCATATTCATACGATAAACAACCGAGGGTGCTGTTGCGATTAAATCCAAATTAAATTCGCGTTCTAACCGCTCTTGAATAATTTCAAGATGAAGAAGTCCTAAAAAACCACAACGAAAACCAAAACCCAAAGCAGCTGATGTTTCCATTTCAAAAGAAAAACTCGCATCATTTAAACGCAATTTACCCATGGCTGCCCGTAAGTCATCAAAATCAGCTGCATCAATGGGAAAAAGTCCACAAAAGACAACTGGTTGAGCCGGTTTAAAACCAGGAAGCACTTCTTCACAAGGGCGACGCTCTTCTGTAATGGTATCACCAACCCGTGTGTCTGCAACTTCTTTTATAGAAGCCGTTATAAAGCCAATTTCTCCTGGACCTAACTCATCAACCTGAATCATTTTTGGAGTAAATACTCCAACCCGTTCAACTGGATATTTTGCTCCGGTCCCCATCATGCGAATGGTTTGACCTTTTTTCAATACACCATCGATCACCCGCACCAAAACAATCACACCAAGATATACATCATACCAACTATCAACCAACATTGCTTTTAAAGGTTGGTTAATATCCCCAGTGCGAGGAGGAGGTAGTTGTGTAACAATCGCTTCTAAAACATCAGGAACACCTAAACCTGTCTTGGCTGATATTTCCACTGCCTCAGATGTATCGATTCCGATTACATCTTCAATCTGTTCTTTAACACGCTCAGGCTCTGCTGCTGGAAGGTCAACCTTATTAAGGACAACCACCAATTCATGAGAATTATCAATCGCTTGATAAACATTTGCCAACGTTTGTGCTTCCACCCCTTGGCTCGCATCTACCACCAACAATGAACCTTCACAAGCTGCTAATGACCGTGAAACCTCATAAGCAAAATCCACATGACCAGGAGTATCCATAAGATTTAAAATATAGCTTTCACCATTCTTTGCCTTATAATGCAAACGTACCGTTTGTGCCTTAATTGTAATTCCACGTTCGCGCTCAATATCCATAGAATCGAGCACTTGCTCTTTCATCTCACGTGTCTCAAGCCCTCCGGTCATTTGTATCAAACGATCAGCCAGAGTCGACTTCCCGTGGTCGATATGCGCCACAATTGAAAAATTACGGATACGATTACGATCTATTGTCATATGGGCGATTTAGCAAAGAATAGCACAAAACGCAAAGACCAATTATGCCCTTTTGAAAACCTTTTAAAAGAATATACATGAAAAGAGCTTCACAAAACACAGCTCTTTGTAGCTTAAAAATGAGGCTTTTATTTGGCTTGGGTCTATATAAATGGTTGAAATTACAAAGATGCTCTTCATTTTTTACATTTGTTGATCTTATTATTCATATACCCTTTCACGGTTAGAAATATTTACGCTTAGATTTGTGATAAATTCGAACAAAAATACTCTTTCTACACAATAATTCGCTTTCCTGATCAATTTTACAAAAAATAAAAAAGCTTCATGTTCAGAATAGTCTATATTCCTAACTGTCAAAACTCTATAAATATGCTCTCTTATGCAATATCTTTTAAAAAACGTCGTTTTTAAAGGATTCCTTCTTTTTCCCTTACAGAGAAAAAATACCAAGAACCTACTTTATTTCATTGAAGAAAAAGAAAACATGAAATACTTTTTGTTAGAAATATTATAAAATAAAATTATGATAGAAAAGACACAAACTTAATCAATCCTTTTCGTTATTTTAGCTTTTTTTCTCCATTGTGAGGGTTGTAATTCAGCCACTACAATTCCAATCAGAATAAGCAAACCACCCAATAAAGCTAAAGGGGACAAACGTTCACCAGCTAAACGCCCAACGATACCAGCCCATACAGGTTCACCCGCGTAAATAAGTGTTGCACGCGTAGGTGAAATAGATTTTTGTGCCCAATTCATTGCCAGTTGGATGATAGCACTCATCAATGCCAATCCTATACCAATACTGAACCATACCCATGAGAATTCAGGAATGCTCTCACCCATCAAAGGCATGCAACAAAATGAAAAAAAACCACTAAAAAATAACTGTATGATTGTGACGCGCCGGCTATCAACCTTGCTGGCAAAAATTCCGATGAGTATCACTTCTCCAGCAATTGCCAAAGCACCTAACAAAGTTAGAATTTCACCTTTTGAAAAATCAAATTGGCCAGGCTTTTGCCCAGAAATAAGGACAAGACCAATAAAAGCAAAAATAATACCAATCCAGCAAGCTAAACGAGGAGGCTTTTTAAAAACGATCCACTGTAATATAGGAACAATCGGAACATAAAGCGCTGTAATAAAAGCTGCCTGACTACTAATAACGGTTTGCAGCCCCATTGCTTGCAGAGAGTAACCAAAAAACATTCCTAAGCCTATAGCCATCCCAGCAAAAACTTCATAAACAGTTATACTTTTCATAGAGCGCCAAAAAATCGCTCCACATATAAGCGATGCACCAATAAAACGAAATCCAACGAAGAAAAGAGGACCGCTATAACCTACCGCAATGTGAATGACTAAAAATGTAACTCCCCACAATATTGTAGCAAAAAATAAAGCTAACTCCTGCTTACTCAATAAAGGATATTTAAATTGTTTTATATTCATCATGACAGGTTTTTCCTCCAGTTTTTCCGTACACCTTATGCAACAATAAGTGTTCCAGCTCCCTGTTCGGTAAACAATTCTAGTAAAACAGAATGGGGGGTTTTACCGTTTAAAATGACAACACCCTCCACACCATTTTGAAGAGCTTTCATACAGGTTTCTACTTTTGGAATCATCCCTCCAGAAACTGTTCCATTTTTTATGAGGTTTTTAGCTTCAGCAATTGTCAACTCTTTTAAAAGCTCACCCTGTCTATTCAAAACACCGGGAACATCTGTAAGAAATAAAAGACGCTTGGCTTTTAATGCACCGGCGATAGCTCCAGCAAAAATATCAGCATTAATATTATAGGTTTTGCCATCGCGTCCTGGAGCGACAGGCGCAAGAACTGGAATCATTTCAGAGCATGCTAAAAGATCCAACAATGTGCGATCAACTTCAACCGGCTCACCAACAAACCCCAAATCTAAAACACGTTCAATATGCGAATCAGGATCAATAACCGTTTTATAAGCTTTTTCAGCAAAAACCATATTGCCATCTTTGCCACACAAGCCTATAGCCCATTCCCCCTCAGCATTGATAAGAGCAACAATTTCCTTGTTTATGGAACCTGCCAAGACCATCTCAACCACTTCAACGATTCTCTCGTCGGTTACACGTAGACCGTTTTCAAATCGTGTTTCAATCCCCATTTTCATTAAAATATTAGCAATTTGAGGCCCCCCTCCATGGACAACAACGGGATTAATTCCTGATTGCTTCAATAGAGCAATATCACGGGCAAATGCCCGCCCCAAGGCTGGGTCACCCATAGCATGACCACCATATTTTACAACGACCGTCTCATTTTCATATTTTTGCATATAAGGTAAAGAAGACGATAAAAATGCTGCTTGTTTTTCAAAAACATTTGCAACATCGTTTTCAACATCATCCATAAAAAGAGCCTCCTCATTCCTTTTACTCACTATTGGTAGAATTTAGGAAAATTGAAAACAAACTTGACTTTATCCCCCCTGAAAAAATGCTAAGTTCTCTTCATATTACGGTCAAAATATAAAGGCAACGGCAGCCCCCTTAGCAAAATTGGTACCCTCAAATTAAACAAATCAATTGTACGAAATACCATTGTTTTAGAACCTTATGTCTAAAATGGAAGCAACATTTAGAAAAAATCTTAAGCCATGTACCGCATACTTAATTCACTGATTTCACCCCAAGACCATTTAACAATGAATATACACAATCGCCGATTCTATAAGGATAATTTATCCTTTGCAACTCAAATGAGGATTCATAACATGAGATATTCTCTATATTTCTCAGTCTCTTCATGATAAATCAATAAAAATTGTTCATGCACATATTACAAATTATATTGACTTGTCATAAAAATGATTCAGAAAGAACGAACAATATCCCTTATGAAAATCGTAGAATCCCCTTATGTTTTACTGTTTTTGGTCCTCGTAATGATGGAATCATCCAAAAATAAGTTTAGAAAAGAAACTAAAACACCCTTTCATAAAATTTATCTCTAAGCTGCTGATTACTATCTCTTCCGTAAAACCTTGAAGATCGTTTTGTTAGATTAATCAGGAATGACATCGAACTTCCCTCTCCTTTTTATAGGGAGGTTATTGCTTTTGATAACTGGTTTTATATAAAAAATACCTAGAGTTTTTTACCGAATAGCATACAAACAAATAAAACAATAAAGATTTGTGATTTTTTAGCTTTTCATACAAAAGAGACATCATTTTCTAATCATCTACACAATAAGTAAAACCAGTGTATCCCGCTAAAATATGATCTATATGGCCCATTTCAATGTCTTGCTTTTTTCATAAACTATCTGCTTATTATAAAAATTGTAATATGGTTTCATAAGGGACAACTTAAAACTCTGTACATAATAGATTCACCACTTATTTTCATTCAATGAAAAACTAAAAGTGGAATATAAAAACAGCTTTTGCAGATAAGAATATAGAAGAGTTACTGTTTTTATTAACTGACAGATGCACACATAATTTCATTGACTGATAAAAACTCACAATCTCAAAAGCTCTTCATCTAATAGAAATGTTTGCAACAAATCGCTCCCACCATTGGTGTCTATCTCCTAACGTTAAGATAATCCTTTGAGATGGTTCATAAGAAGCATTTTAGCCCCCTTCTCAAAGTGTTTTTATCCGCATGCCACTCCTATTTATTACGTGAAAATAAACGATTTTACTTGGTTTAATAGAGACCGATTTGGAATAAGAAAAGCTTACGATACTTGAAACTCTCATTCAGTTGTAAAGTGATTAATGATCGTTATAAATCTATATATTGATAAGTCTGCATAAGCATCCAAATATAAAATATTGAGATGCGTTTATACGCTTTCATAGAACAGAATGAAAAGCAATGAAAAAAACAAGAAAAACCTTCAATCACTTTCTCTTTATGATTCAAATACCTTTGAATATAAACTATACGACCAAATTGAAATCTGCTTTTCGTAACTCACTTCTATAGATAATCCTTAAAGCATCTTTTTAAGATTCTACGGTATATGCTGACTTTGTATTTCTCATTCTATAACATTTTGTTTTAACAAAATAGTTCATGAGTCTTTTAATGATGGAGTGATTGCAAATTTAGAAAGAACTTTTCTGTATTAAAATGGCACGACACCGAAACTGGAAACATTATCCATGTATTTAATGGATTTTTACATCAATAAGTGGTTATTCAGACTTCATAGAGATATAAACAAAAATCACCCATGAAGTTATAAAATGAAACATTAAAATAAGCTCTGCAATAAAACGCATCCTAAAACAATCAACCCCATCTTTTAGCCAGAGAAAGACCCATCTTTCCAAAAATATGATGCTATAGACAATTTAATGAAAAGAATCTTTTAAGCATATTCTTCCCATAATTCATTTTGATATAGACTTAATCACTTTTGCCTTGAGATATTTTCAAAAAATTCTTTCATACGCGAAAAAAAACCGTGTGACTGTGGTGAATTTTCATGATTTGAAAGTTTCTCAAATTTTTGCAACAATTCGCGCTGTTCTTGCGTTAGTTTCTGGGGCGTTTCAATCGTGATATGAATATAGAGATCACCTTTTAACTGCTGACGGCGCAATACAGGCATTCCTTTTCCTTTAAGACGAAATTGACACCCATTTTGTGTGCCTTCTGCAACCTTAACACGTGCCTTAACACCATCAAGGCCAGAGACTTCAAATTCACCTCCTAAAGCAGCTGTTACCATTGAAATAGGCACGCGACAGTGAAGGTCAGCTCCTTCTCTCTGAAAAAACTCATGTGGTTTAACAGAAAGAAAAATATAAAGATCACCATTAGGCCCGCCACGAATACCCGCATCTCCCTCACCAGAAAGACGAATACGCGTACCATCTTCAATGCCAGCCGGAATATTGACACTCAACGAACGTTTTTTTTCCATCCGTCTTGTTCCCTGACATTTTGGGCATGGATCTTTAATCATTTCACCACGTCCATGACATGTAGGACATGTTCGTTCAATAGAAAAGAAACCTTGCGCTGCACGCACACGACCAGCTCCATGACAAGTTCCACAAACTTGTGGCTTAGAACCCTTTTTCGCGCCCGATCCTTCACAAACATCACAAGTAACAGAACTCGGAATATTAATTTGTGCCGTTTTTCCCGAAAATGCCTCTTCTAAAGTCACTTCCATATTATAACTTAGATCGGAACCACGTTCGCGCCCATCATTGCGCTTACGGTTCATTCCTCCCATAATATCGCCAAAGAAATCTTCAAAAATGTCGGAAAATCCACCACCTGTCGCAAAACCACCAAAAGGGTTTGCCCCATCACGTCCATTATTTTCAAATGCGGCATGACCAAAGCGATCATAAGCGGCGCGTTTTTGGGGATCTTTGAGAACTTCATAAGCTTCGCCAATTTCCTTAAATTTCCGCTCAGCTTCTTTGTCTCCAGCGTTGCGATCAGGATGATACTGCATTGCCAACTTACGAAAAGCAGATTTCAACTTTTTATCATCACACTCACGAGTCACGCCAAGAACTTCATAGTAATCTACTTTCATTATGTATTCCTGATAATTTTATTGCTCTCCATTTTCATGGAAAATATTTGCTTACAATTTATATTTTTAGCACAAAAGTTTCAACTCATCCAAAATAACAAAGCCCAGCCTTATATTTCAAAGGCCGGGTTTATTAAAAATGGTCAACTCATTCGCTTACACTACTTCTTCTTATCATTAATTTCTTCAAAGTCAGCATCAACAACATCGTCATCTTTTTTATCTGTTTCAGTGTTGGCTGCATCTGCTTGTGAAGCTTCATACATAGCCTGTCCAAGCTTCATACTCACTTCCGCTAATTTCTGCATTTTTTTCGTCACTTCTTCCATATCAGAACCATCAAGTGTCGATTTTAAATCAGATATTGCGGTTTCAATCTGTTCCTTCTCTTCAGCAGATACTTTATCGCCATATTCTTTCAGCGATTTTTCAGTTGAATGAATAAGGGCTTCTGCTTGATTTCTTGCTTCAACACCTTCACGGCGCTTTTTATCCTCAGCCGCATGCTCTTCCGCATCTTTTACCATTTTTTCAATGTCATCATCACTTAATCCACCTGATGCCTGAATACGAATTTGATGTTCCTTACCAGTTCCTTTATCCTTTGCCGAAACATTAACAATACCATTCGCATCAATATCAAAGGTAACCTCAATCTGAGGCATGCCACGTGGTGCTGGTGGAATACCAACAAGATCAAACTGAGCCAGTAACTTATTATCGCTCGCCATTTCCCGCTCACCTTGGAAAACACGAATAGTTACAGCGCTTTGATTGTCATCAGCTGTTGAAAACACCTGTGATTTTTTAGTTGGAATCGTAGTATTGCGTTCAATAAGACGTGTGAAAACCCCTCCCAATGTTTCAATACCCAAAGATAAAGGTGTTACATCTAAGAGCAATACATCTTTTACATCACCTTGCAACACACCGCCTTGAATAGCTGCCCCCATGGCGACAACTTCATCAGGATTAACACCTTTGTGTGGATCTTTCCCAAAGAAGCTTTGCACAACTTCTTGAATCTTGGGCATGCGTGTCATACCGCCCACTAACACAACTTCGTCGATTTCACCAGCTTTCAATCCTGCATCTTTCAATGCAGCCTTACAAGGCTCAATAGTACGTTGAACCAAATCATCCACGAGAGACTCAAACTTTGCCCGCGTCAGTTTCATTGTTAAATGTTTGGGACCAGATTGATCTGCTGTAATAAACGGTAAGTTAATCTCTGTTTGTTGTGAAGAAGAAAGTTCAATCTTTGCTTTTTCTGCTGCTTCTTTTAAACGCTGCAATGCTAACTTATCACTTTTTAAGTCAATTCCTTGTTCTTTCTTGAACTCATCAGCAAAATACCCAACTAAGCGCATATCAAAATCTTCACCGCCTAGAAAAGTATCTCCATTAGTCGATTTAACTTCAAAAACACCATCTCCGATTTCAAGCACAGAGATATCAAATGTACCACCACCAAGGTCGTAAACAGCTATGGTTTTTCCATCTTTTTTATCCAAACCATAGGCTAAAGCAGCTGCTGTCGGCTCATTAATAATCCGCAAAACCTCAAGCCCAGCGATCTTACCTGCATCTTTGGTAGCCTGACGCTGTGCATCATTGAAATATGCAGGAACAGTAATAACCGCTTGCTCAACTTTTTCACCAAGATAAGACTCAGCCGTTTCTTTCATCTTTTGTAAAATCATCGCTGAAATTTGTGATGGAGAATATTTCTTACCAGCTTCTTCAACCCATGCATCACCGTTATCGCCTTTAACAATTTTATAAGGTACAAGCGCTTTATCTTTTTCAACCATAGGGTCATCAAAACGCCGCCCAATCAAGCGCTTAACTGCAAAAACCGTTCCTTCAGGATTCGTAACAGCTTGCCGTTTAGCAGGTTGTCCAACAAGACGCTCTCCACCGTCAGTAAAAGCAACAACGGAAGGTGTTGTCCGCGCTCCTTCTGAGTTTTCAATAACTTTTGCATTTTTGCCATCCATAACAGCAATACAAGAGTTCGTTGTCCCCAAATCAATACCTATTACTTTTGCCATATTATAATCTCCATTCCAGCAAGCTACCTCAACCTTCATCAAGCGTTTGTCTAAGACAGCTCCTCACAATATCTAAAGTTTTTGTCTCACTTCAATTTACACAAATAATAAACTGCAAATGACTACAAGCATTTCTGAACCGTATATAAGAATAGGCTCTTATCGCTACAAGAGAGTCATTAAGAGAAACATTCTCAAAATAAAATTTTTCTGTAAAAGTAGGCAATCTGCTCACGCATAAACGCCTTCTTTGATCATAGTGCGAACATCATAACACTCTTCCCTTATGATGCTCACGAATACATCAACCTATAAAAATTAAAAAATAAAATAAAGATAGTAAGGACAGATTTTTCCAAGATTTCTCATCAAACCATAAAATTTTTATAGATTTTTTTAAATATCGCTCATAAATTCTGCGATTTATACAAAAATATTACATAATCCTTACGCATCGAGCCTTTAGGATAACTATCTTGCCTTTCTTTATGCGATTAATAGAAGCAACACTATCTACCGACAGCGCTAAAATTCACCTTTTCAATAAACTATTCTTAAGGACATGACCTGAAAAGCTATGAAACTTTACTGATGATGCGTGCTTTACTTTCTTTCAGCTATTTGATTTGAGTACGTCCAGCATAATCTTCCCCATATTTACATATTCAATTTGCAAATATCATAAAATACCCTTCGCTTCTAAGCGCATCTTCACTTTAAGTCTTATTGCCTCCTTTGAAAAAAAGAGCCACTTCTCTATTCTTTTCACATTACTCTCATAATTCTTTCTTTTATTTTAAACAAAAACTCTGCTAAAAACAGACACTAGAGTTCAAAAATGAATCTAATGAAGGAGGGTAAATCAATGGTGATGTTTATCGTTGAAAAGACAAGGGAACTCATATTTACACATACAGCCCATAAATCATATTCCGTAAAAAAGATTATCACAAATGTTGTGTGCACTCTTCTCTTTGCTTGTATGGCTTTACCAGCAATCGCTCAGCAATATAAAGTTGGAAACATAGAAATCCTGCATCCTTGGACGCGTGCAACGCCTAAAGGTACAAAAGTGGGAAGCGGTTATCTTTATATCATTAATCATGGTAACACGCCGGACCGTTTAGTTTCTATTTCAACAAAGGGGGTACAGACAACAGAAATCCACTCTATGGCTGTCGTTAATGATATTATGAAAATGGAAACAATGCATCACGGCATCGAAGTTCCAGGAAATGGTGAAGTCACTCTTAAACCTGGAGGTGATCATATTATGTTTATGGGGATTACACAACCATTTAAACCAGGTGAGAAAATTACTGCAACGTTAACATTTGAAAAAGCAGGAACCGTTGATGTTGACTTCTCTGTCAATGCTATAATTGGAAAATCAGCGCCAGCTCACTGAGTTCTCTCATGAGAGTAAGTTAAATTTTTAATATAAAAATTTAAAAGCGTGGAAAAACTTCCACGCTTTTAATAATTTGAAAAGAACACAAGGCTCATCCTCTGCCCCATATTAAACATGGTTCATTTCAGGAATACGTAAAACTTGCCCAGGATAAATCTTATCAGGAGATTTTAGCATTGGCTTATTGGCTTCAAAAATAAATGTGTTCTTATCTCCTTGCCCTTTTCCATAGACCTCCTCGGCAATCTTCCAAAGATTATCACCAGACTTAACCTCATAAAAGCGAGAGGCTTTTACAGGTGCAGTCTCCGCAATCTTTAATTGATCAATATCAACAGAAGAGATCCCTTGTGAATTGCCAACCACCAAAAGTGCTTTTTCAAGTGTTTCCCTATCTGGAACCTCTCCACTCAAAATAGCCTTACCATTTTCAACCTGAATATTTACTTTTTCTGCGTCAAGTTTGAAATTATCAAATGCAGCCTTAAAATCCTTTTCTTTTGGCTCATGATTTCCGGGACTAAGCTTTTCACCAACCGTTTTAATAAAATTAAAAAATCCCATTATGACCTCCTTTTACGTCGTAGATGTATTTTTTTTTGCGCATAAGTCACTACACTCTTTTCTTTGCTCTTAAAAAGAGATAGGCGGATTTTCTAAACGTCAACAATGAAAAACGGACATGTTCAATTCTGAAACAAAAATAGCAATAAACTTTGATAAAAAAACGTTTCTATAAAATTTTATTTCAAGAAAAGGGATCTTAATGCGCTTAAAAACATTATAAAATTGCAAAGATAAAACAAGATTTTATCGTAAAAATGAAAATGATTTTACTATGCTAAAATTTGTATCATGTTTGTTTTGCAAAAAAAATGCAAACTCCCATATAAATAACGTGGATAGTTTGCTACTACGGCAATAGAAAGGTCTAAGAAGCCATGAAAGATACACCAACAATCACGCAAACCATTGTACTTGTTGATGATGATCGTAATATTTTGACGTCTTTATCTTTTGCGCTTGAAACAGAAGGCTATCGGGTTGAAAGCTACACAGATGGGGCATCTGCACTCAAAGGTCTAACACTTCATCCCCCGCATTTAGCTATTTTTGATATTAAAATGCCTCGAATGGATGGGATGGAGCTTTTGCGTCGATTACGTCAAAAATCTGATATTCCCGTTATTTTTCTCACCTCTAAAGATGATGAAATTGATGAACTGTTTGGTCTTAAAATGGGAGCCGACGATTTTATTACCAAGCCCTTTTCTCAACGCCTCCTTATTGAGCGTGTGAAGGCCATTCTGCGCCGTTCCAATGCGCGCAACCAACCACTTACAACAGGAGCTTCTCCCATCTCTTCTATCAAACGTGGGGATCTCGTGATGGATCAAGAACGTCACACCTGTACATGGAAAGACAAACCTGTTATTCTCACCGTTACAGAATTTTTAATTCTACAGACTTTAGCACAAAGACCAGGAGTTGTAAAAAGCCGTGACGCCTTGATGGATGCTGCTTATAGTGATCAAGTTTATGTAGATGACCGCACCATCGACAGTCACATTAAACGACTGCGTAAAAAGTTTAAACAAGTGGATGATGATTTTGCAATGATTGAAACGCTTTATGGTGTAGGGTATCGTTTCCACGAGGTGTAAGACTGTTTTATCGCAGGAATTCGAACGGCGATCAAATCAATGACAAAAGATGTCCAACCGGAAACATTAAAAAAGACGACACAGAATAATAGCATTTCATCAATATTATTCCCTATGTTGGATCATTTGTATCTCCGAATACAACGCCTTTTAAGGCAATTGCTTTTTTCTAGTCTTACGCGCCGCATTGTCATACTCAATATTGCTGCTCTTGCCGTTCTTGTTACAGGTATTTTATACCTTAATCAATTTCGCGATGGTTTAATTGAAGCAAAAATCAAAAGCTTATGCATCCAAGGAACAATTATCGCAGGTGCCATCGCTGCTTCTGCAACAGTTGATACAAATTCTATTCTCATCGACCCCCAAAAACTTTTAGAATTACAAACTGGAGAAAGTGTTACACCGGCACCTCAATCAACTGACTCCTGGGACTTTCCCATTAACCCTGAACAGGTTGCTCCTCTTTTACGACGTCTTATTACGCCAAAAACCACGAGAGCACGTATTTATGACCGTGATGCGACTTTACTTCTTGATTCGCGCGTTCTTTATTCTAGTGGTGAAGTTTTTAGCTACGATTTACCTCCCCTTAAAACTGAACAAAGTATGTGGGAACGTTTTACTTTGTGGTTTTCAAAAAAACTATATGGTCGTGGTCTTATCCTCGATAGAGAACAAGATAAAAACAGAGGTATCGCTTTTCCAGAAGTATATCGAGCGTTAAATGGATCTATGGCCACAGCCAAACGACGCAATAGACAAGGTCAATTAATCGTTTCTGTTGCCGTACCTGTTCAACGCTATCGTGCTGTAGTAGGGGCGCTTCTCCTTTCCACGACGGGTTCAGATATTGATAATATTGTAAAGGGTGAAAGACTGATCATTTTTAAAGTCTTTGCCGTCGTAGGAAGTGTGCTTTTAGTTCTTTCTTTATTTTTAGCCCATACAATTGCCAATCCATTAAGCAAACTATCTGCCTCTGCTAATCGTGTACGCAATGGCAATAATAAGCGCGTAGAAATTCCTGACTTTTCAATGCGTGAAGATGAAATTGGTCATCTTTCAACCTCTATTCGTGATATGACCAATGCTCTTTATACGCGCATTGAAGCCATTGAACGATTTGCTGCTGATGTAAGTCATGAGTTAAAAAATCCTCTAACGTCACTACGTAGCGCTGTTGAAACACTTCCACTGACTAAAAATGAGGAAGCACAAGAGCAATTGTTTGAAATCATTCAACATGATGTCCGTCGTCTTGATCGTTTGATTACTGATATTTCCGATGCCTCAAGGCTCGATGCAGAACTGGCCCGTGAAACCGCACAGATTGTGGATATGACAATGCTTTTAGAAAGTTTGGTTCATGCTGTTCGGGAAGTATACCGTAATACGCAAACCATTGATATAAGCCTTCATATTGTTCCACGCCCTCATAGAAAAGCCTATCTTGTATTGGGACATGAAATCCGTTTGGGACAAGTGATCTCCAATCTTATTGAAAATGCACGCTCCTTTATTCCCCATGATAGCGGTAAAATTTGTATTACGATGGACAATCATGCTTCAACCCTCATTTTAACCATTGAAGACAATGGTCCAGGCATTCGTTCTGAGAATATTGAACGCATTTTTGAACGTTTCTATACAGATCGACCAAACGAAGATGCTTTTGGTCAAAACTCAGGACTTGGTCTTTCTATTAGTCGACAAATTATCGAGGCTCATAATGGGACAATTAAAGCCGAAAATATTGTTGACCCTAAGCGCAGAAACAGTAAAATTGGTGCACGTTTTATTATTACACTTCCCTTCGCTAAATAAATCTTTTTACCCATAAAGGCATGACAACAAAAAGTGAAATATTGCACGCAAATTGCCTTCAACTGGGAGGAAAAGGATTATTGATTATAGGACCATCGGGCTCAGGAAAATCAACCCTTACCCTTTCTTTGCTTGACCGTGCTGAATGGTCAAAACGTGAAGCAAAACTTATCAGCGATGATTATACAATGCTTCGTGTGGAAAATGGAAAACTTCATGGATATACTCCAGAGAATTTGCAAGGAGGCATTGAGATTCGCGGTGCTGGTCTTTACACGGTAGACTTTGAAAAACAAACCCCTATCGATTGTATTATTACTCTGGGTCCCGAATATGAGCGTTTTTACACAAATCAAACTTTTCAGTTTGCGGGTCTACGCATTCCTCTTTTAAAACTTCCTAGCCTCCATGAAGCCGACTGTACAGCCATTTGTCAGGCTATTGAAGCATTCTTTTTTAGAAAAATATGGTGCAAATCAGTCTAATTTTTTTTAAAAATAAAAAAAACATTATTTTTGCCTTTTTTTTGTAAATTTTTCTTGGCAGCAAGATAAAGCTTTGTAAAATACATTTCCCACTCGTGTGGTCAGATATTAGTTAACAGGAGTTTGTGTAAATGATTGGACTCGTGCTTGTAACGCACGGTGAGCTGGCTATCGAATTTTTACATGCTGTGGAACATGTTGTTGGAACACAAGAAAAATTCGCAACAATATGTGTCTACCCCGATGATGATATGGATCAGCGCCGAAGTGACATCATAGCCGCAGTTTCCTCTATAGATACAGATCATGGAGTCATCATATTGACAGATATATTCGGTGGGACACCATCGAATATGGCTATTTCTGCTGTCAAAAAGGGGCGAGTTGAAATGATTTCAGGCGTTAATTTACCTATGCTCATTAAACTGATTTCTGTTCGCCAATCTCCTGATATTTCGTTATCAGAAGCGCTAAGTATAGCACAAGAAGCAGGACGCAAATATATTAATGTACCAATATAACTTTATAATAGCGGATAACTAACCACTGATGATTTCCAAAGACCCTCTCCCCTCTAAACTAAGTCGTCATTTTAATATTTGTAATAAACGTGGACTACATGCACGTGCTTCTGCAAAGTTTGTCCAAACCGTTGATAACTTTAACGCCAGTGTTGAAGTTGAAAAAGATGGAACAGTCGTTGGTGGTTCATCAATTATGGGACTTATGATGTTAGCAGCCTCCTCCGGTTGTAATCTCACTATTCGTGTTTGGGGACCAGAAGCAACAGATGCTCTCTATGCTCTTGAACAACTGATCAATAATAAATTTGGAGAAGAAATATAAAATTTTTTTCACCCAAGGATAAATAAACGCAAATCAGTGTTGTTTCACTTAATATTTCATAAAAAGCTGGTATATCTCTCAAAATTTATAGCCAATCCGCTCATAATTTTATGAAGCTGTTTACTTAAAAGAGCGTGTACTTTAACTGTTGCTTGCAAATCAATATCTAAACCCAGGGCAATAGCGTGCTTTAAGCAAGGATTAAAATCAATGAGAACTTTCTTTGGTATTCTAACTTTTATATGCCAAATAAGGGAAAGTGTATTACGTATCTCTAAAACAAAAAAATAGCATCATGTAAGAAAAATATAAAGATGCACAGGTAGAACATTAATTCTCATCTTGATCATCATTTTTTAATTCAACTTTGCGAATTTTAAAAATATCTAAAACAATGTTCTTTAAATAAATAATGAAAATTATGCGTTGCTTCACGCTTTTGTTCGCGTTTTTTAATAGAGTCATGCCTTTTATGAAAATAGAACACTATTTTATTTCATATTCACGTACTTTTTTAAAGACGCCCTGTCATTCTCCCAAGCTCATTTCACGATGCAGTCCATGAATGGTATAGTGATAAAGCCATTGCGCCCCATACTGTTTTTACACTCATGAAAAAGTAAGCAAGCATCATCACTCTATTTGCCAATTCATGAGGTTACTATAACCATTGCATTGAGACAGTTTATAAGTAACATTTTCCCTCTTTTCTTCTAGTGTTTTGATCATACAGCAATCCCATTTGAAACATGCAAGCAAGTGGTTTTGATTGATCCAATATAAACAGGTTTAAAATGAGAGAATCATACAGCGTTAATGTCTTTCACTCAATATGCAAAATAATAAAATATCTATATAAATCAGTTTATTAAATAATAAAAAAGACGTATAACTATCCTTAAAGTCAAAAAAAGCTTCCTACTATTATTATTTTGAATGACTGTTTCTTTTTAATCAGCAACCATATCGGTTATAACTTACTGTTATTATAAGCGAAAATGCTTGTAATAATTACGTGTTGTTCCCTGCTATATTCAACCAATTTAAATCTTTGTGGCATATTATAGTTATTATTACAGTTTAACATATAGATTCGATATCACCTTTAATGAATAGACTCGCCTTTGAGAAACTTAAGGACGCAAAAATAATATTATCATGAAAAATCCTGTCCTTATCTTAAAACTGTATTGGTGGTATGTATCGATGACAGTGACCTTTCACAGTACATCTTTAGCATGAAATGCATACACAACTTCTGTTATCATCATAACAATTCTCTTAAGCTTCATAATCAATTTATCATTCCCATGAACATTTTTGGACATTATTTATCTACATTGTAGACTTATTCTTAGTGCTTAACTTTATTTTAACTCATTCACCATCGCGTTTGCGGCGGCATCTTTTTACTGTAAGGAGATATCATGTCCCGTCTATTTAGTGCCCTTCAAATTCCTCAAAAAACGACAGTGTCCCTCATATCATTGCAAAATGGCTTACCAAACGCGCAATGGATTAACCCAAAAAACTTTCACGTTACTTTGTCTTTTTTTGGTGAAATTGAAGACGCTACAGAAGATGAACTTATGCGTGCCTTTGACACAATAAAGCTTCCCACTTTTACTATACAACCAAGGGGTTTTGAAGTTTTCGGTTCAGAAAATGCTCCACATTCTCTTGTTGTCCGTATTGAACCTTGTGAAACTCTCAGTTTTTTACACGAAAAAATGCAATCTATTCGAAACAGTTTCAAATTAATGCCTGATGAGAAGCAATTTATTCCACACATTACTCTTGCACGACTACTCGATGTTAAAGCCGAAGATCTCTCTGCTTATATATCTTCTCGAAGCGATTTTTCGTTCCCTTCCTTTGAGGTTGATCATTTTGTTTTATTATTATCACCCTCTCCCTCAAGCGATACCCCGTATATTGTAAAAGGAAATTGGTCACTGAAAAAATGAAAGGGTGTACAAACACCCTTCTCTCTTTGAAAAAATGTTTCGCAAATATGAAATAGTATATATTGGCGCTGAAGTATCTTACTGAGATATTTCAAGCAGAATCTGATTCAACAGAAGGTTCTTTTGTTCCTGCTTTGGCAACACCAACTATGGCTGGGCGTAAAACACGTTCACCGATGATGTAACCTGCTTGGACAACTTGCTGAACAGTATTATCTGGCATATCAGAATTGGGGATTTCAAACATCGCTTGATGAAAATGAGGATCAAATTTTTGTCCTTCTGGATAAATCCTTTGTACTCCGTGTCTCTCCAAGGCTGCCATCATTGCACGCTCAGTCATTTCCACGCCTTCAGCCAACATCTTTAAACCAGAATCATTTTCCTTTTCCCCTTCTGGAATAGCCTCCAAAGCACGATTGAGATTATCAGAAACAGATAACATGTCACGTGCAAAATTAGCAATTGAATACGCTTTTGCGTCTGCCACATCACGTGCTGTACGACGCCGAAGATTTTCCATATCTGCAGCAAGACGTAAAAGCTGATCTTTTAACTCTTTATTTTCTTCCTGCAAACTCGCTAAAGGATCTGTAAATTCATGTTTTTCCTCTCCAGTCCCTGCATGACTCTCTGTTTCAGGCGTTTTTAACAGCTCATCCGCAGCTTTTTTAAGTGCTTCGCGATCAGCTGGATTTTTCAAATCGCGATTTTCAAACGAAGCACCAGCCAATTTGTTTTTTTCATCAGACATAAAAATTCCATTCCTTCATAAGATTTGTTATCCTCGATATCGAAATTTTGCAGACAAAAATCAAGGGGTATTTACGTATCTTCCTCTAAACAATGTTTATAGCATGAATATTCAATTGGTCACTTTAACGCAATAATTGTGATATAAGCTGGGCGGTATAATCAACCATAGGGACGATCCTTGCATAATTAAGTCGTGTCGGCCCAATAACACCTAAAGCACCAATAACCCTTTGTTCTGAATCACGATAAGGTGCAACCACTAAAGAAGAACCAGAAAGTGAAAATAACTTATTTTCTGAACCAATAAAAATACGAACTCCTGAACCCTCATCTGTTAAATCAAGAAGCTGTGCCATACTTTCTCGCGTTTCAAGATCATCAAACAAATGTCTCAACCGCTCTAAATCTTCTTCTGCTTTCACATCTTCAAGCAAATTGCCCCTCCCGCGAACAATAAGATGTATTTTACGATCAGCGTCTTCTCCCCCCCAAAGCGCTAACCCCGTTTCCACAAGATGATGTGACAAATGATCAAGTGCGGCTCGTGTTTCTAAACATAAACGTGCAATTTCCTCTTTAGCTTCACTCAATGTACGCCCCTGAATATGAGCATTGAGAAAATTCGTTGCCTCCGTTAACTGCGCATGAGTGACCCCTTCTGGCAAATGAACAATACGATTTTCAACCCGACCTTGTTGTGTTACCAAAACAGCAAGAGCATGGCCCCCGTCAAGACGCACAAACTCAATATGCTTTAACGTTCCTTCATGTTTTGTTGCGACAACAAGCCCTGCCCCACGTGAAAGATCTGAAAGAACTCGGCTTGCTTGAACAAGAAACTGTTCAACTGATTGTGCATGACCAGCTTCTTTGACCTGCATTTCAATATTTTCGCGCTCTTCGTTTGGTAAATCACCCGCTTCCATAAATGCATCGACAAAAAATCGTAAACCCGACTGTGTCGGCATGCGCCCCGCAGATATATGAGGAGCATAAATCAAACCAAGATGTTCAAGATCACTCATCACATTGCGAATCGTCGCGGGCGATAGCGTCTGTCGTAAAAGTCGCGAAAGATTCCGCGATCCTACAGGCTCACCATCATTAAGGTAAGCCTCCACAATATGACGAAAAATATCACGCGAACGCTCATCAAGATATTTTAATTCCTCATCAATAGGTGTACGCTTCATAAAAACTCATTCACTACTGTAAAAATACGCTCTTATTATATAAGTTTTGCAAAGAATTGGTCAAATAGTCTAAAGTAGTGCAAAAGCATGTTATATATTACCATAAAAATTTTTATCATTCAAAAAGGATTTTAATATATGCCTTTTCAATCATTATCTCTACAAAATATAAAAAGTGTTATGTAAATGGAATATCAGTAAATATGCAAAAAAGATTTGTATTGCATAAAATCTGATAGAACTTGTATATGTAAGCAATTAAGCTGGTTTTAGTATAAACAGTCCTCCCCTTTTCATTTCTGGAGAAATATATGAGAAGCATAGCAACCAAGAAGCTCGTCATTGCAACCCATAATACCGGGAAATTACATGAAATTACCACTTTAGTTGCTCCCTTTGATTTAAAAATACAATCAGCAAAAGAGCTTGGATTGCCAGAACCCGAAGAAACTGGCACAACATTTGAAGAAAATGCCTATATTAAAGCTTTCGCAGCAGCAAAAAATACCGGACTTCCTGCCCTTTCTGATGATTCAGGCTTGGAAGTAGATGCATTGGATGGTGCACCAGGCGTTTATACAGCTGATCTTGCTCTCCAACCCGATGGCACACGTGACTTTTTAAGCGCTATGAAAAAAATAGAAGACAAACTCCAAAAAATCGGAGCGCATGACAAAAAACAACGAAAATGTAGGTTTATATCAGTCATCTGTATTGCATGGCCTGATGCTCATGCTGATTATTTCCGTGGCAGCGTGGAAGGGACGTTTGTTTGGCCTCCACGTGGAGATAAAGGCTTTGGTTTTGATCCCATTTTTTTACCAGATGGATACGAAAATACTTTTGGCGAAATGTCAACCAAACAAAAACATGGCTGGAAGCTCAATGATAAGATACCTCTTTCACATAGAGCGCGTGCTTTTAAGCTTTTAGCAGAAAATCTCTTAGCACTCTCATGAATACATCTTTTGGCATTTATATTCATTGGCCCTTTTGCGCTGCCAAATGTCCTTATTGTGATTTTAATTCACATGTTCGTATCCACGGCGTTGATCAGCCACGTTTTGTCACTGCTTTTAAACGCGAAATAGAAACACAATATCATAAAATAGGTCCACGCCACGTTACCAGCATTTTTATTGGAGGAGGAACTCCTTCTCTTATGGAGCCTCAGACTGTTGATGCCTTATTACAAGCGCTTGCAAAAAAATGGACGCTTGATGATAAAGTTGAAATCACAATGGAAGCCAACCCATCTAGTGTAGAAGCAGAGCGTTTTCGCGGATATCGTGCAGCAGGCGTTAACCGTTTATCCCTCGGTGTACAAGCCCTCAACGATAAAGATTTGCGACAACTTGGTCGTCTTCATGATGTGAACCAAGCTATTCATGCGATTGCTTTAGCACGGGAAATCTTTCCACGTTTATCTTTTGATCTCATTTATGCTCGCCCTGCACAAACACTCGAACAATGGAAAGGGGAGCTCTTACAAGCTATTGATTTAGCAGCAGATCATCTTTCTCTTTACCAACTCACCATTGAAGAAGGAACTGCTTTTAAACGGCTTCATGCCGCAGGAAGACTTATCCTTCCCGCCTCAGAACTCGCAGCAGACTTGTATCATCTTACCCAAGAAATCACCACACTGCGTGGATTGCCAGCCTATGAAATCTCAAATCATGCAATCCCTGGTGCCGAATCAGCACACAATCTTCTCTATTGGCGTTATCATGAATATGCAGGATTTGGTCCAGGAGCTCATGGTCGTTTTATTGAGCACTCATCAAACCAAGCCTCTCTCTCTTCAAAAGAATTTTACTCTCAAACCGAACATAGTGAACGTTATGTCACAATAAATGAAAAATATCCTGAACATTGGCTTGAGTTGGTAGAAACAACAGGACACGGTTGTATCGAAACTGAACAATTAACAGAGGAACAACAAGCAAATGAAATGCTCCTCATGAGCTTACGTCTTTGCGAAGGTTTAGATCTTGTACGTTATGAAGCTTTAAACCACAAGAGTTTACCAATGGAAAAGCTTATTGATTTACAACAACAGGGTTTGGTAGAAACGGTAGGAAACCAGCGCTTAAAAGCAACAAACAAAGGACGAATCCTTCTGGATCACATTATCAACCAATTGGCAAACTAAAATCCCTATAACTCTCGTTTGCTATTACATTAACTGACATAGAATATTTGTTATTTTTAGTGTAAAAATGCTTTCAAAGAAATAATGGCTTCTTTTTACGCAAAAAAATCAATAATAAAGCGCTCATAAATAGCAGTAAGAGTTTCTAGAGCTTCAAGGGTCACACACTCATCAATCATATGCATTGTTTGCCCTGGTAAACCAAACTCAACCACTGGACAATAGTCCTTAATAAAACGTGCATCTGAAGTTCCCCCCGAAGTTGAACATTCTGGTCTATTTCCTGTCACACTTTCAATAGCACTGGATAAAGTTTTAACGAGTTTACCACTTTTCGTCAAAAAAACATCGCCCAAACTTGGAATCCATTCAAGCTGATAGTAGGGTAATTGATCGCGCGTATTTTCGGGTTGTATAAAAGCAAGGCGTTTTTCAATTTCTGTTATAAGCGTTTCTTTTACCCAAAGATCATTGTAGCGTATATTAAAGCGAATCATTGTTTGTGCCGGAATAACATTCACTGCAGAATTCCCTGTATCAATGGTTGTTAATTCCAAATTACTTGGTTGAAAATTTTCTGTCCCTTGATCTAAAGCCGTTTGCGTCAATGCTTGAATAAGTTTACTTGCTAAAGGCAATGGATTGGCGGCCCGCTCAGGAAAAGCAACGTGCCCTTGGCAACCTGTAACCGTTATAATACCAGAAAGTGATCCTCGACGACCAACTTTGATCACATCACCAACAGTTTTTACGCTCGTTGGCTCTCCCACAAGAGCCGCAGTCCATTTTTCGCCTTTTTGCTCGGCCCATTGAAGAAGCTTGACTGTGCCATTCAGTGCAGGACCTTCCTCATCACCAGTAATCAGCAGACTTATTATTCCTTTAATAGATTGTTTTTCAAGAACCCGCGCAAGTGCCGCAACAAAACAAGCGATGCCGCCCTTCATATCAACAGCGCCCCGCCCATATAGTTTTTCCTGATCTACGACTCCTTCAAAAGGGGGGTGTGTCCAATTTTCCAATGCCCCTGGTGGCACAACATCCGTATGCCCCGCAAACATCAGATGCGGCCCTTCCTCTCCCACCTTGGCATAAAGATTTTCAACATCTTCTGTGTTTTTATCTGAAAAAATAGGACGCTCGATACAAAACCCCATCCGTGTTAGAAATTGCTCTAAAGTTGATAAGGCTCCCGCCTCATGTGGCGTCACAGAAGGGCAACGGATAAGTGCCTGTGATAATTGAAGTGGATCTGTAAGGACAGGCATAAGTGCTCTTTCGATCTAAACGTTAAGAATAAGATTATTTAAACTGAATCACAAAAAAGATAAAGAAAAAACATTGAAGACACTCAGCAAACGATGCAGGGGAAGATAATCGTGCTGAGGCTTCAATGACTTCCTCATCATAGAAGAAGCAAATACATAATGAAAAGTTCAACAGAAAGTTCCATCAAATATTGCTTTTTTCATATTTCCAACGGGTATGAATGAAAATGGATCTTTTGCAACATATGACCATTTTCTTTCAACCAAGCACGGTGTGTTTTACTGCCTGGATAAAGCCTTTCACAAAGATCCCAAAACTTGGGTCCATGATTCATTTCAATAAGATGAGCAACTTCATGTGCAACAACATATTCAACAATTTCTTTTGGCGCCATAATAAGACGCCATGAGAAAGAGAGATTTCCTCTTATTGAACAAGACCCCCAACGACTTCTGGTATCTTTATAGCAAATTGATTTTACTTTACGTTCTACTTTATGTGCATAATACCCCACCAATGGTGTTATAATGAGCTCAGCTTGTTTTTTTAAAATATCCGCAACACGCCTTGGCAAATGTTCTAAGTGGCCATAAACAATAATTTGCGCCCCTTGCTCCATATCCCCTGTAACAATTTCTGTTATTCCACGTCCTGCTTTATGCCTTATCGTATGCGCAATACCTAATATAGGAATCGTTGATCCCTCTTTGAGATAAAAATCTTGATGAGAATTTTGTGCGTGCGTAAAACGCGATTCAATCCAAGATCGGTGCTTTTCAACAAAAGCTTGAACCACGCAGAGACTTACCGCAGGTGGTGTTGTCACACAAATTCTCTGCCCTCTCATATCAACACGTAATGTGAGACGACGCGCACATTTATGTTCACGCACCTGAAGAGGTATAACACAATCAGACAAAATAAAAGAATCTTCGTAAATAGTCATATTCTATGTCTTTATCGTCAATAAATTTAATCCTTCTTCTCGTTAATTTGATCAATCAATGACTTCAGTGTCGTTTCAAGACACTTTAAATCTTGTGGACGCGAAAACCGATGATCTGCATCACGAACAAGTGTCAATGTTACATCATGGAACGGCAAATGATTCAGTAAAGTCAATGTGTGCTGATAAGGTATCTCCATATCTTCCATCCCTTGTAGAATATGGATCGGGCATCCAACATCAATACACCCCTTCATAACGCAGTTGTCTCTGCCATCTTCAATCAACACTTTTGTAAAGGGCATTGGCTCCGTATCACCAACTGCTGGTCGTTCAACATAGCCTTTTTCTTCCAAAATTTTCCATTCCTCCGGACCTAATTCTGGCTCTATCAAGGTTTGTGTAAAATCAGGAGCTGGCGCAATCAAGACCATACCAGCAAGCCTCTTATTTTTCTGCGCTAACAACATGGCAAGTCTTAAAGCAATCCACCCCCCCATTGAAGAACCAATCAAAATTTGTGGTCCTTCACAATAGGTTTTAAAAACCGCTAAACTTTCCTTAACCCAACGTGAAATCGTTCCTTGAAAAAAATCACCCCCTGATTCCCCATGACCAGAGTAATCAAAACGTAAACAAGACAAATCATTCTTCTGTGCAAAATTATCAATCAACATTGCCTTGTTTCCTAACATATCAGATTGATAACCAGGAAGCCAAACCAAACCAAGCGGCGAACTGCCTTTGCGATAACGTACTGCAAGAGCAGTATCTTCAAATGAAAAAAACTGACAAGGAATATCTTGATCCATTATTCTCTTCCTTTCCTCCATAAAATCTTTCAAAAAATATTTCTACAAAAGAAAAATTTATATCCTAAAAATCAAGCTCCAAAATCGTAAATCAAATATGAAAAAAGCACGAATCCTAGTTGTTTTTATGTGTATAATTGTATATTAAATGACGTTACAGATAAATCAAAATTAAGGAGCATAAACCATTCGCAGACCGTTTAAAATAACACCGACCCAGAAAGATGGGCCACGTTCCAATCAGGATATTCGCGTTCCTCGTGTACAACTTATCGATGGTGAAGGACAGCATCAGGGAGTTGTTTCAATACAAGAAGCGCTTGCTATGGCTGCAGATGCAGGGCTTGACTTGGTTGAGATTGTACCAAATGCAGAACCACCGGTATGTAAAATTATCGATTTGGGAAAATTGAAATACCAGACCCAAAAAAAAGCTGCTGAGACACGTAAAAAACAAAAGGTCATCGAGATCAAAGAAATTAAGATGCGCCCAAATGTTGATGTTCATGATTATGGTGTAAAGCTTAAAGCTATTCATCGCTTTATTAATCATGGTGATAAAGTAAAGATTACGTTGCGTTTTCGTGGTCGTGAAATGGCACACCAAGATCTTGGATTAAAGCTTCTTCAACGTGTTAAAGAAGATACGAGTGAAATTGCAAAAGTCGAATCTGAGCCAAAGCTTGAAGGGCGTCAAATGATGATGGTAATAGCAGCTAAGTAGATTTGCGTAATCTCATATATTAGATGCAAATCATCTGAAACTGCCTGTATTGAGTGTAATTTAAAGGCATCACATCATATAGCTGTGGTGCTTTTCTATATATGATATAGATACTAACTTCTCTATGAGAAAATACTTTTTATAAAAAATAAAATATAAGTTAAGAGTACTGCAATTTTGCATAAAACAACGATAGAATATAGAAGCGCTACATGAAAAAAGATCAAATTTCTGCTTCTGATAAACATCTTATCATTCGTCTTCTGCGAGAAAATTTTCACAAGCATGCATATTGGTACAGTGCAGCTATTTTTTCAATGATCATTATTTCCTGCACAACTGCTACCAGCGCATGGATTATGCGTGATGTTGTTAACTCTATCATTGATGCACAAAACTTTGATATGATTGTTTTGATTTCCAGTATCATTGCTTTCATTTTTATTCTCAAAGGAATTGCCACTTTTGCCCAAACTTACTTTTTAAGCAAAGCTGGAAACAGTATCGTTGCTGAACAACAGCGAAAAATTTACGAACGTCTTATGGAACAGGGGATTTCTTTTTATCATAATAACACTTCCTCAGATCTGCTTGTCCGCGTAACTCACAATGCTACGGCAGTGCGTAATATCATTGACACAATTATCACAACCTTTGTGCGCGATCTGCTTTCTGTGAGTGGCTTATTACTTGTTATGTTTATTCAAAACTTTACGTTAATCGCTATTACTTTAATAGTAGGACCACTGGCTTTTTTAGGGGTTCGAATGGCTTTAAAACGTGTTCGCAAACTTGCGGAAAAAGAACTGCTTTCTTTGGGTGAAATCATCAAAATTATACAAGAAAGTTCTGTTGGTATTCGCATTATCAAAGCTTTTTCATTAGAAGAGCTTATGAAAAAACGTATGGATAAAGCTATTCGCAATGTTGAAAAACAAGCAAATACTATTGCAACACTTCAAGCTATCACAAATCCTATTATGGAAACACTTGCTGGTGTTTCCATTGCTGGGATAATTTGTTTTTCTGGTTATCTTGCAACACAACGTTCCGGTGTTCAAGGTGAATTCATGTCTTTCATTGTTGCTTTGCTTCTCGCTTATGAACCTGCAAAAAGATTAGCCAATGTGCGTGTTAAAATTGAAGCTGGCTTGGTTAATATTCGTACAATGTTTGAAATTCTCGACCGTCCTCTTACGATTATAGAACATGAAGAAGCTAAAGATTTAGAGGAAAAACAAGGATCTATCCGTTTTGAGAATGTCTCTTTTGCATATAAAGATGATAACATGGTATTGCAAAGTATCAATCTCGAAATAGAGCCTAAAAGAATGACAGCATTAGTGGGGCCGTCTGGTTCAGGAAAATCTACCCTTATTAATCTTATTATGCGCCTTTATGACCCCACAAAGGGACGTATATTCATTAATGATCAAGATATCCGCTATGCTACATTTCGCTCTCTTAGAAAGCTCATATCTTATGTGGGACAGGATACTTTTCTTTTTCAAGGAACTGTTAAATATAATATTGGGCTTGGAAAATCAGGAGCTAACGACGATGACATTATCAAAGCAGCAAAAACAGCGAATGCCCACGATTTTATTATGGATCTCCCCAATGGCTATGACACACAGATAGGAGATAATGGCTGTAATCTTTCAGGTGGACAAAAACAACGACTCGCTATCGCTAGGGCAATGCTTCACGATAGCGAAATCTTAATTCTTGATGAAGCAACAAGTGCATTAGATTCACATACTGAGGTACAAATTAATGAAGCACTTCATCAACTTACAAAAGGGCGTACGACTATCGTTATTGCTCATCGTCTTTCAACCATTGCTCGTGCTCATAAAATTGTTGTCATACAAAATGGTCAACTGATTGAACAAGGAACTCAAGAAGAATTACTCACCCAAAAAAATGGTTTTTTTAAAAAACTTCATAATCTCCAATTCAAAAAACATACATCCTCGTTTTTAGATACTTGAGTAAAATTTAAGCTAACAAAATAAACGAGTAGCTATATTCGCTTACAAGGAATTTGCAAATAACTATGGAAAACTATTCCATGATACAGCAAAAAAAGGAAAGATTATAATTCATTACTGTTTATATTGAATGAGATCCTCGATAAGATTTTCTCATTATTTGTGTATAGTGAATTTAATAGAATCTTTCGTTTTTACTTCACAAATGAGAGTCACATGTGGGTAAAATTGACAGGGTACTGACAATCCCCTTATGAATAATCTCAATACAACAGCTGCAACGCCACCTTAAACTGGCAAACAGAATAATGGTGGTTGGCTAGGTACTTTCGTGAGTATAAAGATGGCGCTGCCCGATGGCTTTACCATTATACTATTCACGAGCTCTATTGTGAAATAGACTTGAGGGCATGAAGAAGTATCTTTAAAGTAGGAAGGATAGCGGCGTTTAATAGATTTTTCTTTCTCCACTTATAGAAGCACTTTGAAATGCATTCAATCCAATCCATAAAACGTGATAATACACTACCCTTCGTGGAAAGAGCACCCTATGAGAGAATGCGACGATTTAAAACAAATACGTTAAACTTATCTTCTCAAAACTTGATAAAAAATTTTCCTTTTATGAAATTTTCAATTTATATGGTAATACTCTGTAACTTAGAAAATTAAAAGAGCATAAAATCTAAAACCCCGAAACTCTACTCTTTAATAGTCTCTTTCATAAAATAAACCAATACTAGAGTTCTTTTCATTCCCTACGGCACCCTTGGCTTTGAGATGGCGCGAAACATCTAAATTAATCGTTCCCTTTGTTGCACCATCTGACCCCGCTTCAAAACCTAAATAAATATTGTTGTGTATATAGCGTCCAATACGTAAACCCGTATTCCCTTTTTCATCAATAATAACATCAAGATCATCAAGACCAATTTTATCTCTTAGAGTATTCAATAAAGATGTATTAGCACCTGCAAGATCTGCAGCCGCGGCTGCAAGCTGAGCAACCTGAAATGGTGATAACTCACTCAGAGAGCGATTAAAAATCAAACGTGCAAAAATCTCATCCTGTGGCAAATTTGGTTGTGAAGAAAAATTCACATCAATATTATCAATTGTTCCACTTACAGTGACGGTGACGCGAATATCACCGCTGTTATGGTTTGTCACAAAATAAACCGTAGGATTAAGATTACCACTAAAACTCGCTTTTCCCTGATCAAAATTAAGACGCTGTGAAAGAATATCAAAACGTCCACGAATCATCTGAAACTCACCAACTGGGTGAACATCATTCAAAGGACCTGCTATGTTAATACGTCCTCCCAGTTCAGCATCTAATCCTCGGCCACGTACAAAAAACTGATTGCGCGCCGTAATACGCATATTGGATAACACAACGGACGAAGATTTTTTATAAACACCACGATGTATATCAATATTCTGAACATCGGCGCGCTTTAGCGTTTTCTGAATTGGTGTGGTTAAATTCTTATTTTTAATATCGAGAAACTTTGCATTTTGAAAATGATCTGGAACCAAAATTTCAGCTTTTTCAACAGTCATATCACCACCAATAACAAGATTATCTAAAAAATTACCTGTCATTGTCATATTTCCTGACAATGTAGCAATAATCATAGAACCATCATTATAATTGGCGTGGTCAAAATTAAAGACTAAATCTGGCTGTAGATCACTCGTGATACGACCTGAAGCAGAAATCAACCCTCCTTCAGATGAAGAAGCTGAGGCTTGTTCTATAAGAATATGATCGCCATTGAGTTTGCCTTTAATTGCCACATTGTTCAACCCTATGTTTGTTTTTGAATCAAAAAAGCTACCATTGATGATAGAAAGATGCCCTATTAATTGTGGCTGAGATAATACACCTTTTAGCGTCGTATCAATGGTTGCTGTGCCCGTTATATGCGCACCCCGCTTCGCTAAGAATGGATCAATAAAAGCAACAGGGACTGTTCCTTTAACACTTAAGTTGACCTCCGAACCATTCAAGGAAACAGGTCCATTTATGGAAAGATCTAAACCTTTATCTCCTGTCGCCACCATATGCTTAATATGAAAAATTGATTTTCTGTAAGAACCACGAGCATCCATATTTATCGACATAGGCCCTTTATGAGTCATCGCGGTTAAGTTCCGACTAGAAAGCTCAAAATGAGCAGATGGATCCTTTATTGTCCCGCCAATACCGGCCTTACCTACAATCGATCCACTAAGAGCTTTTCCTTCAATAAAGCCATTCACCAAACGTATAGGTACATCTTGCAAATTAACATGGAAATCAAGCTTATTTTGATCTAAGGACATATGCCCTTGTGCTTGTGCTTGGACCTCTTCTCCCGTTAAATTTGCATTCAAAGTAAGGTTTTGGTTTACTGTTTTACCCGCAATCGTTAACGTAAAGGGCATTATTTTTTTATTTTGAAAAGCACCGGTTGTCAGTTCCTCACCTTTTATATCATAGGTTATATCAGGCTTTTGAAAACTCCCCCGAACCATAACTTGCCCATTCAAGGTACCAGTTGCCTCAAGATCAGATTTCCATAAATTGACTAAAGCAGCGGGTAATGCATTCACTGTAAGGTGCAAATTAAGGGTCTCTTGAACATTTCCTGCAAGTGTAATTGTACCTCCATTAATTGCAATCCCCAATCCATTAACTGTTATTCCATCTTTATCAAAAGTGATCGTAGCTGATTTGGGTAATGTCGCGTGAAAATTTTGCCGTTTAATATCTATGGTTTCAATCTGCACTTCGCGTTTTATACCTTCTGGAACTCCTACTGCGATCATATGGCCAGAAAGGTGTGCATTTGTATTGTTAGGTAACATTGCTTGAACAGTAAAAATTGTTGTTCCATTTTTTTCATTCGCATGGGCATCTAGATGATTAACCATCATAAAAGGCGTTTGTATATGCTCTGCGTTGATAAAGCCATCAAACTGAGTTATACCAAAAAGATCCAATATATTCGCTTCTACTGCTAACTTTTTTATTTTATTTTTTGCAAAGTTTAAACGGTCAACATGCGCTTTTAGATTAACTTTCTGTCTGCCATTTTGTTCGTCAAAAATAAAATCTCCTTTTACTTTTCCACTACCTTCCTGCAAAAATAATGCAGAAAGCATGGAGATATCGTCAGCATCAATATGCAAAGCCCCTTTAAAAAAACCTTTTATTTGAGAAAGATTACCGGTTAGTTTTGTACTTCCCGCTTTCATATTGATATTTTCAAATTTTCTAATCTGATGAGAATCTTTAAAAGAAGCCGATAAATATAATGGCTTTTTAGCAAAACTCCCTTCACCCTTTATAGAACCTGTTAAAGAAGGTACTGGCAATGTATTATTCACCAGTGTTTTCATTGTAAGCGTTGTATTTTCAAGTTTCTTTCCGGCTAAAAATGCTTCCGCAATATTGGCGCGTGTATTAAGATTTATAAAGCTATTGTGCCCTCTCGCCGTACTTTTGATTGTAAGCGCACCACTTATTCTCGGATCTAATCTAGCAAGATCAAATATTTGCGTATAAAAATCCATTTTAGCTCTATCGCCTGAAAAATACCCATCAGCCTTTATATTTGCGTATTGACTTTTCAAATTTAAACGACGGAAAATCCAGCTAGTTCTATCATAAGCTGCTCCACCTGAAAGGGTAAAGTTTCCTTTGAAAAAACGATCGAATGGCTCTATACCTATCGCCATATTGTTAGCGTCCCCTGATAATTCAAGATCAAAAACTCTATTCATTAAGCCAATCGTTCCTTTGGCTTTAATATCTGCACGACCAAGGAGTTTTTGTCTACTCAACAGATTAAAAGGAGCAAGTGTTTGAGTTTTTAAACCAAGATCACCTTTAAAAACAAAATGGTCCATTTTTCCTTTTAACCAAGCAGAAAAGCCCTGACCAGTGACACTAAAATCATGAATTAAAGTTGGTTTTTTCGAAAAAATATCCGTATCCAGATGCACATGAACCGTTTTGCCTAAATATTCTCCTAATGCTCCAGCCCCCTTTTCAATCCCTCGAAGCGTTCCTTTAACCTGAAAACCAACATGACGAGAGGCTACATTATCAAGATTTTCACTTACTCCCCCCATATCAAAAACTGCATCACGAATATAAATACTTTTATTTTTCACATGATGTAAAACAAGTTGTCCATTCCACGACTGTTTGCCTTCGCGACCATAATCAATATTTAAAGTAAGATTCTTAGCCAATAGGGGCATTTCTGACGTTGGTAAACGTTCACTTCCACTTTTCTCATCAAGGACTATTTTTCCATCAACAAAAAGCCGCCGCAGAAATCCATCAGCGGTTACTTCTGCATTCGTTATAATATTCATTTCTTGACTCTGAAGCGCCATACGATCAAGGTGTGTTACACCTTCTTTTGTTCTTCTTGCTTCTACTTTTAGCGTTACATCAGATTCAAAAAGATTACGATATTGAGAAGGTATTATAGGACCCAGCGTACCCACAAGTTTTGTAGATAAACTATGTCCTTCTGTAACAGCTGCAAGAATAACATTACCATCTAAAATAGGGTGGTGATCAGCTTCCAAATAAAGCTTGATAACCAAATCATCAAAAGTACCATTACCCTTAATGGCAAGATTTAATGCAGGATGTTTTTCAATGTTAAAAATATTTGCCAAAATGCCATTTTTCGGCTCATTAGAAGAAATATCAACTTTAACCGTACGGTTGCTAGTGGATAGCTTTGTTAAAACAGAAAAAGATCCCTGTGCATCTAAACGATGAGCGGCTACATCAACATCAATGTCATTATTGTCTAAGGTTAGGCAGCCTTTTAAAGACACATCAGCAGAAAAACCAAGAAGACCCTCTTCAAACATTGCATGCTTAACTGTAAGCGTATCAATAGAAATGGCAAGAGGCAATTTTGGCAAAGAAAACTTACGCGTCTCAAGAGAAGACATAAGGGAAGAACTCCCTTGTGGTTTGCGCAAAAACGTAACCTGTTCTACAGAAAGCTGGTTAACACTCACGCGCCCTCTCAACAAAGATAAGCGGTTCCAATCCATTTTGGCATCGGTCATCTTCAGCCAAACACCCTTTTTGTCACTCACAGTAATAGCATCAATAGACATTTGAGAAGACAACGCCCCTTGTACATTATGTAAACGAACTTGGCGACCAGGCTTTGAAAGTTTGCGTTCAATCAAAGAAACAATCCATGAATGGTTATAAACATTCATTTGGTTAGAAGATGAACTGCTTCGCTGCACACAAACAAAAGTGCTTACCAAAAGAAATAAAAACCCGAATAAGAAAGCTGATAAACGCACTTTTTTTTCCTTAAAATGCTTGCCCTATACCCACATAAAACCCCATACGAGGATCACCTTTCTCCCGTTTAAGAGGAAAAGCTAAATCAACGCGTAAAGGTCCAAGACCTGTCATATAACGACCTCCAATACCTGCCCCCCATTTAACTTTTTGAGAAAAATCAAAATTTTCTTTTCCCCCTACCAAACCACCATCCAGAAAACTGACGAGCCCTATTTTATTGTTTAAAGAAAAGCGTAACTCTGCTGTTCCCTCAACAAGTGTCCGTCCCCCAACAATAGCATCATTGTCTGTTTTGATACCAATATTTCGGTACGCATAACCACGAACAGACCCGCCACCACCAGCAAAAAAGAGCGTATCTGAAGGAACTTGTGCTGAATGACTCCCAAGAATTGTGCCAAGCTTTGTTCGCGCCGCAAAAACAAAGCGATCCTTTTCGTCAAACGCCCAATAAGAACGACCTTCCATAGTCAATTTTGCGACAAAGTTATTAGAGCGCACTTCATAAAAAGGTTCAACATTTACTTCAGCATACAAACCTTTTGTCGCATTAAACCTATTATTACGACTATCGTAAATTAAACTACTCGGAAACCCAATTGTCGTAAAATGACGTCTCCCAAAATAGATATCACGTGAATAACCGTTAGAAGCTTCCACAGCAACCTGCCCCGATAGATTATCACTAAAAACATGCGTTATACCAAAGTTTCCTTTGATAGCCTTTGTCGTATAATTATCTAAAACATCTTGCTGTATCTTCAGCTCTGTCCTGAAATTGGTATCGGGGGTGAATACACCAGGCTTTATAAATGTGCCACCGAAAAGATAATCAAAATTTTTCAGATGATACGATTCCTTCTTATTGCTTCCAATACCGCTTACTTTTGCCTCAATTTTAAGATGTTCGGCGTGACCAAAAAGATTATTATGCATCCAATAAGCTTCAAAACCAGCACCATCTAAGGTCGAATAGCGGCCACCTGCACCAAAACGACGGGGTTTACGTTCCTGTAAAACAAGTGTAAGCGGTAAACTCCCATCGGGGTTAATTTGATCAGCCTCACGGATACTCACTGCATGAAAAACATCAAGTCGTGCAAGCCGTTCACTCGCTTTTGCTAACGCATCAGAATCGTACTTTTGACCTGGCTTTAATCCTGTCATCCACGCAATATAAGCTGAATCTACACGTGGTTTCTTACTAACATTACGCACAGTTAAAGGACCGTAATAAGCGACTTGTCCAGGATCAACAGAAACTTTTGCATCAATAAAACGTGTAGCATGATCAGCAACAACTTCGCTCTTTTTAACTTTAGCTTTCGCATAACCTTGTTGACGCCATCCTTCAATTGCCCATTTTTCCGCTTTTAGAATGTTTTCAGATTTAGCAACAGTACCAACCTTATATCCTAATGATTCAATCGTGGGTATTTTATTGGTTTTATGTTTTACAAATGGAGCAACTTTATCAATACTTGCGACACTAAAAACATATTTTGGACCAGCATCAACTGTAATCACAATACTGGATTGTGCTGGAAGTTGAGTCACCGGACTTAAGTCAGCAACTTCTAAACCGTTAATCTTTATACTAATAATACCACCATAACGTCCATCAGCATAAAGAGCAGAAAGAATTGCTCGATAATCTGAACGTGCTTTTGCTAACAAACCGGAAGAACTAAATGCTTTATCTTTATCTGCCAGAAGAGAAGATACCGACTTGACTATTTTCATACCCTCCGGTGGTGCACCTAATGGTACCACGACATCAACTTTATAAAATTTTTCTGTGCCATGCACACCATGTAAAGAAGAATTTGTTTTCTTTTTACCAAAAATAGGAATGCCAAACAATTCAAATGCTGAAAGTGGTTGAGAAGAAATACAGACGAAACATAAGCCTATCAATATACTGCGCACAGTTCCTGATTTTAAAAAAACGCCCGTTTGGTATACCATAAAACCAGATACCCTCAATACAGCTTACATCTATTTATACTATAAATAACATTGAACAAGAAAGATAAATATGCCTATTATCAATACTTAACATATTTGATTACATCAAATAATAATCTCTTCTTATAATACATAACCCCTCGCCCTCTTATACTCATAAAACTCTGCCCCCCATGCAACACAAACGGCCTTTCTCTTTCTTTTCTAACATACTCATTTAGCTCATTATAAATACTTTATTGAACCACATATAATCATGGTTAAATTTGTGCAAATAACTCTCCATGAGAGAACTATAAACATCGCGTATGTATATAGATCTCTCTCTCCAAAAAACCATAGAAACACTTCTTGTTGATTTTTATGTGCAGATATGATTTTCTCTTTAAAATAAAAGGGGGGAATAAACAAATGATCGCGCGTATTACAACTGTTGCTTTTCGCGGTCTAGAAGCGGTTCCTGTCGATGTACAGGTTATGATTTCCCCTGGTAAAATAGGAATAGCGATTGTTGGATTAGCCGATAAAGCAATTGCAGAAAGTCGTGAACGTGTTCAGGCCGCTCTTCATGCTTGTGGGCTTTCTATGCCTAGTAAGCGCGTTACTATTAACCTTGCACCAGCTGATTTACCTAAAGAAGGATCACATTATGATTTGCCAATTGCCGTAGGCTTAATGCTTACCATGGGCATTCTTCCTCCCGAAGTCGCACAAGAATATGTCATTTTAGGTGAATTATCATTGGATGGTTCTATTACAGCTGTCAATGGTGTCCTACCAGCTGCAATGACAGCTTTATCACTCGATAAAGGTCTTATTTGTCCTCACCCATGCGGACCTGAAGCAGCATGGGCAAACACGGAAATGAATATTCTTGCCCCTGAAACGCTCCTCACTATGGTCAATCATTTTAAAGGAACCCAGATTCAAAGGCGTCCAGAACCACGCCAATATACTATTCAAACTGAACTTCCAGATCTTTGCGAAATTAAAGGGCAAAAAACGGCTAAACGTGCATTAGAAGTTTGTGCCGCTGGACGGCATAACCTTTTGTTTGTTGGTCCCCCTGGAGCAGGTAAATCTATGCTCGCTCAGCGCTTGCCCTCCATTCTACCACCTCTTGATAGCCGTGAACTTTTAGATGTTTCTTTGATTGCTTCTATCACTGGCGAAACAGTCCATAATACCATTTCACTCCATTGTCCTTTTCGCGCCCCGCACCATTCCGCTTCCATGGCCGCAATGATCGGTGGTGGGCTTAAGGCGCGACCAGGTGAAGTCTCTCTTGCCCATAATGGTGTTTTATTTCTCGATGAATTGCCTGAATTTTCTCCACAGGTCCTTGACTCTCTGCGTCAACCTTTAGAAAGTGGAGAATGTGTTATCGCCCGTGCAAATCATCATATCAGCTATCCTGCCCGCATCCAGCTCATTGCCGCTATGAATCCTTGTCGATGTGGTATGGCAGGAGAAAAAGGTTATGTTTGTGCGAAAGGAATACGCTGTCAAATTGATTATCAATCCCGCATTTCTGGCCCACTGCTTGATCGAATTGACTTACGAATTGATGTCCCTGCTTTAACAGCTATGGATCTTATGCAATCAGAACAATCAGAAAAAAGTTGCGATGTTGCAAAACGCGTCGCACGGTGTCGTGATATTCAAACAAAACGCTTTAAAGAATTGGGCTTTGACCATATTCGCACCAATGGTGATTGTCCCGCTAAAATCATTGAAGAAATTGCCATTCCTGACACAAACGCTGCTAAACTCTTACGCGATGTGAGTGAAAAGATGCATCTTTCTGCTCGCGCCTATCATCGTATTCTCAAAGTTGCACGCACTATTGCTGATCTCGACGAAGCAGACAACCTTGCTCGCCATCACATCGCAGAAGCTATTTCCTATAGACTGGGTACGGAAAGGTTAAAAGCTCCTGCCTAAGAAGTTACTTATCAATAAAACCCTATGGGAAAATAACGCAGATAAAGCTCTTCAAGCTTACCATCCTCTTCTAAAGATTTCAGAGCATAATTGAGTATACCGATTAATTTTTCGTTCTTTTTTGCAACAGCAAGCCGCATTCCTTGCCCCAATAACTGTGGAGCCATATATGCTCCTCCAATAAAATGGCAGCAATCAGCAGATTTTGGATCATTTAACCACAGAGATAAAGCAAACCCATCATCAAAAATGAGATCCACTTTATGATCCTCTAGGGCTTTATAGAGCTCTGCTCTATCTTTAAACCCTTGCCATTTGGCTTCAGGAAAGTAACTATGAAATAGCTTTTCGTGAACACTTTTAAGCAACACCCCACTGCTTAAATAGGTAAGTTTATCGCTTATTGATTCATCGAGATTCACAAGTTGCGATACAACAAATTGAGAAGCAACAAATCGAGCAGGAAAACGCAAATAAGACTTCGTAAAAACAAGATCTTGGTGTGTTTTAATGGTTTCTTTTAAACCCGCAATAATAACCTCTGCATTACCATCCTTAACATGATTTACAAGCTCTTCCCAAGGAACAACCTCTACCTCACAGAGATTGTTAAGGTTTAGTTTTGAGCAAATAGCACGTAATAAATCAATATGATAGCCTGCAAGATGCCCTGTTTGGTCAAGAAAATTAAAAGGAGGAAAATCAAACGTTGTTACAAAACGCAAACGCGTTATACCAGTTACATCCGGTTGTACCAAATATTTATGCGAATGAAAAAAAGAAGGCAATTTTTCAACGGCTCTAGCTTCTGAGAAAGCAGAAAATAGAACCCCATATACTAAAGGCAAGATGCTCATAAGAAAATTAAATCTATTTATAAGTTTCCTTATCTTCAAACTCTCCCCCCATTTTTCAAAGTTAAAATACGCTTATTGGTTAGAATATCTAACGCACTTAACTGAAATATCTGCTGCTTTAATCAATAAAATTTCTCAAAACCGTCAAAAAATTTAACAGCTTTTCTACAATCTTCGATTATATACATTAGAAATTTAAGAAAGTGTGTTCCCCCTCATATAAACGCGTAAAGGAAGCTGTTTGTAAAAACAAGCAACTTCTTTAGCAAGATATGTATCTAATTCTCTGTCACTGTTAAGTTCATTTCTTCTTCTTGATACCCATGTCTTATGTTTTTCTTTCAGGAAAATATAAAATTCTATTCTTTTGAAAAATGTGTGCGGATTTTTCTTCTATGCGCGATAAAAGTTATAGGTTTTTGACCTTGTCTAACAATTTCATTAAACTTTAAAGAATTGAACCCGGGTAAGTTTTAGCGAATTTGCATATATAAAAACACAAGAAAACACTGATATCTTAACTCTAAGGAAAAATTCAAACAATGCTGCTCATGTTATAAAACATGAATCATGGATAGACATGCGCATCGTATAGATATTTTTCTGTCATTCATATTAAATGAAAGTCCCGCATATTATGGGATTCCCCAATTCCAGATCTGTTTATCTTGAATCAAAAATTCTTGCACATCATCAAATGAAATTGTCGTATAGATAAAAACTGTACAAAAAAGAAATAAAAATACTTCTCATGAAGTATCTCAATTCAGGAACAGTTGTAAAATCCAAAAGCTTGTAAATACAATGAGTAAGTGCTTATACCTTCGCAAGTGTAAAGATGGTAGTGCTCAATGAATTTACCATCGCACACCCTATAAGGATAAATTTCCTCAAACGCATTTTTCCTTTTCTGTATATCTAAAATGCCGCTTAACAGCACCATAAGAGTTTTATATGTAAAAATCATTCTATTTGTTATGTACTGACAAATGTTGAATATAGATCTAAGATACGATAAATGTTAATGTGGTTGTTTCATAAATAACTGATTAATATGTTAAGCTTCGAAAAATTTGATGAAATATCGCAAATTGAATACAGAAATGGATTAACTTATGAGTGATGAGACAACTTCACTAAAGCAGAATGATGACTATGGTGCTGCTTCCATCAAAGTTCTCAAAGGTCTTGATGCTGTGCGCAAACGTCCTGGCATGTATATCGGCGATACCGATGATGGTTCAGGTTTACACCACATGGTCTACGAGGTTGTAGATAATGCTATTGACGAAGCTTTAGCCGGTCATGCTACCCTTGTAAATGTCACACTTCATGCTGATGGTTCTTGTTCTGTTCGTGATAATGGACGTGGAATTCCAACAGATATTCATCCGACAGAGGGCATTTCAGCTGCTGAAGTTATCATGACACAACTGCATGCAGGGGGAAAATTTGATCAAAACTCTTACAAAGTTTCTGGTGGATTACACGGTGTTGGTGTCTCTGTTGTTAATGCGCTATCAGTCTGGCTCAAATTGCAAATCAAACGCAACGGCAAAACGCATGAAATGTCGTTTACTCATGGAGTTGCTGACTTTCCGCTAAAAATTGTTGACGATTGTGGCACAGAAAGTGGAACAGAAATCAGATTTTTACCAAGCCCTGAAACGTTTACGATGGTTGAGTTTGATTTTGAAACCTTGGAACGCCGTTTACGAGAACTCGCTTTTTTAAATTCTGGTGTGCATATTCTTCTTGTTGATGAACGTCATGCTGATATTAAATCCGTTACATTACATTATGAAGGTGGATTAATTGAGTTTGTAAAATACATTGACCAAACGAAAAAAACACTGCTTAATCAACCTATTTACATTACAAGTGAAAAGGATGGCATGAGCGTTGATGTTGCTCTATGGTGGAATGATTCTTATCATGAGAAAGTCTTGTGTTTTACCAATAATATTCCTCAACGTGATGGTGGGACCCATTTAGTCGGTTTTCGTAGCGCTTTAACCCGCCAGATTAATGGCTATGCCGAATCTTCAGGTATTGCAAAAAAAGAAAAAGTTAACCTAACCGGTGATGATTGCCGTGAAGGTCTTACCGCTATTCTTTCTGTCAAAGTTCCTGATCCAAAGTTTTCTTCACAAACAAAGGATAAATTAGTCTCTTCTGAAGTACGCCCCATTGTTGAAAATTTGGTCAATGAAGGTCTTTCAGCATGGTTGGAAGAACACCCCAATGAAGCAAAGCTTCTCATTAGTAAAGTCGTAGAAGCTGCAACAGCACGTGAAGCAGCGCGCAAAGCACGTGAACTCACAAGACGAAAAGGGGCTCTTGATATCACTTCTCTTCCAGGAAAGCTTGCCGATTGCCAAGAACGTGATCCGGCAAGATCAGAGATTTTTATTGTCGAAGGAGATTCAGCTGGTGGATCAGCAAAAAGTGGACGCTCACGTCAAAATCAAGCAATTTTGCCCCTACGTGGTAAAATCCTTAATGTTGAGCGAGCACGTTTCGACCGAATGCTCTCATCTGACATGATTGGAACACTTATTACTGCTCTTGGAACATCCATTGGTAAAGATGAGTTTTCACCAGATAAATTGCGTTATCATAAAATCATTATTATGACGGATGCCGATGTTGATGGTGCACATATCCGGACCCTCCTTCTCACCTTCTTCTTTAGACAGATGCCTGAATTGATTGAGCGTGGACATCTTTATATCGCCCAACCACCCCTTTATAAAGTATCGCGCGGAAAGTCCTCTCAATATATTAAGAATGAAACAGCATTTGAAAAATTTCTCATTGATAGTGGACTAGAAGAGGCAACATTAGAATTGTCAACAGGTGAGGTACGTGCAGGTGCTGACTTGCATCAACTTGCTGAAGATGCCTGCATGTTACGTCAACTTTTAAATGGTCTTCATACACGTTATAATCGAACAGTTGTTGAGCAAGCCGCTATTGCGGGTGTTTTTAATTCTGAAGCTCTTTCAACACCAGAAAAAGCGCAAAAAACTGCAGATGCAGTCGCTGATCGTCTTGATTTAATTGCCGATGATGTAGAACGGGGTTGGACTGGTCAATACACATCAGATGGAAGTTTACACTTTGAACGTATTTTACGCGGCGTTAAAGATGTTATTACTCTAGATGCGGGGCTTATAAACTCGGCTGATGCGCGGCAAATTGATCGTGTTTCTAAAAGTTTCACAGACGTTTATAGTCCTCCTCCACTCCTGCACCGCAAAGATAAATCAGAGCGTATTTTTGGACCTATGAGCCTTTTAGAAAGCATTTTTACAAATGGAAAAAAAGGCATTACTCTCCAACGTTATAAAGGTCTTGGAGAAATGAATGCTGAACAGCTCTGGGAGACAACTCTTGATCCGAATGCGCGATCTCTTTTACAAGTTAAAATCAATGATGCAACTGATGCAGATTCACTCTTTTCCCGCCTAATGGGTGATGAAGTTGAGCCTCGGCGGATTTTTATTCAAGACAATGCCTTAAACGTTGCCAATCTTGATATCTAAAGGTGCTCTTTGTGTTTCTGACTCTAAAAGTCATGGTTTTATACGTTGTTTTTTCGTATTTGGATATTCTTTCTGTTCTTCATTTACGATAAAAAATAAGGAAGGTCATGCACATGACATCAGAAACAGAACGCGTAGGAGCCAAAGGTGGTATGGAACATTCCTTTGGCTTTAAAAGAGTTGATGAAGCACAAAAGCAATCCATGGTTGATGATGTGTTTCACTCTGTTGCTGAAAACTATGATAAAATGAATGATATCTTATCATTGGGGCTACATCGTGTGTGGAAAAACTCCATGGTCGCATGGCTCTCTCCGCCAGCGCTTCCTCATTGGAAGGTTCTTGATGTGGCGGGTGGTACGGGTGATATCGCTTTCCGTATTCTGAATGCTTCACGCAAGACAGCTCATGCTACAGTCCTTGATATCAATGGCTCAATGCTCGATGTTGGTAAAAAACGTGCACAAAAAAATGGGCTTGCTCCTTTGATCGATTTTGTAGAAGCAAATGCAGAATATCTACCTTTTGAAGATCAAAGTTTTGACGCCTACACTATTGCTTTTGGCATTCGCAATGTGCCTCATATTGACAAAGCCCTTAAAGAGGCTTTTCGTGTTTTAAAACCGGGAGGGCGTTTTCTATGTTTAGAGTTTTCAAATGTTGAAATGCCTCTACTTGACAAGCTTTATGACCTTTGGTCTTTCCGTGTCATTCCGAAGCTTGGACAAATCATTGCAAATGATGGCGATGCCTATCGTTATTTGGTTGAATCTATTCGCAAATTTCCTAAGCAAAATGACTTTGCCCATATGATTGCTCATGCAGGTTTTTCACGGGTATCATATCGCAATCTCACAGGTGCTATTGCAACACTGCATTCAGGTTGGAAAATTTAAAAATGGTGCAAATTTACACTTACTTTCAATTGATGCGTGCAGGGTGGGTTTTAGCACGTGAAGGAGTTTTGAGTGCTTTGCCGAGTGATAATCTTAAAGGATTTCCAGCATTGTGTCATCGTACTGCGAGTCTGCTCGCCCGACGTAAAACAAAAAAGAAACGACGATCTGAAAATATTTCTTATGCTATCAATAGGCTTGGTCCCTCTTACATAAAACTGGGTCAATTTCTTGCTACCAGACCTGATATTGTTGGACGCGATATTGCACAAGATTTGGCGCAACTACAAGATCGTGTGCAAACATTTTCTTGTGATGCAGCGATCATGCAAATTGAAAGTTCACTTGGCCGTTCTATCAATGATTTATTCGTAAATTTTCACCCCCCCATTGCTGCTGCTTCTATCGCTCAAGTTCATCCTGCTGAATATGATGATGGAACCGGTCATAAAAAAAAATGTGCCGTTAAAGTTATCCGCCCCAATATCAGAACACGTTTTGCGAAAGATCTAAGAGGCTTTTATCTTGTTGCCCATTTACAAGAACAATATATCCCAGCTTCTCGACGGCTGCGCCCTGTTTGTGTGGTTGATACTTTAGCACAAAGTACACGTATTGAAATGGATTTGCGGTTGGAAGCAGCTGCCATATCAGAAATGGCTGAAAATATTCAGTATGATGCAGGCTTTCGAGTTCCCAAAATTGATTGGGAACGAACAGGGCGTAATGTTTTAACAATGGAATGGATCGATGGCATAAGAATATCTGAAACTTCTGCTCTCAAGGAGGCTGGCTTCAATTTGCAAGCGCTCGCAGTTACGCTTATTCAATCTTTTCTTCGTCATACATTGCGTGATGGCTTTTTTCATGCCGATATGCATCCTGGTAATTTATTTGTAGATCCAAAAGGATGTATTGTTGCTGTCGATTTGGGAATTACAGGGCGGCTTGGCAAAAAAGAAAAATACTTCCTTGCTGAAATCCTTTACGGCTTTATTACCCGCGATTACCATCGGGTAGCACGTGCTCATTTTGAAGCAGGGTATGTGCCTCCAAACCATAATATTGAAAGCTTTGCTCAAGCCAATCGTGCTATTGGTGAACCCATTCATGGGCAATCAGCACAAAGTATTTCTATGGCTAAATTACTCACACTGTTGTTTGAAGTCACTGAATTATTTGATATGCAAACACGACCTGAACTTTTATTGCTACAAAAAACGATGGTTGTCGTTGAAGGTGTAGCCCGTACATTGGACCCTCATTTCAATATGTGGAAAGCTTCTGAACCCATCGTCAGAGAATGGATTAGTAAAAACTTAGGACCTGCAGGACTGGCAAAAGACTTTGGTGAAGGAGCACAAGCTCTTCTTTCGTTGGCACGCAAAACACCTCAATTGATACAAAATTTTCAACATATGGAAGAAGGCCTCAATCAAATGAGAGAAACAGGACTTAATCTTTCTCCTGTAACCATTAAAAGACTTGCTCTCGAACAAAGTCATACCAATCGTTATGGTCGTTATAGCCTGTTTATTATAGCGCTTTGCTGCGTTTGTCTCATTTTTTACCTTTTTTATTCTTTATAATCTCCTTAATATGCTATAAAAATAGCAATGATGAGATCATTGCAATCATATTTGGGTATCTTTTATGGCTAGTATTACCATTCGTAACCTCTCTCCTGAAATCAAAGAAGCTTTACGTATACGTGCTGCAAAAAATGGAATTTCTATGGAAGAGGAAGCCCGTCGCCTTTTAAGTAACCCCATCACGACAACCATATCTCCTTCTCAAGTCAGTCCCATTGAAATGCAATCACTGCAATCAAAGTCAATTTTGCTTATTATTGGTGGTAGTATTGCAGCCTATAAATCACTTGACTTAATTCGCCGTTTGCAAGAACGGGGAGCGCATTTGAATATTGTTATGACAAAAGCAGCACAAAAATTTATTACACCTTTAGCAGCTGCATCTCTCAGTGGTCGTACAGTATATAGTGATTTATTTTCTCATGAAGAGGAATATGATATTGGACATATTCGATTAGCACGTCATGCTGATCTCATTATTGTCGCTCCTGCTACCGCCAATCGTATTGCCAAAATAGCCAATGGTATGGGAGATGATCTGGCTGATTGTGTGCTTTTAGCAGCACGTTGTCCACTCTTGATTGCACCTGCTATGAATCCAGCAATGTGGACGCATCCAACGACTGTGCGTAATGTTGCAAAACTACATAAAGACGGCGTCCATATAATAGGACCAGAAATTGGTGAAATGGCAGAACGCGATGAAGCTGGTTATGGGCGCATGAGTGAACCCTTGACCATTGTAGCAGCAATAGAAAACCTTTTAGGCGTGCACCAAAAACCACTTTCTGGGCGCCATTTCATTGTTACTTCTGGCCCAACTCATGAGCCAATAGATCCAGTGCGTTATCTTGCTAACCGCTCTTCAGGCAAGCAAGGACACGCCATTGCAACGGCTCTTGCACATTTGGGTGCTAAGGTGACACTTATTTGTGGACCGGTTCATCTTCATGATCCACAAGAGGTGAAAACAATTCATGTTGAAACAGCACATCAAATGTTACAAGCCGTTCAAACGGCATTGCCTGCTGATGGTGCTGTTTTTGTCGCCGCCGTTTGCGATTGGCGCAGTCAAACGCAATCTTTACACAAGATTAAAAAGAGCAACCATAAAACACCACCATCCTTTCATATGGTCGAAAATGCTGACATTTTAGCAACCATTGGACATGCTTCAAACCGTCCATCGCTAGTGATAGGGTTTGCTGCTGAAACTTCTAACCTTATTGCAAATGCACAAAAAAAGTGTGTCGAAAAAGGTGCAGATTTCATTCTTGCTAATGATATTTCTTTGCATAATGATGGTACAAGTGTTATGGGTGCTGATACAAATCAAGTTTGTCTTGTCAGTAAAGATAATATTGAACAATGGCCACACATGAGTAAACAGCAAGTCGCACAAAGATTGGCAGAGGTTATTGTGTCATTTTTCGATTCTCATCCCCCCTACGCATCGATGAGAAAAAGCTTTATTTCAAGTGAAAAATCTTAACACTCTGTCGAACGGGTCAGACATCAGAAAATATTTAAAACAATAAAAATTAAACTTACATAAAATTATTTATATGATACTTTTGATTGATTAAGCGCCTATCTTTGCACCAAAAGCAATTTTCTGCTCTTAATAAAGGGATATAAATTCCTGTACACTTCAGTTTTTTTATCAAATAACTCAATTGGTGATGTTTCTTGATAGACAAGCATGCTCTTTATTTCATGAGTTATGCAGAAAAATCCTATCATGATTTCTAGAATTCTTAACCTTATTCTAGAAGGTGACAATTTTAATCTAAACTAACTTGCAACCATATTCATTGCTCTCACGTAGAATGCATATGCTGGCCACTGATTTGATGTATTTTATAAATTCTATGAGCACGCCTTGAACTGAAAACTGTTCAAATTCGCACCTCCATATTGTTCTGAGGTAAAAATTAAGATCAGCCCGAAAAAACACTCTACTCATCAATATCTGTGTGTGTATTTTTATCACCTTACTGAAATAAAAGAATTTACGATACTGTGAATAAAAATACCATTTCTTGCCCCTTTACCCCTTATAAACAAAGTTATAAGATCTGTGACAAGAAACATATTTAAAATACTCTCCAAACGGTCTCTTGTTTTCACTGTTTTTTTATTATTTACTTGATTATTATGATTTTTACTGCTGCCTATCGCGCTTTACAACGTCTTATAACACCGCAATATCGTACGATGATCCTAAAATCACTGGGAATTACCTTTGTTTTACTCGTCATGCTATGGTTGGGTGTACGCCAGCTTTTTATGTCCTACTTTTGGCCTTGGATTACGCATTTTCTTCCCGGATTCCCTAGTTGGGCAGGCTGGTTAGGATTTGGTATGCTTATTATTTTTAACCTTGGTTTAGCATTGCTTATGGCTTTTTTGATTGCCCCAATCACCGCTATGGTTGGTGGTTTTTTCATTGATTCTGCTGCTGAAGTTATTGAAAAAGAAGACTACCCAAACGAACCTATTGGACAAGCCCTGCCGTTTGGACGTTCTCTCACTCTCTCTGTGAAATTTGTTCTTTTAAGTCTTCTGGGCAATGGAATCGCTTTTATTCTGTTTTTCGTACCAGCTGTCAATTTAGTTGCCTTTTACGTTGTTAATGGCTATCTGCTCGGTCGTGAATATTTTGTATTTGCTACTTACCGCTTTCGACCTGAACAAGAAGCAAACGATTTTTTACGGACTCATTCCACAACCGTTTTTGGTGCAGGACTGTTGATTGCATTTTTTGTTTCGATTCCTATACTGAATTTAGCAACGCCGCTGTTTGCAGCAGCTTTTATGACACATTTACATAAAATGCTTTCCCAAAAGACTATCGCATACATCACGCAAAAATAACAATGCTTACTTAAAATCCCAAAATCATGAGCAGAAAAATTTATAAAGAAAATTTTGCGTTTTAAATGAACCGTTTCTTTCTTCTTATAAAAATTCTCAAAAACTTGCTCTGTTGATAATACTTCATGAGTATGGTGTGTTGTGTTTATATTTTTTAGGAGATTATATCCTGACTTATTTATAAAGTTTTTTTCTAAGCTATTTGTCTCAAAAACTCATTGAATATTTGTTTTCCATCAAAAGTAAATGGGAATTTACGAACTAGAATAAAGAGTGACTTTTGACCTCAAAATAAAAAAACAAATGATGCTGATTGTTAAAACTTCTGAGAGATTTTCTGTAAGAAACATATTTGATATAAAGAATTAACGTAACATTGAAAAGATAAAAATTAACAAACAATGGAGTTAGAACTATACGTATGAAAGTGAAAATGTTAAATAGGTTTGTTTATTCAACTGGCAAGGCAAGTCTGATCACTTAAGTTCTATATTCTTTCAAAATGTACAAAAGTGTATAATGTTTAAAGAGAGGCTATAAAGATGAACTGGATTACAAATTATGTTCGTCCTAAAATTAACTCTATATTGAGACGTCGTGAAATTCCGGATAATTTGTGGATAAAAGATCCCACAAATGGTGAAATGATTTTCCATAAAGATTTAGAAATAAACCAATATGTGAGCCCCAATTCTGGTTATCATATGCGTATCAGTGCAAAAAATCGTCTTATGCATTTTTTTGATGATGGTGTTTATACACCTCTTGAAAATCCAAAAGTTGTGGTAGATCCTCTAAAGTTTCGTGATGAAAAACGCTATATTGATCGGTTAAAGGATTATCGTTCTAAACTGGGGGTTGATGACAATATTTTAAGTGCACATGGTACTATTGAAGGCTTACCAATTATAGCTACTGTTCAAGATTTCGCCTTTATGGGTGGGTCACTTGGTATGGCTTCAGGGGAAGCTATTATCAAAGCTTTTAACACTGCTATTTCCGAAAAATGTCCTTTGGTTCTTTTTGCTGCTTCTGGAGGGGCACGCATGCAAGAAGGAACACTTTCATTGATGCAAATGCCCCGTACAACCGTAGCCATTGAAATGCTAAAAGAAGCAAAACTTCCCTATATTGTTGTTCTGACGAACCCAACCACGGGTGGTGTTACTGCTTCTTATGCCATGCTCGGCGACATTCATATTGCTGAACCTGGTGCAATGATTGGTTTCGCCGGACCACGTGTTATTCAACAAACCATACGTGAGACTTTACCAGAAGGTTTTCAAAGTAGTGAATATCTGCTCGAACATGGCATGATTGATATGGTTGTATCGCGTTTAGAAATGAAAAAAACCATTGCACGTCTTCTCCGCTTGATGATGAAATACCCTGCAGATATTAATCCCTCTCATCCATCTCCAACAGATTCTCATAAATCGCTTTCCACAACAAAAGCAGCTTAAGTTTATGGTACAAAACCCCGTACAAAGGATCGTTGATGAGTTACTGCAAAACTATCCCAAAAAGTTTGATCTCTCTTTAGAGCGTATTCTTCAGCTTTTAGAGCATCTTGGTAATCCACATTTAAAGCTTGCCCCTGTTATTCATATTGCTGGAACAAATGGTAAAGGATCTGCCTCAGCGATTTGTCGCGCTCTTTTGGAAAGCGCAGGCTACCACGTTCATGTCTATAGCTCACCCCACCTCGTTAACTGGAACGAACGTTGTCGTCTGGCACAAAAAGGAGGCGGTCAACTTGTTACAGAAAACCAATTAGCTGAGACAATCCGTGAAATTATAAAGGTGAATCGTCAAAAACCAATTACTGTTTTTGAAATTTTTACAGCGGCTGCTTTTATGCTGTTTAGTACCCATCCAGCCGATGTCGTCATTTTAGAAGTTGGATTAGGAGGGCGTTTTGATTCTACAAATGTCATTAAAAAACCAGCAGTATCCCTCATTATGCCTATTGATTATGATCATGAAGCTTTTCTTGGAAAAACAATTACAGAAATTGCCTTTCAAAAAGGGGGAATTATAAAATCAAATGTTCCGGTGGTTATTGGGAAACAAGATCATGATGAAACTCTTTCCATTTTAACAACTATTGCAGATAAAAATAAAGCACCTTATTCCTTGTTTGATCAAGACTATCAAAGCTATACAGAGTATGGGCGTATGGTTTTTCAAAACGATCAAGGTCTTATGGACCTTCCACTTCCTAACCTTATTGGAATCCACCAAACTGCAAATGCTGGAGCTTCTATTGAAGCAGTATATCAAGCAGGCTTTCAAATTTCAGAACAAGCCATAAGCCATGCCTTACAAAATATTTATTGGCCAGCACGAATGCAGCATCTTACCCATGGTTACTTGATCGATCAACTCTCTCCCAACATTGATTTATGGTTAGACGGTGGTCATAATCGTGCTGCAGGAAAAGCCGTTGCGGCTGAACTTACTCAATGGAGAAAAAAAACAAATCGCCCTTTTATTATGATTGCCGGAATGCTTAATACAAAAGATGCTGTTGGCTATTTTCGTCCTTTAAAAAACCTCATAGATAAAGTTTATACGATCCCATTAACAAACAGTGCTGCTGGTATGGATTCCAAAATTTTAGCTGAACTTGCTCAAAAAGCAGAACTTTCTGCCACTCCACAGGCGCATTTAAAAGATGCTTTAGATAAAATTAATGCAGAGTATAAAGAGGCTATGGTACTTATTGGCGGTTCTCTTTATCTTGCCGGTGATATTTTACGTGACAATAAAACACCACCATGTTAAAAAATAAGCAGTTTATAAAACTTTGAAAGATAGATTTTGTAATCATGAAACTTGATTATGCGCTGTATCAGCATCCTAAACTTATTACTGTTTTTGGTGGCTCTGGTTTTGTCGGTCGACATGTTGTGGAAACTTTAACCAAACGAGGTTACCGTGTGCGTATTGCTGTTCGCCGTCCACAACAAGCCTATTATATGCTCCAGGTGGGAGAGGTGGGGCAAACTCAGATGTTGGAAACAGATATCAAAAACAGAGCTTCTGTTGCACGTGCATTGCTTGGAGCAGATGCTGCTGTATTTCTTCCCGGCAGTATAGCGCAAGCTCATCAGTCAAATTTTAAAAAGACACAAATTGATGGTGCGAAGAATGTCTCTGAATTAACAGCTAAGGCTGGTATTCCACTTATCTACATGTCTGCTCTTGTCGCTCATGAAAATGCTCCGTTTCTTTATGCGCGCGTTAAAGCTATGAGTGAAAAAATCGTTCAAAACGCACACCCTCAAGCAATTATTATGCGTCCATCTGTTATATTTGGACCGGAAGATTGTTTTTTTAATAGTTTGGCAAACTTATCATGTTTTTTACCGATCGTGCCTCTTTTTGGGGGTGGAAAAGGCAAATTGCAACCTGTATATGTGGGTGATGTTGCTGAGTTTGTTTTACGCGCCTTAGAAGGACAAGCCACCCTTGGAAAAAGTTATGATCTTGGTGGTCCCCAAATTATCACATTGCAGCATGCTCTTGAAAATGTTTTGAAAATTATTCACCGTAAAAAAACAATTTTACCTATGCCTCTTTCTATTGGACTCTTGATTGGTGGTTTTTTAGGTGTTGTTAATAAATTACCTTTTGTGTCAGCATGCGTAACAACCAATCAAATACGCTTTCTGCAAGTGGATAACATTGTTTCTCAAGAAGCTATAAGAAGTGGATATACTTTAGAAGGCGTCGGTATTACTCCAAGAGCAATGTCTGCAATTTTGCCAAGTTATCTCTGGCGATTTCGTCCACAAGGTCAATTTTCTAAAAATTTATTCGTCTAGTTTGCACTTTTTTAAATATGAGATAACAGATTCTATCTTTTATTCTTTTTATAAATGTTAGAGTGTAGAACTAAAGTGATATTTTCTTATTTCAATTCCTCACATTCACAATAAAAGAGGCTTTTTACTTAATATCACACGAAGTATTCATCTGTAGAATACAATCCTTTGAAAATGAGCTCCATATTTTTGTGAGTTTTTTAATGAAAAATTAGAAAAAACCTTTACTGCAAGAACAAATAACATATTGAAAATTAATGGAAATAAGAATGGTTTTTTATTGTTCCTTTATAAATATAAAGATTCTCATGTCTCGTGGATTTTATCTTATACCATTCATAGACGATATTAAAAATATGATTAGAAGCTACGTAAAATGTTTTTTTAACAAATCTATGAATGAGCAATACAATAAGGCGCTATTATGCATAAGCTTTTGTTTTTTTTATCATTCAATCCATTTCGACTCTATAAAAAATCAACATATCGACTTGCAGTAATAAACTCTCATTTTGATCTTAAATAAGAACCTCTGGTAACATCAGATTCTCTTATTCCAAACCTGTTGATCTTCAATCAAATAGAACTATTTGTTTTCCCCTATAAACAGATCTGGGATCTAGTAAAAATACTTGAGAGCGGACTAAAAATGCCTTTTATGAATCATCTCAATGCAAAATCTGTCATAATTCCCCGTAAGCTAGCAAATATAATGAGGGTACTTCTTGTGCCTTCATAAGTGTAAAGATGCTGGTGCTCAACGGTTTTTATCTTATACCACTCACGGATATTATCATGAAATGTACTCAAAAATATTAAGAGAGTTTTTTAGTAATGTCCTCGTAAAATTTATATGTCTTGCTTTTTTTAAACACGTAGTCTTAATAATAAACTGCGACTTTCTTTTTCTCACAGTTTTAAAATCAAAAATATCGATCAACTTTATTCCCACAGAAAATTGCTCTTAAGATTCTTTATCCCACCTTTTATCACTCAATAATATGTAAACACATATTTATAGAGATTTAAAAGAAAATTTCATATAAGGAAGTTTTTCTATTTGCTTGCATTTTTTTAAAATTTCTCCTACCGTCTGGGGAAAATAATGTTAGAGGAATTAAAGAATGGCAACTCCCAATTACGTTGTCAAAGATATCTCTCTTGCGGCTTATGGACGTAAAGAGCTTGATATTGCCGAAACGGAAATGCCTGGCTTAATGGCTTGTCGTAAAGAGTTCTCCTCCAGTCAGCCTTTACGGGGAGCGCGTATTTCTGGCTCGTTGCATATGACAATTCAAACAGCTGTTTTAATTGAAACATTAAAAGCGATTGGTGCTGATGTACGTTGGAGTTCTAGCAATATTTTTTCTACACAAGATCACGCCGCAGCCGCTATTGCAGCCACAGGGACGCCTGTCTTTGCAGTCAAAGGCGAAACGCTTGAAGAATATTGGTCTTATATAGATGCCATTTTCCAATGGCCTGATGGCAATCCCTCAAATCTTATCTTAGATGATGGAGCCGATGCTACAAATTATATTTTGATGGGGTGGCGTGCAGAAACAAACAAAGATATTCTATCTCATCCCAAAACAGAAGAAGAAGAATTGTTTTTTAAACAAATCCAAAAGCGTATGGATGCTACACCGGGTTTTTTTACACGCCAGCGCACAACAATAAAAGGTGTAAGTGAAGAAACCACAACAGGTGTACACCGCCTTTATCAATTACAAAAGGAAGGTCTTTTGCCTTTTCCAGCCATTAATGTCAATGATAGTGTGACGAAATCAAAATTTGATAATAAATATGGATGTAGAGAATCATTGGTTGATGGTATCCGACGCGCCACGGATGTTATGATAGCTGGAAAAACAGCTATCGTCTGTGGCTATGGTGATGTGGGCAAGGGTTCAGCAGCCTCTCTTTCAGGTGCTGGAGCGCGTGTCAAAGTCACAGAAATTGATCCCATCTGTGCCCTTCAAGCCGCTATGGATGGCTATGAGGTTGTTGATTTAGATGATGATGCCTCCAGCGCTGATATTATCATCACGACAACGGGAAATAGAGATATTGTGCGCCTAGATCATATGCGGCAAGTCAAAGACATGTGCATTCTTGGAAATATTGGCCATTTTGATAATGAAATCCAAGTGTCAGCTCTTCGAAACCTACCCTGGACGAATATTAAACCACAAGTTGATATGATTACCTTTCCCGATGGAAAACGCATCATTTTGCTCTCCGAAGGGCGTTTGCTTAATCTTGGTAATGCTACAGGCCATCCTTCTTTTGTTATGTCAGCTTCTTTTACAAATCAGGTTTTAGCGCAAATTGAGCTCTTTACCCGTTCTGAGCGCTATAAAAATGAAGTAACTGTTTTGCCCAAACGTCTTGATGAAAAAGTTGCACGCCTTCATCTTGAACGACTAGGAATAAAATTAAGCGTTTTATCAGAAGAACAAGCTGCCTATATTGGCGTTACACCACAAGGACCTTATAAACCAAATCATTATCGTTACTAAAATATTTCCTTGACTTTTAAAAAAGGGAAAGATGCCTTGCTCAGCTTTGGTGACTATAACCCCAAAGAAAAAGCTTAAAAAATGATCCGAATTTTTACTTATATTTTTTGCTTTCTTTTCTTTTTTTTTCTGACAGATCTTGTGGTGCAGTCATTAGACATGTATTCACTGTTTACTTTCACTTTACCGAATGGTCCATGGTTACTCTTAGCGCTATTTGGAGGGATTTCTTGTGCATCACTCCTCGTATGTATAGCGATTATAATGCGCGTCAAAAAGACCTCATGGCAGCCTCAAAAAGTTACTCAAGAAAACGATTCTGAAAAACTTAAATATTATGAATGGCTTTTGGAGGAAACAGGACAATTTCTTCTTGTTTGGGAAAGTCCCAGCGACTCACCCCATAGTGTGGGTCATATTCCTAGTTTACAAAAAGCTGGAATGTCTCAGCACGATCTTCAGAATTTTGAACTTTGGATTGCAGAATCCTCCCTACATGAACTCGACTACGCATTAACGCAGTTACGTTACAAGTCTCACCCTTTTGAACTTTCCGTTACCACGACAAATAATATGTTGTTACAAGTTACGGGGGTGATTGCCGGAACAGTTGTGATTGCGCGTTTTCAAGACATATCAGTACAGCAGAGTGAAAATGCGCATTTAAAAAAAGATATTGAAAAAATTCTCCTCGAATTAAGAATGCAGCGTAATCTTCTTGATTGTATTAAAGAGCCTGTATGGATACGAGATGGTGAAGGGAATATTTGTTTTATTAATCGTGCCTTCAGAGAAATGACAAACTTTCAAGAAGGCAGCAATGAAGTCCATGACCTTTTCAATGAAACAACACAAAACAAAAAGGATGAACAAGAAACAATCTTTCAGGAACATGTTCATACAGTCGTTGATGGAGAACGGTACTGTTTTCACCTCACACGGATTACAACACCCGAAGGAATGGCAGCTTTTGCCCATGACGATAGCGCATATGAAAACCTTGCCAATAAACTAAAATACGTTCTTCAAAGCCATTGCGAAACACTTGATCAAATATCAACCGCTGTAACCGTTTTTGATGCCAATCAAAAATTAAAATTTTGCAATAAAGCTTTTAAAATTTTATGGCCGTTGGAGAGTTCTTTTTTAGAAAGTGAACCAAGCCACACATTGCTTCTTGAACGTTTGCGTGAAAAAGGACTCCTGGCAGAACACCCTGATTGGCGTGCATGGAAAGAAGAGCTTTTTAAAGCTTACCAACAGATGGAATCCAATCAACAAATCTGGAATCTTCCGGATGGACGCACAATACGCGTTATCTCCAGCCCTCACCCACAAGGAGGTGTTACTTGGCTTTATGAAAATCTTACCGAAACAATTGATCTTGAACGACGCTATAATACACTCATTAAAATACAAGGTGAAACACTCGATAAACTTTCAGAAGGCGTGGTTGTTTTTGGTACTGATGGGCGTCTTCGTTTATCCAATCCAGCATTATCGAAATTATGGTCTCTCCCTTATAATTTATTGGTTGAAGGGACTCATATTACACAATTACAAAGCCACTGTTCAGCCTTAACTTTGAGAAAAGAGTGGGATAAGTTTACCAAATTTATTACAGGTTTTACAGAAAAACGTGACACATATTCTGGTCGTATAGATCTCAAAAATGGAATGATTATTGACTATACATTGGTTCCACTTCCCAATGGACAAACAATGCTCACCTTCGTTAATGTTACGGATACAGTCCATGTTGCGCGTGCTCTTAAAGAAAAAAATGAAGCCTTAGAAAGTGCTGATCGTTTGCGCAATGAATTTGTCCAGCATGTTTCCTATGAATTGCGTACTCCCCTCACCAATATTATTGGATTTTCTGATATTTTGCGTGATCAAATTTTTGGCTCTATCAATGAACGCCAAAAAGAATATCTTGGGCATATTCACTCAGAATCAGGAACTCTTTTAAATATTGTTAATGATATTCTCGACCTTGCAACCCTTGATGCTGGCATTATGGAGCTGGATATAAAGCCGGTTAATATTGCCGATGCGATGGTACAGGCAGTAGCACGTTTAGAAGAGCGCCTTAATGGACGCTATATTACGCTTTTACAGCAAATTTCTCCTTCCTTAAATGTTATTTACGCTGATGCAACACGTCTGCATCAAATCTTTGTTAATGTTCTGAGTAATGCCATTAATTTTGCAACAGAAGCAAGCACAATTGAATTTTGTGTTGATGAACAAGACAATAATATTGTTTTCAGTGTCCACAATGAAGGATCTGATATTCCAGAAGATGTTCTTGATCGCATTTTCAAGCGTTTCTCTTCTCATCCACATCATGGTGGGCGTGCTGGAGCAGGTCTTGGTCTATCCCTCGTTAAGAGTTTTGTTGAGCTTCACGGTGGACATGTTGAAATTCTTACCGGCAAAGGTCAAGGAACAACGGTTAAATGTTTTTTTCCGATTTCCAAAGGAGATGAAATTCTTTAATCTTACTCTTCTTTTTAAAAGTTTTTTTCATTAATTTCATGGAAACGTTGATGTGTTTTAGTTTTTTTCTTGAAGATGAAGAAGCAACCAAGCTTTTTGCGCAGGACCTAGCCCTCGCTTTAAAGCTAGGCGACATTGTCACGCTACAAGGTGATCTTGGAGCAGGAAAATCAACCATTGCACGAACAATCATTCAAACCCTTGCCAACGATAATAGTTTGGATGTTCCAAGCCCTACCTTTACGCTTGCTCAAAGTTATCAACTTTCACAAGTAGAGATTATTCATGCTGACCTTTATCGCCTTTCTACAGAAGAAGAAATTAATGAATTAGGGCTTCACGAAGCATGTGAGCAAAGTATTTTACTTATTGAATGGCCAGAAAAAGCTGTAGACCTTTTAGGACCCATTACCTTCGCACTCACTTTACAATATGAAGGCTGTGGTCGTCGTTTAACTCTTACATCAGCAGAACATTCTGTTGAACGCCTACAACGGTCTTTTGCAATTCGCACTTTTTTAAAAAACCATGGACGTGGCCACATTCATCGACGTTTTTTAGCGAGTGATGCTTCCGCACGCACCTATGAACTTTTAGATGATGGAAAACATCAAGAAGTTCTCATGGATGCATCCAATATGCAAATAGCACAAGACACAGATCTCTCTTATGTCACAAAGGCACATCTTGCAAAAGATATTCGTCAATTTGTCGGAATTAATCAGCTCATTTTAGACAACGGATTTTCTGCTCCTCATATCTTTGTCACAGATTTTGAAAAAAATCTTTTGATTTTAGAAGATTTCGGATGTGAGGGACTTGTAGATCACATAGGCAACCCTATTGAGGAACGTTATATTGCCTGTAGTCAATTGCTGGCTGCCTTTCATCAAAAATCGTGGCCTTCCGAAAAACAGTTTGCAACATTTTTGCTTCAGATCCCTCCCTATGATTGCCAAACCTTTCAATCAGAGCTTTCCTTATTGCTCGATTGGTATATTCCCTTTAAAACAAAAAAGACCTTAGACCAGAAGCAACGTAAAGCTTTTTTTACCTGTTGGCAGCCTTATATCGATAACCTTGTCCAAGGAGAAAATACTTTCGTCATACGTGATTATCATTCCCCTAATATTCTTTGGCGCGCCCATAAAGAAGGAACCGCCCGTATCGGTCTTCTTGATTTTCAAGATGGATTAAAAGGTCCAACAGCTTATGACCTTGTCTCTTTAGCGCAAGATGCACGCTTATTTATCTCCCCAACGCTCGAAGAGAAAATTCTCAACGCCTATTGCGATGCACGCCATAAAGCACCACAACCTTTCAATGAAGGTGAATTGCGTAAGCTCTATGCATTTGCAGGTGCTCAACGGGCTTCAAAAATTTTAGGAATTTTTGTGCGTCTCCATAAACGCGATGGAAAATCGTCTTATCTTCGATATCTACCCCATATACAAGATTATCTTACCCGCAATCTTTCACACCCAACTCTTGCCCCTTTACAAAATTTTTATCAAGAAATAGATCTTCTTAAAAAAGAAGAATTAATTCAATACTTTAATATAAAGTGATTATTCATCATTGTGCCATTTGAATAAAATTTTTTTTCGTCATTAGACGACAAGTGAGATTAGCATATTTATAAAAGCCCCTAAAAAATATAACCTCTTGATTTACATGTGTAAATATCGTTTTCCACTTAAGTCATAAACTTAAATATTGTAAGATTCTCTCCTCATAATTCCTTAAAATTGAATCAATCAAAAAACATATACTGATACTTCACAAACCAAGCTGGCGCGAAGATGAAAACTGCACAGAAAAAGGCTAAAAATGCTCGTTATAGAACTGTCTCAATGCAAAGGCTGATACAACATCCACGAGCGAGTAAATAAAATGGTGGTGCTATCCTATACCTTCACAAGCATAAAAGATGGCAGTATTCAATGGCTTTATCGCCATACAATTCATTCACGGACTCCGTCGTAAAATAGCCCTTGGAGCGTTGAGACATATCTCTTAGGGGACATATACCTCTCATGAAGAACCTCAACAAAAGAGAAATTGCAAAAAATCAGATAAAGACAGAGGTAGTATTGCTTATATCTCACAGACATAAGCGGTGAGCGTATAATAAACTTCTTTTTCTTGTTCAAGACACATTTCTCAAAAAGTGTCCATTTTCACTCTAAAATGTGTGAATAAAAATCAATCTGGTTTTATATTTTCCCAAAATTTTTATGTGAAATAACAGATATTACTTACGATAATGGGCTTGCTAAACACCATACATGTCATAGAGGATTCTTTTACGAGAATAACACAGTATAACAATCTATTTTAATGTCACAAACCCCTTATTAATAGTTTCTTGTCTATAAGACAAAAACTTTTTAACCTTTGTTTCTTATATGACTTATTTTAAGCCTATATAATCAATCCGTTAGTGAAAAACAGCAAAAAATACTTCATATTTTTGCGCGATAACTCACATGAAGTTATTCACTTCAATATTTGCTTACATCAAAAAATCTACCGCATAAATATAGCTTTTACCCGTATAAAATTGTATATAATAACAACACTATGTATAGTGTTCATACAATGGAGTATTTTCATCCGCCCTAAATGAGACCTCATGCCCCATCAACCACGTGTTTTTTCTATTTCCCCAGGAACTGCTTTTCTCCCTTATTTTGTTGATGCTTTGCTCTCAGGTGTCCTTGTCAATAATTTTGCAGCCAATGGGGATATTCAGACAGCTCTTGCGGATACCATCATTTATGTGCCAACACGACGTGCTGCTCGTGCTTTGCGCACAGCTTTTGCTGAAAGAAGCGACACAAAATCAACCTTTTTACCAACCATTCTCCCTTTGGGGGATATTGATGAAAACAATTTTCTTTTTTTTGAAGATCATATCAGAACTCTGAATCCTCCCATTGGAGACATTGAGCGTCTTTTGCTTTTAGCGCGTCTTATTCGTCCTTGGCGCGAAAATTTACCGACCCATTTGCGTGCCATATTTGGTACAGAAGAAGTGCTGATTCCTGCGCATACTGCCGATGCAATTTGGCTTGCTCAGGATTTAGCACATTTGATGGATGAAATTGAAACGGAAGGTGCAGATTGGTCAAAACTTAAAGAAATTGCCCCAGATATGGTCGCTGAATGGTGGCAAATAACGCTCGATTTTCTCACTATTGTCACACAAAACTGGCCACAAATCTTAAAAGAAAGGCAAAGAAGTAATCCAGCTGAATGGCGTAATCAAGCAATCAAAATGCACGCCGAAACTTTAAATCATACGCACCCCAATAAACCCATCATTGCAGCTGGTATATCGGGATCTATTCCAGCAGTTTCTCATCTTTTAAAGGTTATTTCCTCTCTCCCCAAAGGAGCCGTTGTTCTTCCTGGACTTGATCTTGATATGGGTGAAGATCAATGGGAAACTTTAGGTGTCATTCATGAAGACAAGCCAACATACGACTTTTTTGATCATGCCGAGAATGCTTTTAGTCATCCTCAATATCATTTAAAAAAGCTTCTTTTTCTCATGAAATGTCATCGCACTCATGTTCGCGAAATTGGCCCCCAAAATGCAATAAAGAAAAAGCGTGCTGCTCTTTTATCAGAAGCACTCCGGCCAGCTTCTACAACAGACAAGTGGGCACAAATTACTCGTGATGATTATGAAAAGCTTTGTGAAGATTGGTCATTCATTGAAGCTATAAACGAGCGTGAAGAAGCTCTCACCATTGCTGTTGCTTTACGCAATGCCATTGAAACTCCTCAAAAAACCGCAGCTCTTATTACAAATGATCGTAATTTAGCACGTCGTGTCTGTGCTGAATTGCAGCGTTTTGGAATTGAAGCAAATGATTCAGGAGGAATGCCTCTCGCAGAAACACTCCCTTCAACCTTATTACGGCTTATTTTAGAAAATATATTTCAACCTTATGACCCTATTGCTTTTCTTTCCCTTCTTAAGCATCCACTCACAACGCTCAGACAAAACCGCCATCGTTTACGCGAAATGGCAGAAAATTTTGAAATCTTTGTTCTTCGAGGAAATACAGGTTGTATTCATATTTGCGAATGCAATCAATTTCTTGAAAAATGGATAAAAACACGCTTTCAAGATGCTGCTCTTGATACTTTTGAGCAACAAAAAAGTGAAGAAGCACGTCTTCTTTGTGATCTTTTGGTAAAGGCTGTTGAACCTTTAGCGTCTCTTATGAAACAAGAAGAAGAATGTACCATTAATGAAGCTGCGGTAGCAACTGTTGAAGTTTTTGAAAATTTTGGACGTGATGAAAACAATTCTCTTGCTCATCTTTATCAAGATGAAGCAGGACAAGCTCTTTTAACTTTTTTGCGTGAATTGGTCAGTGACCACTCAAGACTAAAATTTCCACTTTGCGAGTGGCCTGCTATCTTTTCAGCTTTGATTACAACACGCTCTGTCACCCCCTCTCCTGGGGGACACCCGCGTTTGTTCATCTGGGGAACTTTGGAATCACGCTTGCAAACAGTTGATACCGTAATTATTGGCGGTCTTAATGAAGGGTCATGGCCTATTTCAGCCAACAATGATGCTTTTTTATCAAGACCAATGAAGATAATGTTAACACTTGAACCTCCTGAACAGCGTATTGGTCTTTCTGCACATGATTTTCAGTGGGCCATGCGAATGGATAAAGTGGTGATGAGTCGAGCGTTACGGGTTAACCACGTTCCTTCACTTCCTTCACGCTGGTTGCTACGCCTAGAAACGGTTATAGGTAAACAGGTTTGGAAACAAATTCGCGCACGAGGTGATGTATTCCTTCATTGGGCGAAAACACTTGATAATATGGATATGGTTTCCTCTGCACCCCGTCCTTGTCCTGTACCACCCCTTAAGATGCGTCCACGTCACTTTTCGGTCACTGAAATAGCAACATTACGGTATGACCCTTATGCTATTTACGCTAAAAAAATCTTGCGTCTTAAACCGCTTAAAACGCTCATTCACGACTCGCGAGCTGCTGAGCGCGGAATACTTTACCATGCTATTTTTGCCGCTTTTTGCACACAAATAAAAAATCCAAATACTCAAAATGCACTTGATGCACTCTTGGCTCTTGGACGTCGGGAATTTGATAAATACGACTTACCTTCCGATACTAAAACTATCTGGTGGAGTCATTTTGAAAATCTAGCGCCATTTTTTATTCAATGGGAACAAAGTTTAGGACCTCGAAAACGATATGCTGAAGTCATATCGCAAAAAATACCGATAGAAAATACAGGCGTAACCCTCTCAGGACGCGCTGATCGTATTGATGTATTACAAGACAAAACGGTTGAAATTATTGATTTTAAAACCAGTATCCCCCCCTCGTCAAAACAAGTTCGCGAATTATTATTTCCACAATTAGCATTGGAAACAGCTTTACTGATGCGAGGTGCCTTTACAGATTTTCAAGATCTTATCCCCTTAAATTTATTTTATATTGCCCTTAATGGAAAAGGTAAAATAATCCCACAATCAATTCTTTCAAATAAAGGGGAAAAAGAACATCAAAGTGCAATTCATCTTGGTGAAAAAGCATGGAAACATCTTATTGCATTAATAGATCACTATCAAAATCCACAGCAGGGCTACCTTTCACACGCCGTCCCGATGAAAAAAGAATATGAAGGTGACTATGACCACTTAGCACGTGTGTGGGAATGGTTTAATGACCTTAAAAAAGCAGAGCAATCATGACTATCTTTTCTATTCCTGAAGCTGCCCTTGAGGCACAAGCAACGGCAACACATCCAAAAACAAATGTATGGGTTTCTGCAAATGCTGGCTCTGGAAAAACCCACGTTTTAACTGAACGTGTTATTCGGTTGCTTTTAAATGGTACCCCTCCAGCACGTATTTTATGCCTTACTTATACCAGAGCTGCTGCTGCCGTTATGCAATCACGAATTTTTCACACCCTTTCCAGCTGGAATGGACTCGATGATACACAACTTCAAAAAACCTTATCACAGCTTGAAAAAAAGCCTGTTAACGCACAAAAATTAACCTATGCACGTCAACTTTTCGCAAAAGCTCTCGAAACACCAGGAGGATTAAAAATCCAAACGATTCATGCATTCTGTGAATCTCTTTTGCATCAATTTATGCTAGAAGCAAATATTGCAGGACATTTTGAATTGATTGATGACGTCACTCAAAAAAAATTACTACAAGAATCCCGTCGTCAACTTTTGGAACATAAAGATGCACAATCCGCTCTCAAACAACTGCTTAAAGTTATCAGTGAGCATAGTCTTAACCAATTGCTGTATGAAGCAACAGCAAAGCAGCATAAATTATCCTGTTTTTTATCCGCTCTTCAATCGAAAAATGGAGAAGAACAGCTGCGCGCACTCTTTAATTTAGCACCTTATGACACAAAACAACAATTGCTAGAAGAAATTCAACAAACTGCTCTCTTTCCTCTCTATGCTTTTACACATTGCCAAACACATGGTAACAAAAACCTTCAAAATATGATTGCAAAATTTGCTTTATTAGAAAATATTTCTGATGAAACAAAAATTATCGATATCATTTCAGATATTTATTTTACAAAACAAAATACCCCTCGCAGTTTATCACGTTTCTCTACTAAAAAGTCAGATGAAGTTTGGCCCTTCATTCAACAAATGATTGAAGATAAGCAAAGTAAGCTTTCTGTTCTTTTAGAGAAATATCGGTGCTTTAAAATTGCCACGCTCAATATAGCTGCTTTCCAGCTTTGTGCCATGTATCTTAAAATTTATGCAAATTTAAAAAAAGCAAATGGCCTATTAGATTTTGATGACCTCATTGAACGCACACTCCATTTATTACAGCGTAAAGGAGCAAGCCAGTGGGTGCATTATAAACTTGATCGTGGTCTTGATCATATTTTGCTTGATGAAGCACAAGATACCAATCCTGAGCAATGGCAAATTATTCAACTTTTGTCGCAAGAATTTTTCACAGGTCACAGTCAACGGACAAACATACGTACTCTTTTTGCTGTTGGGGATGAAAAACAGTCCATTTATTCTTTTCAAGGTGCCGCCCCAGAAAATTTTGCTGCCAATGGACAGTTAATTCAAAAAAAAGCAAAACAAGCGAAACAAAAATTTGAAAAAATACAACTGAATTATTCTTTTCGCTCCACAGCTGAAATCCTCAAAAGCGTTGATCTTGTTTTTGAAACACCAGAAAATTATAAAGGGCTTTCAGCAGAAAATACAAAAACAGTCCATGAAGCTATTCGTGTTCATAGTCCAGGCGATGTGATTTTATGGGATGCTATTTCTGAAAAAACAAATGCACTTCCTGATGATTGGCATTTAAGCGTTGATCATTTAGACACAGCTGAGACTCGTTTGGCAGAACAGGTTGCTGAAACCATTGCCAACTGGTTAGATAAGGGAGAAAAGCTCCCCGCAAAAGGACGCTTAATGCGCGCCAGCGATATTATGGTTCTGGTTCGTAAACGTGATCAATTTGTTCTCTCCCTTTCCCGTGCCCTTAAACTGCGCAATATTCCTGTCGCTGGAGCTGACCGTTTACAGCTCACAAATTATATTGGCATCCGTGATTTAATAGCGCTTGCACGTTTTATCTTGCAACCACAAGACGATCTTTCTCTTGCTTGTGTTTTAAAAAGTCCACTTTTTTCACTTACCGAAGAAGAACTTTATCAACTTGCAGCGCATCGTACAGGATCTCTTTGGCAAAGTCTTTCTATGCATGCATCATCACACGCATCTTTTAAAGATACTTTTGAACGTTTGAATCATTACCGTGCTTTGGTCGATAAAATACCAGTCTTTGAATTCTATAGCTATATTCTGAATAACGACAAGGGACGACAAAAAATTATAGCGCGCTTAGGATCTGAAGCAAATGATGTACTTGATGCTTTTATGGATTACACCATCGCTATTCAAAAAACTGGTTTACCAGGATTACAAGCTTTTTTGGAAACCTTAAGTGCCAGTGAACCAGAGATTAAACGAGAATTCGATCAAAATCATGATGAAATCCGTATTATGACAGTTCACGCTGCAAAAGGACTGGAAGCTGCAATTGTATTTCTGGTTGACCCGGGAAGTGCGGTTTGGCATCCTCAACATGCACCGCACCTTCTTCAAGTCCCCTTCAACAATACACAATTGAGTGATCAGCAGGGGTTTGTCTGGCTCCCCAATGCAGAGTTCAAAACAAAAATTTCTGAAAAAGCACTTTCACATCTCAAAGAACGCGCTGAAGAAGAATACAAACGCCTTCTCTATGTTGGAATGACACGTGCTGAAGATCGATTATTTATTTGTGGCTATAAAAGTGAAAAAACGTCTTCCAACACATGGCTCACATTGGTAAAGGACGCCCTCAAACCGCATGTTGTCTCTATAAAAGGACCGGCCGAAGATATTGCAGCTTGGCGCTATTGCATTACCCCTTCATCTTCTCTTCCTATAAAAGAAGAAGCCCTTTGTACCGAGTGCAAAACGCTTCCAGCCTTACCAGACTTTTTCTCTCATAAAGTACCAGCAGAACCAGTATTACCTAAACCACTGCGCCCCTCTATTGCTAGCATTTCCATTGAAGCTGATACTGAGATTTCTTCCAATTCAAAACAGCTTACTATTTCACCTGTTTTAGGAGACACCAATACCAACAGAGCTTTTTTCATTGAATATGGTAATATTATTCACCGATTGCTGCAATATTTACCCAGTTTCCCTTCAACAAAACGCCGAGATTATGCTCGCAACTATCTCGATATAAAAGCTGCTCATTGGTATGAAGATCAAAAAGAAAATGCACTCAAACATGTTTGGAAAATCTTAGACCACCCCTACCTTCAACCCCTCTTTTCTGATCATTCCCGTGCTGAAGTTTCCTTGATGGGCATTGTAAAAATTCATGGAAAAGAACGAACAGTTTCGGGACAAATTGATCGTCTCTGTACTACAAAAGATAGCGTTATTTTTGCCGATTTTAAAACTGGTATATCACCAGAAAAAGAGACCGATATTGCACAACGCTATTTATTGCAAATGGCTCTTTATCGAAAATTATTGCAAACTATCTACCCCCAAAAAAACATCCAAGCTCTCCTTGTTTACAGTAAAGACGCAAAAGTCTTTAAACTGTCCCCAGAAAAAATCGATGCACACCTTGATGAAATTTCTTTATAAATCTCGAAACTTTTTTCATAAAAGCTTCTTTATAATTTATCTTTGCAATAACTTAGTATGAAGCGTTATCATAGCAATCGACAACAATAAATATAAAGGATAAACCAATGACATGTATAAAAGTTGATAAGGGCAATTTTGAAAATGAAGTGCTAACCTCTTCCACTCCTGTTGTGGTTGATTTTTGGGCAGAGTGGTGTGGACCTTGCAAAATGATTGCTCCAATTTTGGATGAAATTTCAAAAGAAATGCAAGGTCAAGTTAAAATTGCCAAAATAAATATCGATGAAAATCCAGACCTCGCCACCCAATATGGAGTGCGTTCAATTCCTACCTTATTGATGTTTAAAAATGGTCAGGTTGCCTCTAATATGGTCGGCGCATCTTCTAAAGGACGTATTTCTGAATGGATCAAAGATGGTCTTCATTAGATGATCTTCGTCATATTTTTTCACAAATCGGCACCATTATCATTTGATCCGCTTTCAATATTACAAATACTCTTGCATTCAAATGATTTATAAGGAGTATATTGCATTTTCATTGTTTTTAAACGATTTTTTCTGCATAATAATCCACTTTCAGAGTGCCAAAACAGTCTTTTGATTTTAAATGCGCAGACTTGAAAGAAAAAACGTTCTATTTTTGTAAATTTCATTGAAATTCAAAAGAATGAATTCCCTTTGTAAATCAATATACTATAAAAAGGAGAAATACCGTTCTCCTTTTTATTTTATTTTTCTGCCAGAAGAAATATCTGTTTATTCAGAACGTGTTTGATAATCTTTAAAAGTTGCAAATTTTATTTTCGGTGCTCGTTCTGCTTCATAATTTAATGAAAAATGATTTTCTGCTAAAAAAACTGGATCACCCTCTAGATCATAGGCAATGGCAGAACGGTTACTGATAAGAAATTTTTGAAGATCATCTTTGCTTGATGCTGAAATCCAACGGCATATATTAAAACGTGCTGGTTCAAAACTTACCGGCAAGCCATACTCTATTTTAAGTCGTTCCTTTAGAACATCAATCTGCAAAGCACCAATAACACCAATGAGAGAAGGTGAGCCATCATCAGGAATAAATAATTGCACCACTCCTTCTTCAGCCATTTGTTGCAAAGCCTCTTTCAGTTTTTTTGCTTTCATTGGGTCTCCCAAAGAAACACGACGCAAAATTTCTGGTGCAAAATTAGGAACCCCCTTAAAGAGGATATCTTCTCCTTCCGTCAAGGTATCACCAATACGCAACGTGCCATGATTAGGAATGCCTACAATATCACCAGCATAAGCTTGATCAGCAATTTGACGTGAACGTGCAAAGAAAAATTGTGGTGCTGAAAGTGTCATCGATTTTCCTGTTCGTACCAACTTTGTCTTCATTCCACGTTCAAGTGTTCCCGAACACACCCGAAAGAATGCAATGCGATCACGGTGATTGGGATCCATATTCGCCTGAATTTTAAAAACAAACCCCGTCATTTTAGATTCAGTTGCGATGATGTTGCGTTGATCTGCACTTTGATCACGAGGACTTTGACCAAAATCAATAAGTGCATTAATCAAATCACGGACACCGAAATTGCGTAAAGCCGAACCAAAATAAACTGGTGTCATATGCCCTTCACGGAAAGCTTGAAGATCAAAATTTTTGCAAGCATTTCTTGCAAGTTCTACCCCTTCTATAAAAGATAAACGTTGATTTTCAGGAAGTAAATTTGCAACTTCATCAGCCCCAGAAACCGCTTTTTGTGTTACCTCATCATCCTTTCGACGAAAACGATTATGATGAAAATCAAAGGTTCCAACAAACTCTTTCCCTGTCCCGATTGGCCAAGTTATTGGTGCAGTATCAAGAGCGAGTTTTTCTTCAATTTCATCTAAAAGTTCTATAGGATCACGTGTTTCACGATCCATTTTATTGACAAAGGTAACAATAGGAATATCCCGCATCCGACACACTTCAAACAATTTCAATGTTCTAGGCTCAATTCCACGTGCACCATCTAATACCATAATTGCGCTATCAACCGCTGTGAGAGTACGGTATGTATCGTCGGCAAAATCTTCATGCCCCGGAGTATCTAACAAATTAAAGATATGGTCTTCATATTCAAATGTCATCACCGATGTTACAACCGAAATACCACGATCTCTTTCGATATTCATCCAATCAGAGCGGGTTTGAATACGATCTTTTTTAGCTTTTACTTCACCGGCAAGTTGTATCGCCCCTCCAAATAATAACAGCTTTTCTGTCAGCGTGGTCTTTCCCGCATCTGGGTGGGCAATAATTGCAAATGTACGACGCCGTTTTACTTCTTGCGCTCTCTTTTCCATTATTTCTCCGTAGTTCTTATGAGAGCTTCAGCAATCAATGCACACATTTCATCAATCCCATACAGTGCAATAAATGATCCCAATCGCGGTCCTCGTTCCTGCCCTAAAAGAACTTCATACAACATTTGAAAAAAGACATTTGAAACACCTGGTCCCCCTGTAGGACTTTTTTTGCTGTGATCTTGATAACGTTCTACTAAACGCGCCACATCAAGAAGCGCATTTTGAATCATATTTCCATCAGCATTTTTGGGAAGACTAGCTAATTTTTCATCAATCTGCACTAATGTTGTGCGTTCACTTTCATCAGGTGTTCTAAATTTTTTGTTTGGTTTGACAAAAATATCAAAATATTTAATAGCAAACTGTACCAACTGATCAAGCTCTGGATAAGTTTGTGCATTAACGCCTTTAGCATAACGAGAAATAAACCCCCAAAGAACCTCTTTATTCTCTGCATTTGAAGCACTTACCAAGTTTAATAGAAGAGCAAAAGATACAGGCAAATCAACCTGTGGAGGACAACCATTATGGATATGCCATACAGGATTATTAAGCCGCTCTGTCCATTTTTGACGACCATAAGCCGAAAGATGCGCATAATATTCATCAACGGCTTTTGGAATCACATCAAAATAAAGCCGTTTTGCTGTTTTGGGCTTTGAAAACATATAAAGCCCAAGACTCTCCGTTGGAGCATATGTTAACCATTCATCAATGGTTAAGCCATTTCCTTTGGATTTTGAAATTTTCTGTCCCTTTTCATCTAAAAAAAGCTCATAGTTAAATCCTTCTGGTGGATTTCCATTAAGCACTTTACAAATTTTAGAAGAAAGGGTGGTCGAATCAATAAGATCTTTTCCTGCCATCTCATAGTCAATACCAAGCGCCTTCCAACGCATCGCCCAATCTACTTTCCACTGGCATTTAACTTTTCCCCCCGTTACTTCTGTTTCAATGGTTTCTCCAGTTTCAGGCTCAATATAAGTAACTGTGCCTTTTTCAACATTGCGCGCAATCATTGGAACTTGTAAGACTTTTCCAGAAAATGGAGAAATCGGTAAAAAAAGCGAATAGGTAGCGCGTCGTTCTTCCCCCAGTGTTGGCAGAATAATGGCCATAACCTTATCATAACAGGCTAATATTTTTAAAAGTGTTTCATCAAAATGACCAGAACTATAATAATCAGTGGCGCTTGCAAACTCATAATCAAAACCAAAGCGATCAAGAAAAGCACGCAAACGTGCATTATTTGCCGCTCCAAAAGAAGGATAATCATCTCCAAAGGGATCTGGTACACGACTGAGGGGTTGACCAAGGTAGTTTTCCATCTTCTCCCGATCAGGGACATTATCGGGAACCTTGCGTAAACCATCCATATCATCAGAAAAACAAAGAAGTTTTGTTTTAACCTTATTCTCAGTGAGAATATGAAAAGCATGACGTACCATGGTTGTACGTGCGACCTCCCCAAAGGTTCCAATATGCGGCAAACCAGAAGGTCCATAGCCTGTTTCAAATATTACACTCTCTGGATAACCTGTTTTTTCATACCGTTTAATAATCTTGCGTGCTTCTTCAAATGGCCAAACTTTCGATTGAACAGCCGCATCTTTTAATTCAGGCGTAAGGCTAAGTGCATCACACAGATCACGCATCATCATTTTTATCCTAAAAATTAAACTCTTTAATAATATGGTGTATTGTTCTTGAATTTATTCGTTAATAATAGCAAGCGAAAAGCTACCAAAATCTTTCTCATCACATTTTTGTTATGACCAACCTTTATCCTATTTTTTCACTGCCTTTTCTTTATTTCTATATCTGTAAAATGTAAGTACCATGAAACGTCATTTTCTCATTTTGATTATTGGTGCTTTAATTGCTACTAATTTAAGCCTTCCTACCACACTTACGCGTAAAGAAAACAGATCTTAACATCAAACTACAGGGTAGAAAAATCTGTTTTCTAATATTAATAAGTGAGAAAAAATTAACAGTTCTATATAAAAATATTTTTTTAATTATTACACTATCAGGATAATTTTTATAGCGTTGTTTGTTTATATTCTCAAAAACGCGCTGCTAATGTGCGCAAACGCAGAGCATTCAACTTAATAAACCCATCAGCGTCTTTTTGATTGTAAAGACCTCCGTCATCCTCAAAGGTTACTAATTTATCTGAGTAAAGAGACTTTTTGCTTTGACGTCCTTCAACGATTACATTCCCCTTATAAAGCTTTAATGTAACCTCACCTTCAACATTTTCTTGTGATAAATCAATAGCAGCCTGCAACATTTTGCGCTCTGGTGAAAACCAAAAGCCATCATAAATGAGTTCGGCATAACGTGGCATTAATTCATCTTTTAAATGAGCAGCTCCCCTATCTAATGTTAAAGATTCCATCGCGCGGTGCGCAATCAAAAGAATAGTTCCTCCTGGTGTCTCATAAATGCCACGTGATTTCATACCGACAAAACGATTTTCTACCAAATCTAACCGGCCAATACCGTTGTCTCGTCCATAACCATTTAATTCAGAAAGTAAATTCCAAGGAGATAAACTTTTTCCATTGATCGAAATGGCATCACCTTTTTTGAAGCCAATTGTAATTCTGGTTGCTTGATCTGGAGCAGCTTCTGGAGAAAGTGTCCGTCTATACACATATTCAGGAGCAGGAGTAGACGGATCTTCTAAAATCTTTCCTTCTGATGACGCGTGTAATAAATTAGCGTCAACCGAAAAAGGCGCCTCACCTTGCTTATCCTTCTCTACAGGGATTTGGTGTTTACGCGCAAAATTCATTAAATCAGTCCGACTTTTAAAAGACCAATCACGCCATGGAGCAATAATTTTAATATCAGGATCAAGGGCATAAGCTGAAAGCTCAAAGCGTACTTGGTCATTGCCTTTTCCTGTTGCTCCATGCGCAATTGCATCTGCTCCTGTTTCCCTAGCAATTTCAATAAGGCGCTTTGAAATAAGCGGACGAGCAATTGATGTCCCTAAAAGATAACTCCCCTCATAAACTGTATTGGCTCGAAACATTGGAAAAACAAAATCACGTACAAATTCTTCGCGTAAATCTTCAATATAGATCTCTTTAACACCAAACATTTCAGCTTTGCGGTAAGCAAGTGTCAATTCCTCCCCCTGCCCTAAATCGGCTGTAAAAGTGACAACTTCTACACCGAGTTCACTTTGCAACCATTTAAGAATAATTGATGTATCAAGCCCTCCAGAATAGGATAAAACAACTTTTTTAACATTCTGCCATTTTTTCATTTTAAAATTCCACTATATCGGTGACTTTTGAAAAAAAATTAAAATATCCAAAAAAAATGAAAATAAATACCCTTTAATGAAAATTTAAAAGATGAAAAAAATTAAAAAGTGTAAAAAAGCACTTTTTATGTAAGAGGTATACACCAACTGATGCCTCTTTACATGGTAAGAGAGAGGCTTCTATGTCATTTATTCCTGAATGGTCTATTTTGATTCAATTTTCTATGGCGGCATTAATTTTAACACTTATTCCAGGACCTGATATGATGCTTTCTATAGAACGGACCATCACACAAAACAAAAAAGCTGGAATTATGTGTACGTTAGGAAGTGCAACGGGTTTTGCCATTCAAGTTATTGCCGTAGCGCTTGGCTTATCAGCTCTTATTTTTGCTTCACCACACGCTTTTTCCATTCTCAAAATTGCTGGAGCCTTCTACCTTTTATGGTTTGCCATTCAATCATTACGTAAACATTCAAAATTTTCTTTGAAATTACAAACATCTCAATATCAAAGCGCTAAGCGTAACTATCTTGCTGGTATTGGAATTAACCTTTTAAATCCTAAGGTTGTTCTTTTTAACATAACTTTTTTGCCACAATTTATTAATGCGAACGATCCCATGGCAATGCAAAAACTACTTGTTTTAGGGCTTTCTTATATTCCTATTTCTCTTCCCATTACAATTTCCATCGTTTTTATGGCACATAAACTCTTCAAAAGCCTTCAGAAAAATTCTCTTTATATGCGCGTTCTGAATTGGCTTATCGCCGGTATATTTGTCAGTTTTGCCTTCCAACTCCTTATCACTGAAAACTGAGATTATTACCTGTTAACCGCATCTTCAAGCCGTAAACGTTCAGATTTGCGTAGACGCTCTGAAGCTGATTTAAGTTGTCCACATGCTGCCAAAATATCACGACCACGCGGTACTCGAATAGGGGAAGCATATCCCGCTTGATTAATCACATCGGCAAAACGCTCGATTTGTTCCCAATCAGAACATTGGTAATTTGTCCCTGGCCATGGATTGAAAGGAATCAGATTTATCTTTGCAGGAATACCTTTCAGTAATTGTATCAATCGCTTAGCATCATCTAGACTATCATTTATATCTTTTAGCATAACATATTCAAATGTAATGCGCTTGGCATTAGAAAGACCTGGATAATTACGGCAAGCATCCATTAATAGCGAAAGCGGATATTTTTTATTGATAGGAACAAGCATATCCCGAAGTGTATCATGTACCGCATGAAGTGAAATTGCTAACATAACGCCAATTTCTTCTCCAGTCCGGACGATTCCGGGAACAACCCCACTGGTTGAAAGCGTGATTCGACGCTTTGATAAAGAAAGTCCATCCCCATCAGAAGCAATCAATAAAGCCTTTTTGACTGCTTCAAAATTATAAAGTGGTTCTCCCATTCCCATCATAACAATATTTGTGATTTTGCGTCCTTCAACTGGAACAACCGCCCCATCAGGGGTATTCTTATCAGGAAAATCTCCCAAACAATCACGCGCAACCAATACTTGTGCTAAAATTTCCTCCGCTGTTAAATTACGAACAAGGACCTGTGTTCCCGTATGACAAAAAGAACAGGTTAACGTACATCCTACTTGTGAAGAAAGACATAAGGTACCACGCCCTTCCTCAGGGATATAAACTGTTTCAATTTCGACAGGCCATCCAGCCCCACGTGCTGGAAAACGCAAAAGCCATTTACGTGTCCCATCCTTTGATATTTGCTCTCCGACAATTTCTGGACGCGCAATAGAAAAACGACTTTTAAGCATTTCTTGCATTGGTTTAGAAATATTCAGCATTTCATCAAAGTTTGAAACACCCCGCACATAAAGCCAATGCCAAAGTTGACGCATACGCATACGTGTTTGACGCTCTGGCACACCAGCTGTCCTTAAAGCTTGTATTATTTCATTTTGCGATAAGCCAATTAAAGAGAGCTTCGAGCTTTTTTTCACAACAAAATTATCTGCTTCTCGTACCGGGCGTGAACCAACCGGTCTAAGGTCATATGAAACGGCCATTGTTTTCCAATTTATATCGCTTTATATTGTTTATTTTAAAATACAGAAGCCTTAATGGCACTTCTGAGCCGCATTTAATGCAGCAGTAATCCCTTTTAAGGAATAAGTATAAGTCGTATGGGTTCCTCGTTTTGATATAGCTTTCACGGTCATCTTTATTCCAGCACGCATAGCAGAAACAAGCTGCTTTTCTAGAGCTGATGAAGCTAACCAAGCTGACGAATCCTTTGTAAAAAAATCAAAACCTCTATTCCCAATTGTCACAGTAACTCTTGACCCTTCTTTAAACGGATAACCAGCCATGAACTGTGGCTCAAACGAAACGGGTGAATGAGAGCGCTTGGTCACTAAAAAGAAATTATCACCATGTTTCACTGTCGTGGGAAGCGATTCTAAAGGGACGGACAACACATAGCAAATTGTATTTCCTGGCGATTTATAAGAATAAGCTCCCCACGCTTCAAATTGATTTAAACGTCTTGGTGCTTGTGCACATGTCGCCCCAGTCGTAACAAGAGTCATTACAGCTGCAACAATAATAGTTTTTTCAAACATCTTCATTTAGCTCACTTCTTTAATCTCTAACAAAATCTCTTTTTGAAAAAGCTCAACAAAAGCCTATCGATGCCTTAGCGTTATTTTTCTAACCCTTCTAAAAGCAAAATGCCTTCATGTAAACCAAAGCAATCTTTTACCTTTCATTGTGACTTTTTCGTTGCTACTAAAATACGATTTTTTATTCATAATCAGATTTTAAAATAATACTTTGATTCTATGTGACCCATCTTTCGTATAAAAATCACCCCTTCAAGAACTGGAGTTCCAAAACGAAGTATGAATATACCATTAACCCGTTAATAAATAAACTAACCCCTTTTATAGAAAGCAATTTGTTGAAAAACTTTAGAAAATAACACCATAAATAAATACCCCCAACTTTACAACCTTCCAGATATTATCCACAGACTTAAGACATAGCCTAATGCATTTATCTTAATAAAAATCAAAAAAAATTATGATCTCACCTACTGTAACGTTGTCCATACTTTAACTCAGTATAGTCTGGACAACACTTTTGAATGACCTGCATATTTTGAGCGTATAAACCCTGTACAAACAGACATATGCAACTTTACCTTCATACGCATATTAAAAGCCGAGTTCTGAAACGACTTCAGTATCCTCTCCCATTAATCATATTATCTTAACGCGTTTGGCAATATTGGAGGAATCCGCTTATAAAATATTATTATCTTCCTTCAATGTATTTTATAAAAATATCCAAACTTTTTATTTCTCGTTGTCCTCTCATCCGTTTACTTTATCTTTTTCAAAACAGCTTCATTAATGGAACTGAAAAGTTCTATAACCAGCCTTAGACTTATAACTTTCTCTCAATATTCAAAATGGCCTTTTCGTATTATCCTTGTACAATTGATATTTAAAATAACTGCTGCTCTCCCTCCTTCTAACAAGGTTGCAACATGAGATGCTCTATTTCCCCTTTTTAATTTTAAATATCTATACAATTAAAATTGTTTTGACTTTAAAAAAGGCAAACTTACAGCCGAATATGAGAAATAAATAGATCAAAAAACATGATAGCGAATGTTTTACATACGAAAAATAACAAAAACTATAAGCTACTTTTTCCCATAAACACCTTGAAAAAATCTTTTGAGAGAGTTTTTTCAAGGTCACTTAATATAATGAATGAATCTAAGATTTTAAATGCAAGCTTTTTTATTTTTTCAACGATATCCTATAATGCTCTGTTCGTAAAAGCACATTATACTGTATTTTAAGCTGCATTTGACTCTGCACTTTGAACCAATAAAGCGTAAAGTGCGTGAGCATCATAGGTGTTACGCAACTTCTGAACAACATCTGCATGGCGTAAAACACGCGCAATCTGCGACAAAGCTTTTAAATGATCAGCACCAGCATTTTCAGGTGCTAAAAGGAGAAAAACAAGATCTATTGGCTCATCATCAAGTGCTTCAAAATCAACAGGACTTTCAAGCCGTGCAAATATACCAATGATTCGATTAATATCAGGCAGTTTTCCATGAGGAATCGCGATACCACCACCAAGACCCGTTGAACCTAATTTTTCACGTTGCAAAATAATATCAAAAATGACACGTTCACTAAGACCTGTCAGCTTGGCAGCTTTTTCAGCTAAAGCTTGCAAAACTTGTTTTTTCGAATTTGCCTTAAGAGCCGGAATAATTGCCTCCGGTGCAATTAATTCAATCAAATTCATAGTTTCATTTTCCTTTATACACGCTCAAATGTGCACCAATAAACCTGTAAACGATGGAGATAACGAAAGTTCTTTCTTATTTTCTGACCCCAACATCTGTGTTTTTATTTTTCAATTTATCTCGTATCATTTTGATGCAGTATAAACAGTATTCAATTTCCAATTAATAATATGAAAAAATAAAAAATGACATTTTCCATAAAATTAATTTCTTACCTTACTGGAAAAGAATACTATTTATAAAGCGATTCATCCCTTAACCACAACGCTTAGCGCACAACCCTCCACCAAGCTTTTTCTTCTTAAGAATAAGCTCCTATAAAATACAAAACATATTAAGTGCATTATTTTGACGATGACTATGTTGCTTTTTCTCTACTTGATCACAATGATCCAAAGATTCTCAATTGCTTCATCTTTATCCTAGGCTTAGTATAATGCCGATAGCTATACATCCACCTTAAATGCGCAATAAAAAACAACAAAACACAAAAACTCCTATCTGATAACCATCATATCAATACCCCATGACTTCATCATTAAAATACCCAAAACAGTATCATTTACATGTTGTTTGATTCAAAAAGGGAAAAGTATCACTCGTATATACATTCCATGACACACATACCTATTTATATCCTTATTTATCATCCACAATAAAGTTAGCCTAATGGTGCCTTTTCACGGTTTAATCAAAAACAACACAACTACCTCATTCTCATAAAGTCTTTACTGTCTTTTTCCACTTTTTAGGAAATTATAATTATAAAAGAAATTTTGGCATAAATTAAGGTGTTTCTCAGAGATAATATGATGAAACAATCATTTAAAAAAGTCTTGACGCTTAACAAAACCAAAAATTGTTTTCTACAAGCATTTGTATTTCCTTATTTATTTTAAGTTCTTAATAAGATCATTATAATTTTGTAAATGTAACAAAAATTGCTTTTAATTATGTTGTGGAAATATATACCAACAATGATTCTCAAGTAAAAATCAGCACCATCATTATATTTACTCCGCTATGATATCTCGATAATCCTCGCATTTCAATAATTCATAAAAGAAAAGAGTTTTAACTCTCTCTCAATTGCTTTTTAACCTCACACAGTTTTATCTATGATAAAAAATAAAATAATTTTACTTGCTATCAGTATAAACCAATTAAAAATAGAGGTATTTTGCGATATTAGAAGCTCACATCCCAAACGATAGATTCTCGTTATAATTCAAAATATTCTGTGTTAGGAATCCTATAAAGTTTTTTTACCCTTTTAGAATATATTTACTTTGTGCATGTGTGAAAACGGTCATTGATAGTAATCTATTTAATTAATTGAAACTTATAAAAGCTAAAGAGAAAATTTATTTCCTAAATAGATTCTTCGTACATCAACATTGTTGATAATATCGTTGGGATGTCCGTGAACCAATACTTGTCCTGCATGAATGATATATGCACGGTCGACAAGCCCCAATGTCTCACGTACATTATGATCCGTTATCAAAACACCAATTCCACGCTTCGTTAAGTGACGAATAAGTTGCTGAATATCAAAAATGGCAATAGGATCAATTCCCGCAAAAGGTTCATCAAGCAAAAGAAAATTGGGGCGAGACGCTAAAGCACGCGCAATTTCCAACCTTCGGCGCTCCCCCCCTGACAAAGAAAGTGCAGACATTTTACGTAAATGGTCAATTTTAAATTCATGTAAAAGACTATCTAACTCCTCACGCCGCTTAAAACGATCTTTTTCAACAATCTCTAAAACAGCTTTAATGTTATTTTCTACTGAAAGACCACGAAAAATAGAAGCCTCTTGCGGAAGATATCCTATACCTAAACGAGCACGTCGATACATCGGAAGATGGGTAATATCAAACCCATCGATCTTAATGGATCCCCCATCAGATTTAACAAGACCAGTCACCATGTAAAAACATGTTGTTTTTCCCGCACCGTTGGGGCCTAAAATGCCAACGGCCTCTCCTGTGCGAATACCAAAAGAAACACCCTTAACAGCCTGTCTTCCACGGTAAACTTTAATCAACTTACTAGCAATTAATGTTCCCTTTAAGCGCTCTCTTAAAACTTCTTTTGCAGGATCATACTGATATATTCGTTTTTTTATTTTGATTCCAAACATGAAACCTTAATGGCCGTTTTCTTGACTTTGTTTTAAAATAATAGAGACACGGCCCCTTTTTTTAGACGTCTTACAACCTTCTAAAAAAGCCTTCCCGCTTTTCATATCTGCCGTCAGTTTGCACCCTGTCGCAACATTGTTACCATCGGTTAAGACAACATTACTTCCTGTCAAACTCATTGTTTTTGACTTTCCATCAAAGACGCCCTTATCCCCTGTAGCGGTTTGCGCAGCAACTTTTATATAAACTTTTCCTAAAGCTTCAATTTTCTTAATGCCTGACGAATTTAACCAAGAAGGTGATGACATTTTTGTATCTATTTTATCCAAATCTGCCATCTTTTGCGTTTTATCGTAGTAGATAATTAATTTCGCTGCTCGCAGAAGACGTTCACCTTGGTTGACCGAAACATCACCCTTAAAGAGTGCTATTCCCTCTTTATCACGAACTTCTAAAGAGTTTGCATGAAGCTCTACTGGTTCATTATTATCTGATAAACGCATACCAAAATGGGTCACTTCAGCATATGAACAAACTGTTTCAAATCCTAATATTCCTATGATAAAAGCCAAAGCAATGCTCATCAGTTTTTTATATGACTTCTTCAGCTTCATTTTATTACTTTCAATTCTTTTCTTTACCTATAAAAATATTTTTCTTTCATAAAGTCAGTTAAAATGTCTTATTGAATATTCTCTCATTTCTTGCCAAGCAATAAATACACCCCACCATGAAAATAAATTTTTTGCCCTTTTTCTCGAATTTGCAAAGAATTGGCTGTAAGATGAAAACCCGCACGCCGAATATTGATACGTTTATCTGTATTTAATTGCCCATCAGATAAATTAATATTTGCCGCCATAAATTGTGCAGTTACTCCATCATTTGTAGTAATCGTGAATGGCTTATCTAATTGTAAAAAACCATTTATGTTATCATAATTTCCACCTTGCGCATCGAGAAAAATTCGCCTTTGTTTTCCTAAAAAGAGTTCAGCTGTAATATTTTCCAGCTCAATTATTCCAGAACGTTTACGATCTTGAAATGCTTTTTCTGCCTTAAGCCAATAAGGTTCGTGAGCGCGCGTATAGCCTTCTAATTTTGGGTTAAGCATCGTCAACTTTACCCCTTCTTCCTCTTCATGACTGAAAGTTACAGGATCAGAAACAACGGGAACAAAGAAAAATGTAAACCAACTAAAAATAAGCGCTATAACCAATGCAAAGAGAGGCAGAAAAAATTTTAATATACTAATCCGACGCGAATGACGAGATGCCTTTCTAAAAACATCACTAACAGATGGATTCGCTTCATAATGATTGTGTACGGACATATGACCCTAATCTCTTATAATATTCCGCATTTTTTGACCTGTATAACCTTAATACGACATATTTTCAAATTTTGTTTCTTGCAATTTATTTTTTCTTTGTTTTATTCTACTTGCATCTGCTTATCTGTTGTAATGTATATCGTAGTTGTAAAGAACGTTTTTGTGCGAAAGTGAGGTTATTTTGGTAAAATCAGAACTTGTGCAAATTATTGCACGTCAGAACCCGCATCTTTTTCAACGTGATGTGGAAAATATTGTCAATGCTATTTTTGAGGAAATTTCAACAGCACTTGCGAATGGTAATCGTGTTGAACTTCGTGGCTTTGGAGCTTTTTCCGTCAAAAGCCGTTCAGCCCGTAATGGTCGCAATCCAAGAACCGGAGAAGCCGTTGCCGTAGAAGAAAAATGGATTCCTTTTTTTAAAACTGGAAAGGATTTGCGTGATCGACTTAACCAAAATGAGTAAAATGATGATAATTAAACGTGTCTTTTTAACAATTGTTTTGATGTTTTTTACAGTTTTTTTGATTGCTTTTGTCATGGCTAATGATCAAATGGTCACATTAATTCTTGATCCTTTTCGAATAAGCTCTGCGCGTTTTACTTATCGCGCTCCTCTTTTTATATGGCTGTTTATCTTTTTGGGCATTGGTATTTTATTAGGCCGATTAATTAATTGGCTTGCGTATTATGACTGCAAAAAAGAACTCAAAAAAAATAAAGCTGAACTTGAAAAATTAAAAACATCAATTGCAGATATGGTATAATGGTCTTTTAAGAAAATTCTTTTTTGTCCCGTTTTAATACAAAATTTAAAAGTACCCTTCCCCTTTTTTTCTATACATGCTTTAATTAATCTGAAAACTTTACACTCTTACGAGATAAAAGATTTTAAGATAACTTTTAAAATATCTGGATCATTATGCCAAACATGTCTGCACAGTGCTTTCAATCTCATAACAACGATAAGCATCCGCAGGAAATTTTACCTCTTATTTTAGAAACAAGGGAGAGTGAAGATTACGCGCTTATTGATTCTGGAAATGGAAAAAAATTAGAGCGTTACGGAGCTTACCGCATTATTCGACCAGAGGGGCAAGCATTATGGAGACCCGCTTTATCACAAAAAGAATGGGATCATGTTGATGCTGTTTTTACAGGTAATCGAGATGAAGAAGGTGTTGGCCGTTGGCACTTTCCCCAAAAAACACTTAAGGAAACTTGGCCCCTTACTTGGAATGGACTATCTTTTCTAGGCCGTTTTACTTCCTTTCGTCATGTCGGTGTTTTTCCCGAACAAGATGCTCATTGGCGCTTTATAGAAGATCAAATTATAAAATCTACACGCCCAATTAAATTACTCAATCTCTTTGGCTATACTGGTATTGCTTCGCTTGTTGGTGCACGCGCAGGTGCCAATGTTACACATGTTGATGCTTCTAAAAAAGCTATCTCCTGGGCAAAAGCCAATCAAGAAAGAGCAGGATTATCAAATAATTCTATTCGTTGGATTTGTGATGATGCTGTAAAATTTGTCGAACGCGAACTGCGTCGTAAAAAAAGCTATGATATGATTCTTCTTGATCCTCCTGCCTATGGGCGCGGACCCCATGGTGAAATTTGGCAACTCTTCGATCATTTACCGACAATGATTACAAATTGTCGCAAGCTTCTCTCTGATAAACCTCTTTCTATTGTGCTTACAGCTTATTCTATTCGTGCCTCTTTTTACGCATTGCATGCACTCATGCGTGATGAATTAATAAACTTGGGTGGCACGATCGAATCAGGTGAACTGATTTTGCGTGAAGAAGCTGCTGGACGCGCCCTTTCTACTTCTCTTTTTAGCCGTTGGACTGCCTAAATATGTGTATAAACAAAACCGGTAAAGTTAAAGAAATCACCTCTCTTAGCAATCCTATCATCAAAGATCTTCGAGCACTTAATCAAAAGAAAAATCGCAGTCGAGAAAATCTCTTCATGGCAGAAGGATTAAAATTGGTGATCGATGCTCTCAATCTTGGTTGGACAATACAAACGCTTATCTTTTCCAAGAGCCAAATTGGTAATACAATTATCGAAAATACTGCTGCACACACGATAGCCAATGGAGGCTTTGTCATAAAAGCATCACAAAAAGTAATGGAATCCATTACGCGCCGTGATAACCCACAAACAGTTATCGGTATTTTTAAACAACAATGGCAAGAAATTAAAACAATAAAAGAGCGATTCGATGATGTTTATGTTGCTCTTGATCAAGCGCGTGATCCTGGAAATCTTGGCACCATCATTCGCACAGCTGATGCTGTAGGAGCAAAAGGTGTTATTTTGATTGGTGAAACCACAGATCCTTTCTCACCTGAAACTGTACGCGCAACAATGGGATCAATTTTTTCTATACCGCTTTATCGCTGTGATGAAAGTACTTTTTTAAACTGGTCTGAGCATTTTAAAGGTATGGTTATTGGCACACATCTGAAAAGTACTATTGATTACCGCACAATTAATTTCAAAAATGGTCCCATTATCCTTTTAATGGGGAACGAAAAACAGGGACTCCCCGACAATCTTGCAAGTCGTTGTGACCAACTTGCACGTATTCCGCAAAGTGGACGCGCAGATTCGCTTAATTTAGCGATAGCAACAGCTATCATGCTTTATGAGATCCGCCGTCCTTATTTAACACTAGATATATAAGGGCTAAATAATGACACACAAATCTCTGTCTTTCTTTATTTTTAGCTTGATGCTTATTGTAGGACTAGACCAAGCTGTCAAATACTGGGTTGTACATAATATTCCCTTAGAAACAGAAAGCTCTTTTTTTCCTTTCCTTTCCCTCTATCATGTACGTAATTCTGGTGTAGCATTTTCATTTTTATCCTCCTTTTCTCAATGGGGACTCATTGCCATCACGCTTGTTATTATTGTTTTTCTTTTATGGTTTTGGAAAAATACTGAATATAAAAGATATTTAACGCGCTTTGGTCTCACCCTTATTATTGGTGGAGCCATTGGTAACCTTATTGACCGTATTCGTTTTCATCATGTCACTGATTATATACTCTTTCATATCGATGATATTTTTTATTTTGCTGTTTTTAATCTCGCAGATAGTTTCATCACCGTTGGTGTCATTGCTATCCTTATTGAAGAGTTACGCATTTGGATAAAAGAGAAATCTCTTTCTAATCACCCGTTATCTAAATAAGAATTTTTTTCATTTGTTCAAAATAAACATATTTTATACAATATACTAATCACAGTGCACATAACTTACACTTTTTTAGAACTTGTTCCTGATTGCTTTTTTACATAATAATTTTGTTAAAGAGCACTCTGTTTTATTCATTTATATCTGTACCTTACAGCATTAAAAATAGTTTTTGTTTAATAAACAATTTTTCTCTTGTTTGTTATTTTAAACATTGTTTCTTCTGTAACTAAGGTTGTTATGATAAAGTACTGGTGATCATCTTGTCCGTATTTTTTATTGCTCTTTTTTTCATATTTTATCATTGCAAAATGGGGATCTTTATTTCTAATATAAATGCTTACTTTAAAGATTGCGTTCATATTCTTTCAAGGTTATAAAAAAACTGCTTCATTCTTGTTCTCAAACAGAAAAATTTTTCAATAGCAGATCAATAAATTAAATTGATATAGATCTTGAAATACTGTCCCCTGAATATATTTGTAACAAACTGTAGAGCGTAACGGTGAAAGCTAAAAAATAATATAATGACTGGTACTTCCTTACATCACGACAAATGCAAAAATGATGATGCCCGATAAATTTACATAAAACTACTTATGTGTGAAATAAAAGCAGTCTTATAATCTTTTTTTTCATATAAATAATAAAATAACGCGCCAATCAGGTAAAAAATAAAATCTTTTCTTACGAATTTGTAAGGTTTCCTCCCTGTATAACTCTCTTGTAATTTTAAAATAAATCTCCATAATATAAGGAGGTATGCTGGAATTCCGCCAGCGGCGCCTGGGGTTATTTGTATCTGCTAAGAAAAAGCTTATGCAAGCCTACTCTCAAAAAAGCAGAGATTCTTTTTAATCCCAACATCTGGTGGAACATATGCTAAAGGACTTTATATTATGGCTGATTTCAAAAATTTACGTTCGGCGTCTGTTTCCCATGCCGATGCATCAATTGATCAAGGATTGCGCAGCTATATGCTGGGTGTCTATAACACCATGGCCATTGGTTTGCTTATTACAGCCGCTGCTGCTTATGTAATTGCATCATTAGCGACAACAACGGATATGAGCCAAGCAGCAGCTCAAATCAATAGCAGTGTTTATTTAACTTCATTTGGAGTAACATTTTATACATCACCGCTCTCATACCTTGTTATGTTTGCACCGCTTGTAGCAGTCTTATTCCTCAGTTTCAAAATTAGCACATTGAGTACAAGTGCAGCTCGTAGCCTCTTTTTTGCTTATGCTGCCCTCGTTGGACTTTCGTTGTCTTCTATCGTTTTACGTTACACAACAGAAAGTGTTGTGCAAACTTTTGTTATTACTGCTGCTTCTTTTGGTGCTCTTTCGCTTTATGGGTATACAACAAAGCGCGACCTCACAGCAATAAGGTCATTTCTTTTTATTGGTTTGGTTGGCTTAATAATTTCCATGATTGTTAATATCTTTCTTGGATCAAGTGCCTTACAATTTGCCATATCTGTGATTGGTGTTTTCATTTTTGCTGGTTTAACAGCTTATGATACACAGAGCATTAAATTAATGTATTATGAGGGAGATGGTGTTGATACCCAAGGTCGTAAAATTATTATGGGTGCACTTAGTCTTTATCTTGATTTCATTAATATGTTTGTTTTCTTGCTACAGTTTCTTGGTTCAAACCGTGATTGATGGCAACGTCTATAACGTAACTAAAGAACCTTGTTTCTTTTAAGAAACAAGGTTCTTTTACTTTTAAGATAAATCATTTACCTCTTTGAGTGTTCTTCTAACAAAATGATAAAAAAGCCTTACAAAAAAGGATTTCCCCGCTTCACTGCATTTATGCAGGAAAAACTTTCTCACTCTCTTTTAAATGCACTCAGTAATCGTACTTGTTATCGACCAGACACCTCAAATCAGAATAATCATTATGATCTTACTGCTGCTTCTTATAACATTCATAAATGCATAGGTATTGATAAAGTTTTTAACCCTGCACGAATTATACGTGTTATTCATGAACTGAAAGTTGATATTCTTGCTCTTCAAGAAGCAGATAAACGTTTTGGTGAACGCATTGGCCTTATTGATCTTCAACTTTTAAAAGCTGAAACGGGTCTGATTCCTGTACCCTTGAATACTATGTCACCTCAGGGGCATGGCTGGCATGGTAATGCTCTCTTTTTGCGAAAAGGGCATGTACGCAACATCTTACAAATTACTCTTCCTGGTATAGAACCCCGTGGAGCGGTGATTGTAGAGTTAGAAATGGAAGTCGGTTTTATTCGTGTTATTGCAGCTCATTTTGGCTTATTACGCCATTCCCGTAACCAGCAAACAAAAATGCTCCTTTCACTTCTGCAAACACGCCCTCTCATGCCCACACTCCTCATTGGTGATTTTAATGAATGGAGGGTAGGAAAAAGTTCATCTCTAAACCATTTTTCTCCCTATTTTGGGAACACATTTAGAGTTGTACCAAGCTTTCCTTCTCGATTTCCTTTTCTCGCTCTTGATAGAGTTTTTGCCTTTCCCCATCAATTGGTGACAAATATTGAAACGCATCATTCACCACTTGCACGCATTGCCTCAGATCATTTACCTATAAAAGCTTATCTTGATCTTGCTAATGCCATGACTTTTCTAAAAAAGACAAGTGAACAAGGCTAATGTGCTTCATCCCAATTTTGGGCGGACATCACTTTTACTTCAAGCGGTACCGATAAAGAAAGGACTGGCATTGTCGCATTTTCCATAACCTTTTTAACAACAGCCATGGTTTTTTCACTCTCACCTTCTGGTACCTCAAAAATCAATTCATCATGCACTTGTAGCAACATTTTTGCTGACAGTTTTTCTTTTTCCAAAGCATCGCCCATCTGAATCATGGCACGACGAATAATATCTGCTGCTGATCCTTGAATTGGTGCATTAATGGCAGCCCGTTCATTAAAGGCACGAATTTGTATATTTGCTGACTTTATTTCCGGATAATGAATACGGCGTCCAAAAATGGTTTCTACATAACCATTTTGACGTGCAAAGTTTTTTATCTTTTCCATATAATCTTTAATTCCTGGAAATCTTTCAAAATAAAGTTTAATATAACGCCCAGCTTCTTGCCGCGAAATTCCCAATTGATTGGCTAATCCAAAAGCTGAAATGCCATAAATAATACCAAAGTTAATCGCTTTTGCCCGTCGTCGTATATCTGAATGCATTCCCTCTATAGCAACCCCAAACATTTGTGATGCAGTGATTGCATGAATATCCTGTCCTCTAGCAAAAGCTTCTTTTAACGCCGTGATGTCGGCAATATGTGCAAGAATGCGCAATTCAATCTGGCTATAATCAGCCGACAGCAATACATGTTTTTCTGGCGCAATAAAAGCTTTTCGGATTTTACGCCCCTCAGCGGTTCGTACTGGAATATTTTGCAAATTTGGTTCTGACGATGATAATCGTCCTGTTGATGTTGTTGCCAAAGAATAATTTGTATGAACACGCCCTGTTTTCAGTAAAATATAGGAAGGTAAAGCATCTGTATAGGTAGATTTTAGTTTTGCAAGTTGACGCCAATCAATAATTTTACGTGGCAAAACATGACCTTCAGAAGCCAACTCTTCTAATGCCTGCGCAGAAGTTGACCACTGACCACCTTTTGTCTTAGTACCTCCAGGTAACCCCATTTTTCCAAAGAGAATTTCACCTAATTGCTTTGGAGAAGCAAGATTAAATTTTTCACCCGCTAACTGATAAATTTCTTCTTCTAGAATAAAAGCGGCTTGTGCTAATTCTCCTGAAAGTTGCAATAAAATCTGTCTATCAACAAGGATTCCACGTTCTTCCATTCTTGCAAGAACTTCTATGAGCGGTCGATCAAGACGCTCATAAACTTTTGTCATCCCTTGAGATACAAGCTGTGGTTTTAAAACTTTCCATAAGCGAAGCGTTATATCAGCATCCTCAGCAGCATAATGCGTTGCTTGCTTTAGATCCACCTCTGCAAAAGAAGCTATCTTTTTCCCATTATAGGTTAAATCTTTATAAGCAATTGTTTTATGCCCAAGCCAACGCTGAGATAAGTCATCCATATTATGTGTTAAAGTGCCAGCATCTAAAGCATATGACAAAAGCATTGTATCATCAAAAGAACGCATCACAATGCCATATTGCTTCATCACCAACCAATCATATTTTATATTCTGACCAATTTTTAATATCGCTTCATTTTCTAATATTGGTTTTAAAAGTGCTAAAGCTTTTTGTGTCTCAATCTGTCCAGAAATGCGTTTATTCCCGAGAAGATCATCTTCTCCTTCAATATGTTCAAGAGGGATATAAGCTGCTTTTTCCGGCTGTAAAGCCAATGAAAAACCCACAAGTTTTGCTTGCAGCGGATCAAGTGAGGATGTTTCAGTATCAAAAGCGAAAAAGCCTTTTTCTTGTGCTTCTAATAACCATTCTTTCAAAATTTTTTCATCAAGAATCGTTATATACGAATCTCTTGTAATTTTTTGTGTCAGAGCTTGATCTTTACGTCTTTGTGCAAAAACGTGTGGAGAATTTTCACAAAAATCATGAGAAGACATTTTCTTAAAATCACTGTTGGTTCCTTGCTCAGAAGTATTCCATTCAATATCTACATCAAGTGCTTCAATAACTGCTGTATCACATTCTGTCTCTTCTGCAACACGACGCGTTAGTGTAGAAAATTCCATCGCTTTAAGAAAAGAAATTAAACGCGGACCATCTTGAGGTTCCAAAATAAAATCGTCTAAATCATTATCTACCGGCACATCTGTTCTCAACCGAACGAGTTCACGAGAAATTTTTGCCTGTTCACTATAGGTTTGAATATTTTCACGTCGTTTTGTTTGCTTAATTTCCCCAGCTCGTTGCAACAAAGCATCAAGAGAACCGAATTGTTCTAACAATTGAGCTGCAGTTTTGGGACCAATACCTGGAATACCTGGGACATTATCTGTCAAATCGCCAGTCAAAGCTTGCAAATCGACCATTTTTTCGGGCTCTACCCCCCATTTTTCTAAAACATCTAGAGCCCCTATATGTTTATTTTTCATTCCATCATACAAAGACACGTGCGCATTAACCAACTGCATAAGATCTTTATCAGAAGAAATAATAGTGGTTTTTGCTCCAACATTTGTTGCCAATTGGGCATAGGTAGCAATTAAATCATCGGCTTCAAATCCTTCTTTTTCTATACAAGGCAAATTAAAAGCCTTTGTTGCTTGGCGTATTAAAGAAAACTGAGGAATAAGATCTTCAGGAGGCGCCTCTCGGTTCGCTTTATATTGTGGATAAATTTGTTTCCGAAATGTATCGGATGAATAGTCAAAAATGACAGCAAAATGTGTTGGAACAACACCTGTGGCTGTATTACGCGCATCACAGAGTAGTTTCCACAACATATTACAAAAACCAGCGACAGCTCCTACAGGGAGCCCATCTTTTTTGCGCTTTAAAGGCGGTAAAGCATAGTAAGCACGAAAAACATAACCTGATCCGTCAACTAAAAAAAGATGATCCGTCGCTCTCATGACAGTTTTATTTCTCCATTTCAGCTAAAAAGTAATTCAATCTTGTATATTTTTTTATTTTTATTTTTAAATTTATCAAATTGCCTCTAAAAAGCCATTTTTTGTTTTCATAAAGCATAATGTCGTTACGGCTTATGTTAAGTACCTAGAGCTTTTCTTTGCTGTTACAGGATATAATAGCTTTCATTTTGCTCCTCCTATGATAGCTGAGGTACGAAGTAGCGACAGGGTCGTTGTGGTGTTCCCCTCCCCACAACGACCATTTTTTTAGGGTGTTTTTTAGAAATATTATTACTTCCGAATTTTCTAATTTTTTCAGAGAAAAAAATAAGGAACTATTGAAGAAACTTAAACTCATTCCATAAAGCTTTTTCACCCATTTTTTTGATAAAATCAGCATGCATCATTCTTTCTTGTGCATTTAATCTTGAAGGTAAGGGTTGTGGGCGTGATTTAACTGCATAGGGAACATCTTTGTCATTTTTGGTATTTTCGTTAGCACTTTCTTTTTTGTCAAACCCTAGTACACCCTGTTTTCCACCAATAAGTTCAATATAAACATCCGCGAGAATCTCTGCATCAAGCAAAGCACCATGTAAAGTACGATGACTATTATCAATTCCAAAACGCTTACACAAAACGTCAAGAGAATTAGGACCCATAGGAAATTTACGCCGTGCCATAGCCAATGTATCAAGAATATTATCAACACTGATCTGTGGTTTATTCGCTCTTCCTAATTCCGCATTAATAAAACCAATATCAAAACTCGCATTATGTGCAATCATCATTGCACCATTGATAAACTCCAAAAATTCATCGGCAATATCGCTAAAGCTTTTTTCATTTTTTAAACGTTCATTGGTTAAACCATGAATTGCTACAACTTCATCGGGAATAATAACACCTTTTGGGTTTAAATAAACATGGAATTGGCGGCCTGTAAGATAACGATCAACCATTTCCACACAACCAATTTCAATGATACGGTCTTTATCTTTATCTAAACCTGTTGTCTCTGTATCAAAAATAATCTCACGCATTATCTTCATTCTTTAGTAATTTTTTTATTAAACAAAAAACTTGTTGACGTGTGTTTTCTAAATCTTTCCCTGTATCTATAACAAAATCAGCACGTTCTCGTTTTTTTTCATCAGACATTTGTTTAGAAGAGATAAAAGCAAATTTTTCCTCACTCATATTTGGACGAATCATTGCGCGTTCTTTTTGCATTGTCAGTGGAGCGGAAACAACAACCACAAAGTCTACACGTTTTTCACTTTTTGTTTCAAAAAGAAGTGGAATATCAAGAACAACTAATTTTTCTCCCTGCTGGCGCGCTGTCTCAACAAATTCTTCTTCTTTTGTTCTAACCAAAGGATGAATTATTTTTTCTAATTTTTGTAATTTTTTATCATCATTGATCAAAATTTCAGAAAGTTTTACACGATTAATTTTTCCATTTTCAATAACGTCAGGAAAAATATGTTTTATGAGTGAGCATGTTTTCTCGCTATCATAAAGTTTATGGACCATTTCATCAGCGCTAAAAACAGAAACCCCCGCTTGTCTAAAAAAACCAGCAACTGTTGTTTTTCCCATAGCAATTGATCCGGTTAACCCTATGATTTTCATCCTCTCTTTTCACCCATATCCTCTAAAATTGCTGTCCTTAATTCTTCCGTCACTTCTGGTCTTATTCCAAACCATCTTTCAAAACCAAGAACAGCCTGATGTAAAAGCATACCAAGACCATCAACCGTTCTTAGACCATGTGCTTTTGCTTGTTGTAAAAAAGGGGTTATTAATGGTGTATAAACAATATCTGTTACCAGTGCTGTTGTCTTTACTTTACGAAAATCATAAAAGAAAGAAGCGTTTTTTTTCTCATTTGAATTGACCATACCGACAGAGGTTGTATTAACGATTAAGTCAGCCTGATAAAGTGTTTCATTTATATTATGCCAATCTTGAACCACAACAGATTTTCCGAAATGCTCAGCTAAAATATCTGCGCGTTGTTTTGTACGATTGAGTAAATAAATACGTTCAAAACCACGTTCTTTTAATGCGTATAAAATGGCACATGCAGCCCCCCCCGCACCAAATACAACCGCTATTTTTCCTCCCCAATCAGATGCAAAATCATCGAGATTAGCACTAAAACCATAGGCATCAGTATTTGTTGCACAAAGCTTATTTCCTTCATACCATAATGTATTAACCGCACCAATCATTGTTGCTATATCATCTTTATATTTTACTAAACGAAAGGCTTCTTGCTTATATGGTAGAGTAATATTACCTCCACAAAAACCTCTTTCTTTTATAGATGTGATAAAGCCTCTAAATTCTTCAGATCTTACTTCTTGAGCGAAATAATCACCTTGTAAATTATATTGTTTAAGCCAAAAATTATGAATTTTTGGTGATCTTGAATGATGAATAGGATTGCCAATAACAAAAGCACGTGGAAACACCATTTTTCTGTTTTTAAATGACAAATCAACCATAAACGACCCCAAGATGACGCAATTTTATGAGCAGAGGTAATAAAGGTAAACCAATAATGGTAAAAAAATCTCCGTCAATTTTTTCGAAAAGGTGGATCCCTTCACCTTCAATTTGATATACTCCTACACTGTTAAGAACATCTGTTCCTACACGTGCTAAATAACGTTCAATAAATTCTGATGAAAGAGGACGTACTGACATATGTGCACTAAAAGCTTCTGTCCAAACTTCTTGCCCATTTTGAAATAAAGCCACTGCACTATGGAGAGAATGTTTTTTTCCTGATAAATCATGTAAACGTTGATATGCTTCCTTGCTACTTGTAACTTTATGGAGAACTCTCCCCTCCAATTCAAATACCTGATCACAACCTATAACCAAAGAATTTGAAAAACGATCAGAAACATTTTTTGCTTTTGCACTTGCAAGAAAACAGCTAAGTTCTTTAGGATTTTTTGTTTTTCCTGTTTTTTCTACTTCTCTTTCATAAAAAGATGCCCCTTCAATGAAAAAACTTAAACCTGCTTTTTTCAATAATTGTGCACGATAAGGACTAAGAGATGCTAATATTAATTTATCTTCTCCCATGTTTTTTCTCATTTTCCCTCACGAAATCGTGATAAAAGTTCAAATATAGCTGCAGCAGTTTCTTCTATAGAGCGTCTTGTTACATCAATAATGGGCCAACCAAAACGTTCACAAATACGTTTTGCATAAGTCAATTCTTCAGCTATGTTTATACGATTGGTATAGCTTTCAATAGCAAAATCATGCCCCAAATCACGATTTTGACGGATATGTGAAATTCTTTCAGCTGAAGCAATTAAACCAACGATTAAAGAGTTTTTTGCTTCTAAAAGAGCTTCTGGTAAATCAATTCCTGGAATAAGAGGTACATTAGCGGTTTTTATACCACGATTTGCTAAATAGATACTCGTAGGCGTTTTAGATGTTCTTGAAATTCCTACAAGAACTACATCTGCATTTGACAAACCGCTAAGAGACTGTCCATCATCATGTTCTATTGTAAAATCTAATGCTTCAATACGGCGAAAATAATCTGCATTAAGATCATGCTGTGCACTTACTCGTAAATTTGTTGGTATTCCAAGGTAAGATTGAAAAGCGTCTAAAACAGGATGTAATATGTCAATACAAGGGACTTTTATTCTTTCACATTTTTTATTAAGAAGGAGCTTAATTTTTTTATCAATCATTGTGTAAAGAACAATACCTGGTTCTTTTTGTATTTCATCAAGAGCTCTCTGTAACTGCGTTTCATTACGAATCATCGGATAGATGTGCTCTGTTGCCTGATACGTCGTGTATTGTGACGCGACAGCCCTTCCCATGGAAATAAGTGTCTCTCCTGTTGCATCAGAAAGCATATGTAAATGAAAGGATTTTTTTTCTATTGTCACAAAAAAAATTAACTCCTTGTTAACAGTTGTGTATATATCATCACCTAATTTTGTAAAAATAAAATTTAGGAAAAACCTTCTATTATTATGCACAAATTGAATGGTTGTGATAATTGAATCTCTTTCATGAGAAAAGATGGGGAAAATGTCCTTAAGATGATGTTGTCTTTGCTATTTTTTATCTTGTTTTTGTGGATAAAACTGAGGATGACTAAAAGGTTTTTCATAATCCACACTAAACACATACTTAAATAAGAATAATCTCTTTTCTTTAAAAAATTATTAATAGTAAAAATCTTGTAAAAATAAAAATTTGGATAATGATTTTTTATCAGTGATATAAAGCTTACATCATGGTTTTTAGATTTATAATGATTGGTTATATCTTTTATTAGAAGACGATATTCTATAAGGAATTTACTTAAATAAGCTTATTTTTTTAATTTTAAGTATTTTTTGATTTACATATTTATCTTTTTATATCATTTTTAGATATTCTATATGAAGGTAATACATATGAATGGTGCTTGCAGATTCTTAAAATTAAGTGTATGATGCTGCTTTTCTTATAAGAGCTTTCTATCCTTTAAGTTTTTTCATAAACTGTTCAAAGACGATTTCCCATCTATTAAAGAGCGTATTTTATGCGAAAAATGAAGCTACAAGAACTTAAAAGTAAAAATCCAGTTGAACTCGTTTCTTTTGCTGAAACATTAGAAGTTGAAAATGCTTCTTTGATGCGCAAACAAGAGTTAATGTTTGCGATTTTAAAAAAGCTTGCTCTGCAAGATGTTGAAATTATTGGAGAAGGAGTCGTTGAAGTTTTACAAGATGGTTTTGGTTTTTTGCGATCTGCTGATGCCAATTATCTTCCAGGTCCAGATGATATTTACCTTTCACCTGCACAAATCCAGTCTTTTTCTCTAAAAACAGGTGATACTGTTGAAGGTCCTATACGTAGTCCAAAAGATGGAGAGCGCTATTTTGCTCTTCTTAAAATTAATACTATAAATTTTGAAGATCCTGAAAAAATTCGCTATAAAATTCACTTCGATAATCTTACTCCTCTTTATTCAAATGAACGTTTTCAAATGGAGATACAAGATCCTACAGAGAAAGATATGTCATCACGGGTGATTGATCTGATATCTCCTTTAGGAAAAGGGCAAAGAGGGTTGATTGTAGCGCCTCCTCGGACCGGAAAAACAGTTTTACTGCAAAATATTGCCCATTCTATTACAACAAATCATCCTGAATGTTACCTTATCGTTCTTTTGATTGATGAAAGACCAGAAGAGGTTACTGATATGCAGCGTTCTGTGAAAGGAGAGGTTGTTTCTTCTACTTTTGATGAACCGGCAATACGCCATGTACAGGTTGCTGAGATGGTTATTGAAAAAGCGAAACGTCTTGTTGAATATGGGCGTGATGTCGTTATTCTTCTCGATTCTATTACACGTCTTGGACGTGCGTATAATACGGTTGTACCTTCTTCAGGTAAGGTTTTAACGGGTGGTGTAGATGCCAATGCCTTACAGCGTCCTAAACGTTTTTTTGGTGCAGCACGTAACATTGAAGAGGGCGGATCTTTAACCATTATAGCAACGGCTTTGATTGATACTGGTAGCCGTATGGATGAGGTTATCTTCGAAGAATTTAAAGGAACGGGTAATTCCGAAATTGTTCTTGATCGTAAAGTTGCTGATAAGCGTATTTTTCCAGCTATGGATATTTTGAAGTCAGGAACACGTAAGGAAGAACTTCTAGTTGCACGTCAGGATTTACATAAAATTTTTGTTCTTCGTCGTATTTTGGCGCCTATGAATGTAACAGATGCAATTGAATTTTTAATTGATAAATTAAAACAAACAAAAAATAATAGTGAATTCTTTGATTCAATGAATACATAAGAATATTCGTTTTTTGGTTAGGATATTCTGTGGATACAATCTTTGCTGTTTCGAGTGGGTTGTTGCCTTCAGGGGTTGCAGTTATTCGGCTTTCTGGTCCTCATGTTGTAAATGTTGTTAAAACGCTTTGTGGTTGTTTACCTAAAGCGCGGTTTATGCATTATGGAAACCTTACTGCTCGTGATGGGAGTTTTTTAGATTCTGCTTTAACTGTTTTTTTTCCTGCTCCCCATAGTTTTACGGGAGAAGATTGTGCAGAATTTCATTTACATGGTGGAAAAGCAGTTGTTAATCGTTTTCTTGATGAATTATCCACATTTTCTGGATGTCGTATTGCAGAGGCAGGAGAATTTTCTCGTCGTGCATTCAGAGAAGGAAAATTAGATCTTGTACAAGCAGAAGGGCTTGCTGACTTAATAGCGGCCGAAACCGAGAGTCAGCGGCGTTTAGCTGTTATGGGGGCAAGTGGGCATTTAACAACACTTTATCGCGATTGGCGTTATAAACTTATGAAAGCACGGGCTTTTATTGAAGCAGAACTTGATTTTGCTGATGAGGCTGATATTCCAAATTCAATATCTGATAGAGTTTGGAAAGATGTAAAAGATCTTTGTGTTTCTATTCGAAAACATATTGATGAAGGAGAGCGTGCAAGTATCTTACATGATGGATTAAAAGTTGTTATTGTAGGTGCTCCAAACTCTGGAAAATCAAGTATTATGAATCGTTTGGCTGGTAAGGCTGTTTCTATTGTCACAGAAGAGGCTGGTACAACTCGTGATGCTTTAGAAGTAAGACTTACTCTTGGTGGTTTACCTGTATTTTTTACAGATACAGCTGGTTTAAGAGAGACAAAAGATAAAATAGAGAAGTTTGGAATAGAAGTTGCAAAACAGCGCGTTAGAGAAGCTGATCTTGTTATTCTCGTTTATGATATGGGAAATCCTAAGAAAGTTTATTTACCAGAAACATCGGCTGAAATATGGCATGTTGGTAATAAACTTGATCTTTATAAAGAGGATAAAGACAATTGGTTTATAAGGTTTTCCGCATTAACGGGCTTAAATTTTGAGTATTTTATTAAAGAGCTTGAGTCATTTTGTTTACGTCGTACTACTGAAATTGGAAATCTTGTTCCAGCACGTAAAAGACAACTTCAATTATTAAAAGAGGCTGTTGAAGAAATAGAGGCTTCAGTTAATTATCAATCTCTTGATTTAAGTTTACGTGCAGAACATCTACGTCGTGCTAGTGATTTTCTCGGGAAAATTACTGGAGATATAGATGTTGAGGATTTACTTGATATTATTTTTTCAGAATTTTGTGTTGGTAAGTAATGATTCACGTGAAACATTGATATATTTTATAGACAGATTCAAAAGATCATGTATTTTATATATTCTGTTTCACGTGAAACTTTACGATATATTTTCTATGGGATGAATCCTGATGCAATTATATGATGTTGTTGTTGTTGGTGGTGGTCATGCTGGCTGTGAAGCTGCTTCTGCTTCTGCACGAGTTGGAGCACGGACAGCGCTTGTTACACACAAAATATCAGCATTGGGAACAATGTCATGTAATCCTGCTATTGGTGGGCTTGGAAAAGGACATCTTGTTCGTGAAATAGATGCATTAGATGGTATCATGGGACGAGCAGCAGATGCTGCTGGAATTCAATTTAGACTTCTTAATAGACGTAAAGGACCAGCTGTAAGAGGACCACGTACACAAGCTGATCGACAACTATATAAAGAAGCAATTCAAAAATTTTTGAAGGAACAGGAAAATCTTTTTCTCATTGAAGATGAGGCTGTTGATCTGATTATTAAAGACCATTGCATTTCAGGGGTTGTTTTAAAAAATAAAGGCTCCCTTTTTTCTGATGCTGTTGTTTTAACAACAGGAACATTTTTAAATGGTTTTATTCATATTGGTGGTAAAATTTGGTCTGCTGGGCGTATGGGGGATCAGTCAAGTGTACGGCTTGCTGAACGTTTGAAAAGTTATTATATTAATCTTGGGAGATTGAAGACAGGAACGCCTGCCCGTCTTAGTAAAAAAACAATTCATTGGGATATTCTTCAAAAACAACAAGCTGATGAAGATCCTGTTCCTTTTTCTCTTTTAACGGAAAAAATTGAACAGCCACAAATTGAATGCGCTATAACCCGTACAAATACCAAAACACATCAAATTATTCATGAAAATATTCATAGATCTGCTTTATATTCTGGTAATATTGAAGGATTAGGTCCGCGTTATTGTCCTTCTATTGAAGATAAGATTGTTAAATTTGGAGAACGTGATGGACATCAAATTTTTCTGGAGCCAGAAGGATTAAATGATGATACTATTTATCCAAATGGTCTTTCTACCTCTCTTCCTGAAGATGCTCAAATTTCTTTATTAAGAACGATTGAAGGCTTAGAAGATGTTGAAATATTACAGCCTGGTTATGCGATTGAATATGATTTTGTTAATCCACAACAATTGACTAAAACTCTGGAATTACGCTCTTTACCAGGGTTGTTTTTAGCGGGACAAATTAATGGTACAACAGGATATGAGGAAGCAGCAGCACAGGGTCTTTTAGCTGGATTAAATGCCGCACGTAAAGTTGGCAAATTAGACGAAATTATAATCAGTCGTTCCATAGCTTATATTGGTGTTATGGTTGATGATTTAGTCTCACGTGGAGTTTGTGAACCTTATCGGATGTTTACATCAAGGGCTGAATTTCGCTTGTCTTTACGATCTGATAATGCTGATGCACGTCTAACACCATTAGCGCAAGAATGGGGAATTGTAAGTAAAACACGTTGGGATTGTTATAAACAAAAAGAACAACGTCTTGATCAAGCGCGATTAATGTGTCAAAAACTTTTTTTAACGCCTAATGAAGCTTCTGCCCATGGATTACAGGTAAATTATGATGGAATTCGGCGTTCGGCTTATGATTTTCTTGCTTATCCTCATATGACACTAGAACGCCTTTCCCATATTTGGCCACAACTGCAATCAATTGATTCTAAAACTGTTGAATCATTAGAAATTGAAGCACAATATGCAGTTTATTTAGATAAACAAGCTCAAGATATTGCCTCTCTTCAGAGAGATGAACGTTTAGAAATTCCCTCTTCTCTTGATATTCAATCAATTTCAGGTCTTTCTAATGAATTAAAATCAAAAATTCAGAAAATATCTCCGCGTTCAATTGCTGATGCTCAAAAAATTGATGGTATGACACCCGCTGCATTATCACTTATTATTACGTATATTCAAAGACAACGCCGTGAAAAGGCTAAAACAGCTTAATGGATATTTCTACAGAACAAAAATATAAAGAACTTTTAAATATTGTTCCTTCTGTTTCACGTGAAACGATGGATGATTTGTTGCAGTTTGAAAATTTAATAATACAATGGAATAAGCATATTAATTTAATATCTGACGCAACAATACCAATTTTATGGAAGCGTCATATTTTAGATTCAGCACAGATATACCCCTTGCATAATAATCTTCTCCATTGGTGTGATCTTGGATCTGGTGGAGGTTTTCCCGCAATTGTTATTGCCATTTTTTTAAAAGAAAAAAAAACAGGGCATATTGATCTTATCGAAAGTAATGGAAAAAAAGTCGCTTTTTTAAGAACGGTTATTGCTCAACTTAACCTTCCAGCTAGAGTTTATCATTCTAGAATTGAGGATGTTTATCAAAAAATAGAAAAACCAGAAGTGATAACCGCGCGCGGATTAGCCTCTCTTGATGCTCTCTTACAGCTTATTTTCCCACTATTGGAAGAAAAAACAATAGCTCTTTTGCAAAAAGGTCGGGATTACGTCAAAGAAATAAAAAATACTTCTGCCAATTGGCATTTTGATCTGTTAAAACATAAAAGCAAAATTGATGAAAATTCTGTTATTTTAGAAATTTCTCACGTTCGGTCATATAGAGGGTAGAGCAAAATGAGCGAAACACGGATTATCGCTATTGCAAACCAAAAAGGTGGAGTAGGAAAAACAACCACAGCTATTAATCTTGCAACAGCTTTAGCAGCTATTGGAGAGGTTGTTCTTATTATGGATGTGGATCCTCAAGGTAATGCTAGTACAGGATTAGGAATTGATCGCAATAGCCGTCCCTTATCCTCTTACGATGTATTAGTTTCAGGTATTTCAGTTACAAAAGCTGCTTTAAAGACAGCAGTGCCAAATCTCCATATTGTCCCTTCTACACTTGATCTCTTAGGTGTAGAGATGGAAATATCTTCATCAAAAGATCGTATTCAACGGTTACGTAAGGCTCTTTGTGATGATCCAAAGATGGAAAAAAAATTCAGTTATATTTTAATTGATTGTCCTCCTTCATTGAATCTTTTAACACTGAATGCTATGGGAGCTGCGGATTCTGTTTTGGTACCAATGCAATGCGAATTTTTAGCACTTGAAGGTTTAAGCCAATTGCTTGAAACAGTAAAACAAGTACGATCTGTATTGAATCCATCTCTTGAAATTCAAGGTATTGTTCTCACCATGTATGATGGACGTAATAATCTTTCAAATCAAGTAGTTGAAGATGTACGCTCTTTTATGGGCGATAAAGTGTATCGTACTGTTATTCCACGAAATGTAAGGGTATCAGAAGCCCCTTCTTTTGGTAAACCAGTGTTACTGTATGATCTTAAATGTGCAGGTAGTCAGGCTTATTTGCGCTTAGCGTCAGAGATGATCCAACGTGAAAAACAAGCGCGAGCTGCTGCATAGAATAAAAAATAATTTTTGTAAGGTGAATTATAAAGAGCTAAATTATGAATGATGATCAATCAAAAAAAAGACTGGGGCGTGGGTTAGCAGCATTGATTGGAGATATCAATTTAAGTAATAATTTTACACGTTCATCGGATATTGAAAATTTAGCAGAACCTAATAGAACGTCTAATCTTTCTGAAAGATTTATTCCAATTGAATCTATTACCTGTAACCCACATAATCCACGGCGCCATTTTACTGAATCAGAACTTGATAATTTAGTGCAATCAATTCGTCAGCATGGTGTTGTTCAGCCTGTTATTGTAAGACCTTCACGTCATCATCCTCATCGGTTTGAATTGATTGCTGGTGAAAGACGTTGGCGTGCTGCACAACGCGCTAATTTGAGCCAGTTGCCAGTTATTGTTCGTGATGTAGATGATAAAACGGCTTTGGAATTAGCAATAATTGAAAATGTTCAACGTGCTGACCTTAATCCTATCGAAGAAGCAATGGGATATGAAATGTTGTTGAATGAATACGGTTATACGCAAGTAGATTTAGCACAAGTCATTGGAAAAAGTCGTAGTCATGTTGCAAATACGCTTCGTTTGTTAAAATTACCACCAAAGGTACAAGAATTTTTAACCGATGGAAAGCTTTCTGCTGGTCACGCACGTTGTCTCATAACTGTTGATAATCCACAGGATTTAGCAGAAAAAATTATTCGTGAAGGTCTTTCTGTACGTCAAACAGAAATACTTGCCTATGAACAGGCAAATCCTAAGGTCAAAAAAAGAACAACTGTAGAAAAAGATACAGAAACAAAATCGTTAGAAAAATTGCTTGCAGATGTAATAGGAATGAAAGTTGTTATTCGACATGGTAAAAAAGGTGGCGATTTAAAAATACATTATTCTTCATTAGAACAATTGGATGAAATTTGCCGACGTTTACAAAATTAATCAATTTTTCAAAAAAGAATTTTATTAACAACTGCTTTTTAAAATTTTGATTATTCTATACATATGCTCTTTAGCAAATTCTATATTGCTTGAAGGGATAACATTTTTTTCATAAATAGGATGTTCTTTATTTGTAAGCGCAATCAATGTCGTTTGAAGTGCTAGATTAGCAATAACAAATTCTTTTGGTGTGAGATTATTTTCTCTTAAAATTTTTACAAGCTTTGGATTCTTAGAAATATCGGCAGTGTAGTTCTCAATAGTATCATTACTGTCATGATCAGTGGTGGAATCACTTTTTGTATTTGTTTTTTCTAAGTCTAGAGATGAATTTTTACATTCGTTGTTGATTTTTTCCAGCTTTAAAAGAAGATCTTCTGTTAAGGGATAATTTATAATGAGCGGTGATATAAGATAAGAGTTATCTGTTTCTTGTTTTTTTTCTTGAGCATATGATATAAAAGAGAAAAAGTAGAAAAGGCACAATGCAAGTTTAAACATAAAAATTATCCTTTCTTTTTCGGATTTAAATTAAATATTTTTTCCCCTGCTGTTTTCTATTTTTAACAAAATCAGTTTTAAATATTAATCAGAATATAAGGTAATTATTCGGAATGGTGAAAATATGATGATTGTTTGATAGAGTCATGCTTTTAATAAAAAATAAAATGCCATTGAATTGCTAATTTACGAAATTGCTTTTAAAAGATATATTTCAACGCTCCTAAGTTCATTTTTAGACGGTTCTATAAAGTGGTATAACGATAAAGCTCAACAATATAAATTACAGAGCTCTTCTATTTTTACGCTTATGAAGAAGTAAGCCGTACAACCACAAACTTTACCAGCTCTCAATATGTTATAAAGTCCTTAGTATTGAAGATGATTCATAAAAGGTATTTTTATTGTAAAGTTTCACACTCCACATGGCTCTCTCCGCTTGTAATGTGTAAGCAGGCGTTTTTTATTGTTTCAACATATAAAATAATAAACTAGCATTATAAATTAATATTTTGACTTGCTATAGCAATGGGATGATTGTTCCCAACATCTCATAATTGATTGTTTTTTCAAAATGAACTCCTTATGAGCTCTTCGCAGTTTTCTGAAAGAGATGTTATTTTGAAAAAATGTTTTTTAACAAATTCAAGATTGTTTAGAAAAGTAATATCTTTCTCATTAGAATATTCCTCTTCTGGTACAAATACAAGAAACGCTGATATTTCTCTAAGTGTTAAGGTGCCAGCAGCAAAATCTTTTAGTGTAATATTATTTTCTTTTAAAATCTTCATGAGTTTTGGGTTACTAGAAATATAAGCAGCGTAGTTTTCAACACTAGAATGAACACTAGAGTCATAAGTGACAAGATCATTTTTTGTTTTTGGAAGTAAGTTTTTACATTCGTTTTCAATTTTTTCTAACTTTAAAAGAAAATCTTCTGTTAAAGGATAATTGCTGGTGATGTATGATGTAAGAGAATGATTATCGGTTTCTTGTTTTTTTTCTTGAGCGTATGATACAAAAGGGAAAAGGAAGAAAAAGCACAATGCAAATTTAAACATGATTAAAAATTATCCTTTCTTTTTCTAATTTCAGCGAAAACTTCTTCATTTGTGGCATCATTCATCAAAAGTTTTTTTCTGATTGCGTGATTATCCCAGCGAAGAAAGGGATTTGTTGTTTTTTCTTGTCCTAAAGTGACGGGTAGGGTCATGGCATTTTTTGCACGCAACAAAAAAACATCTTCTACCCTTTGATGAAGTTTTTTATTGTGTGGATCAATTGTTAATGCAAAAAGAGCATTCTGTTTGGTATATTCATGTCCACAATAAAGAAGTGTTTCATCAGGGAGCTGGCGAAGCTTTTTTAAAGAACCCAGCATGTGTGCAGGTGTTCCTTCAAAAAGGCGTCCACAGCCAAGTGAAAAAAGTGTATCTCCAGCAAAAAGTAATTTTTTTTCAGGAATATAGTAAGATAAAGCGCCTAGTGTATGACCAGGCGTTGAAAGAGCTAAGATTTTGTAGGAGCCAAAGAAAAAACTTTCATCAGGTTGAAGTGTTTTATCGAGATCATTTATTTTTTCTTTTTCCGCTTCTGGTCCTATCACTATAGCTTTATAAGTTTTTTTTAATTCTGCTACTGCTTTCACATGATCATGATGATGATGCGTTATAAAAATAGTTTGAAGTGTCCAGTTATGGCGTTTTAAGGTATCATGAATTGCTTTACTTTCAGGTGCATCAATGGCAGCTGTGTAGCCGCTTTTTTCATCATGAATGAGTACCCCAAAATTATCTTTTCGACAGATGAACTGTTCAATCAACATATATTTCCTCCATGAACAGTGTTCCGTAATAAACCTATGAAACAATCTATAATTTACAATTATAGATGTGTTTTCTTTAAGGATTAGAATTATCTTTTTCTGGAAAAAGTCCCTGTGAGTGTTTTATAATAAGTGGCATTTGGGTAAGCATGAAAAGAACTGTTATGGGCATAACACCAAATACTTTAAAATTTGCCCAGAATGTATCACTAAAGTTGCGCCAGATTATTTCATTCAAAAGAGCAAGAAAAATGAAAAAAAACGCCCATCGATAGGTAAGTTTGTGCCACCCTAAATCATCAAGTTTTAAAGTAGAATCGAGAGCATAACGCAAAAGCGGTTTTTTTAAAAATATGCCAGTAAAAAGAATGATAGCAAATAAGGCATTAATAATTGTTGGTTTCATTTTGATGAAGGTATCATTGTGAAGCCAAAGAGTTAAAAATCCAAATATTAGAACAAAGAAACCTGAGATAAGAGGCATTATAGGAATTTTTCGTGCAAGTATCCATGATAAGCTTAACGCAATGATGATTGCTATCATGAAAATAGCTGTGGCAGGAAAAATAGGTTTATTAAAGCTTTTAAAAAGGCTAATATTATTTATTAACCATTCTCCTTTGTAGTTAGCAAAAAAGAATGCAATCAGGGGCCCCATTTCTAATAGGAATTTAAGCGTTGGTGAAAGGGGTATCTTTTGATTGTTATCAATATTTTTAACATTGGGATTATTACGTGAATTGGTTTTAAATAAAGATTTTTTCATGTGTATTTTCCTGTGATACTCTCGGCAAAATCAGAAGCAGAAAAAGGTTGTAGATCCTCTATATTTTCTCCTACACCGATAAAGTAGACGGGTAATTTATACTTTGCTGCGATGGAAACAAGAATTCCTCCTCGTGCGGTACCGTCAAGTTTTGTCATTATTAAGCCGTTAACACCAGCAACATTATGAAAAATATCCACTTGGTTTAGTGCATTTTGCCCAGTTGTTGCATCAAGTGTTTGAAGAACTGTATGGGGTGCTTGGGGAGTATTTTTATTTAAAACACGAATAATTTTCGCCAATTCATCCATCAGTTCAGTTTTATTTTGTAGGCGTCCAGCTGTATCAATAATTAATACATCGCTGTTTGCTTTTTTTGCTTTTTCATAAGCATCAAATGCTAAACTTGCAGCATCGGCCCCTATTTTTGTTGAAACAACAGGAGAGCCTGTGCGTTCTCCCCAAATATGCAATTGTTCGATAGCTGCGGCTCGGAATGTATCACCGGCAGCTAACATAACTTTTAAACCTCCTGAGGTGAGTTTTCCTGCAAGTTTTCCAATAGTTGTTGTTTTTCCAGTGCCATTAACACCGACCAGTAAAATAACGTGAGGTTTATGACTAAGGTCAAGCTCTAGTGGAATGGCAACAGGTTCTAAAACTTTTTTTATTTCTTCTGCCATGATGCTTTGAATGTTATCTGGAGTTAAATTCTTTTCATAGCGGCTAGAAGCTAAAGTATCTATGACGTGTTTGGTTGTTTCTATACCGAGATCAGCTTGAATAAGAATATCTTCCAGATCTTGTAATATATCTTCATTAAGTTTTCCCTTAACAAAAAGATCCCCAATTGATTCGCTTAAACGTTGTGAGGAAAGAGATAATCCTTTTTTTAAGCGACCAAACCATTCTGTCTTTTTCTGTTCGCCAGAGGATACAGATGAAAACTCTTCATTTTTTTTTTCACGAATTGTATCGCTGACAATTATTTTTTCTGAATTCCATTTAGAGACTATATTTTGACTTTTTATTTGTTCTTCTTTTTCTTTATTTACAGGGTACTGTTCGTTTTTTACATTTTTATATTCTTTCTCTTCTGTTATATCCACTTCATGAAGCGTTAAAGCCAATTCTGTTTCTTGTTCTTTAGATTTATTAAAAGAGAATATTTTTTTAATAAAAGATTTTGTCATGAAAAATTTCCCGCTCAAGCTGCATTTAATTTTGGAAGGATAGCAATCAACTTATCATCATCATGGTCAACAATAAGAGCTTGAACAATTGTCCCAGCTTTTGCACCTTTGATTTGTACGAGAGTGTAATCTTCTGTTCTTCCTATCCCATCTTTTTCAACAAGAATTATCTGTTGGCTATTTTGTAGGTGGGCAAGGTGTTTTTGGTAAGCCACCTCCCCCGCTTTGCGCAACCTTTCTGCACGTTCTTTAATCACTCTACGATTGATTTGTGGCATACGTGCGGCAGGTGTCCCTTCTCTTGGACTAAAAGGAAAAACATGGAGATGTGTTAAATGACAATCATTAATCAAAGAAAGACTATTTTGAAACATCTCTTCTGTTTCAGTGGGAAAGCCAGCAATTAGATCAGCACCATAAACCATTTGGGGGCGTTTGGCTCGTAAATCTTGGCAAAATTGAATTGCATGTTCACGCAAATGTCGCCGTTTCATTCTTTTTAAAATCATATTATCACCTGCTTGTAAGGATAAATGCAAGTGTGGCATAATTCTATTTTCATAGGCTAAAATGTTGATGAGTTCTTCATCTGCTTCAATAGAATCGATGGATGAAAGGCGCAATCGAGGTAGATCAGGAACATGATGTAAAATGGTGGAAGTTAACTTTCCTAAATTTGCTTTTCCGGGAAGATCATGACCATAGCTTGTAAGATCTACTCCTGTTAGAACCACTTCCTGAATGCCATTATCTATAAGTTTTTTAATTTGTTCAATGACAGCACCCATGGGGACTGAGCGTGATGGTCCACGTCCATAGGGAATAATGCAAAATGTACAGCGATGGTCGCATCCATTTTGTACCTGTACAAAGGCACGCGTACGTTCTTCCATTGCATTTACCATATGTGGAGCAATTGTTTGCACTTCCATGACGTTATTAATACGCAACTTTTCAGAATGGTTTTCGCCAAAGTCTGGAAGTTGACGATAAGAGTGAGCATGAAGTTTCTCTTCATTGCCCAAAACAAGATCCACCTCTGTCATAGAAGCAAAATTTTGTCCTTCTGTTTGTGCTGCACACCCCGTTACAATAATACGAGCATGAGGATTTTCACGCCTTGCTTTGCGGATTGCTTGTTTTGCTTGTCTTACAGCTTCTGCAGTGACAGCACAAGTGTTAAAAATGATAGCACCATCTTTGAGTTGATCAAGCCCTGAAGAGGTACTTTCTTTGCGTATTATTTCCGATTCGTAGCTATTTAATCGGCAACCAAATGTTACAACTTTTACTGACATTAAAAGCAATCCTTTTTATAGCTGCCTGTTAATGGATTGAGAAAACCACTAAATTCATACTCGATTGGACCTGTCATAATAATATGATTGTCTTCTCTGTAAAAAATATTAAGTGTTCCCCCTGGTAAATTTACATCAATATGGCGTTTTGTGAGTCCGCGTCGATAGGCTGCCACTGCACTTGCACAAGCAGCACTTCCACATGCTTGTGTTAATCCGGAACCTCGTTCCCATGTGCGTAAACTTAGACTTTTTTTTGACATAACGTAAGCAATAGAAATATTGCATCGTTCTGGAAAAAGAGGATCATGTTCAAGTTTTGGTCCATATTTTTCTAATGGAAAATCTTGAATATTAGGTCCAACAAAAAAGATAGCGTGGAGATTACCAATGGATACAAGGCTAGCATCTTGTAAGGGGCCAGTAGCAATTTCTACATGATTGGTATCAACTATTTCACGTGAAACAGGCATATCTTTTGCATTGAAACTTGGGCATCCCATATCAACAGATATAAGACCGTTGGTTTGGCGGTTACCTTCAATTATTCCAGATGGCATTTCTAATCGAAAAAAATCACCAAGATTTTTATCTGTAAGCCATGCAATGACACAACGGGTACCATTACCACAAGCATTCGCCATTGAACCATCCGCATTCCATATTTCAATGTGAAAATCGGCTTCATTTTGGAAGGAGGGACGAATAACCATAATTTGATCAAAATGTGTTTGAGGATCTGCTGCTAATGTAAGGATTGCTTGCTGTGTCAGTACATGTGTACTTTCACGCATATCAGCAATGATAATTTTATTTCCAAGACCGTTCATTTTGCTGAATGGTGTTTTCATGAAGTTTCTCTATTTTTAATGATGACCCACAAAAGATATATTACTAGGAATCTTATCAATTTCTAGTGTTTTTTGAATATAAAACTGATGGCAAAAAATATTTATTTTTCAAAAGAGATAAATTTTACGCTGTTTTTTTTAATTTGTTAATTTATCTTTGTAAAATACCGTATAACGAATATTTCCTTATTTCTTTAAGTGAGCCGACTTGTTATTATGGGAGAGAGTATAAAAATGTCATTTTCAAAAATTTTGTTGCTTGTTGTATTGTTAGCTGTAACTTTGTTAGAAGGATGTTCAACATTACGCTTTGACAGTGATGATCGCGACAATGCAGTAGAAGCTTCTTATTCTCTTCACGAAATACCAACATTTGAAATAATATCTGATTCACCCTCTTCTCGTTCATTAAGATCTGAGACAGAAGATGTTTCTATGTATGAGAGAGGAAGTTCTCAAAGTGATGGGCAAATGGCTAGTCTTGAACTACCAGGCAATGCCATTGAGTTATTCCCTGCAAGTATTGCTGGAGTGTGGAAACTTTCTGTGAGTGGTAAAACTTGCCGAATTGCGACACCACAAACAAAATTTGGTCAAGGGTATCGTGCTGGTCCTTTAAATTGTCCAGGGATTATTTCTCAGGTAAATTCGTGGGGTATTAAGGGAAAAAGATTATATTTCTATAATAACTCAGGACGTGTTATCGTTGCTCTTTACTCTTCTGATATTGATCGTTTCGAGGGGCGCACACTTGATAACCATCTCGTTATTTTAAGCCGTTAGACCATTTTAGCATATTATAAAAAGGTGAAAAAGTATGTATATTTTTTTGTGAAAAAACATATGCTTTTCATTTAAAAAGGTTGTTTTGATGGCTTTGGTTTCGAAATGCTATGAAGAGTTGGTTTTAGAAAGAAAAATTAGTTTTGATCCAGCTCAACTGGCTTTAACAGAGCATTTTGACCGTTTATTAGAAGAAATTACGCAGAAAAATATTCCTCGTCCTTTGGCTTTTTGGAATCGTTTTTTTAAGCCCCCCCTCCCTGCTCGTTCTTCAAAACAAGCTGATGGGGGAAATTCCTTCAAAGGGCTGTATATTTATGGTGATGTAGGACGGGGAAAAACGATGATGATGGATTTGTTCTTTTCTTGTTTACCGCAGAAACGTAAAAAACGTGCTCATTTTAATGACTTTATGGCTGATGTGCATGAACGTATTAATATCTATCGTCAAGCATCTATAAACGCAAAATCTGGACAAATTAATCCTATTTTAGCTGTTGCTGAAGATCTTGCACGAGAAGCTCGGGTGCTGTGTTTTGATGAATTTAGTGTCACAGATATTGCTGATGCTATGGTCCTTGGCCGTCTGATTTCTGCTTTATTTGATAAAGGCGTTTTTTTTGTTGCAACTTCAAATGTTGCTCCTGATGACCTTTATTATAATGGTTTAAATAGAGAGCTGTTTTTGCCTTTTATTAAGGTATTAAAAGCACATGTTCATATTTTTAACCTTGATGCAAAAACAGATTATCGTCTTGAAAAATCTAATCTACAACATGTGTATATAACGCCTTTAGGATTTGGAGCAGATAAATATATGAATCAAGCGTGGGAATCGGTTCTGCAAGGACAGAAAGAAATATCTCATGAACTTTCGATAAAGGGGCGTCTTATTTATATTCCAAGGACTGGAGAGGGGGGGGCGCGCTTTGATTTTAAAGATTTATGCGCGAAACCGTTGGCTGCTGCAGAATATTTGGCTTTAGGGGAACTTTATCATACAATTTTTATCGATAATGTACCAGTGATGGATGATACATGTCGCAATGAAACAAAACGATTTATTTTACTTATTGATGTTCTTTATGAGCGTCACATAAGATTGTTTATATCAGCAGCAGCAAAGCTTGAGGATTTATATAAGGGGCGTGCGCAGACGCCTGAAACTTTTGAATTTCAGAGAACCCAATCGCGTCTTTTTGAGATGCAGAGTCAAGAGTATTTAGAAATTTGGACAGAGCGTTTTCTTTTGAAAGGGAAAAGTTGACTATGGCGTTACCTTTGCGTAAACTGAAAAAGTAATGACTTTTTGAATTTAAAAGAAGTGTAATAATTCTCTTGTATTTAAAAAAAATCACTTTATCGATATATTGTAGTAATTTTTGAAGAGTACCTTTCTGTGGAGAGTTATTACTTCTGTGGAATTAAGAAGTTTAATGAAATTTTTCTTGTTGGGATATCATTAAAAGTGTGACTAAAACGAAAGAAAATATTTAATATACCAGCGCTGATAAGTATACGTTGAGTTCTATAACATTAGGGAAAATAAAATGGCACGAAAAAAAATAGCTCTCATTGGTTCGGGTATGATCGGTGGGACTTTAGCACATATTATCGGAATGAAAGAACTCGGTGATGTTGTCTTATTTGATATTGCCGAGGGTATATCACAGGGTAAAGCTCTTGATATTGCTGAATCTTCACCCGTTGATGGTTTTGATATCAGTTTAAAGGGTGCTAATGCCTATGAGGCAATTGAGGGCGCTGATGTTGTTATTGTAACTGCAGGTGTCCCAAGAAAACCTGGCATGAGTCGCGATGATCTTTTGGACATTAACTTAAAGGTAATGGAACAAGTTGGTACGGGGATAAAAAAATACGCACCTTCGGCGTTTGTTATTTGCATTACCAACCCTCTTGATGCAATGGTATGGGCATTACAAAAGTTTTCAGGTCTCCCCACGCATAAAGTTGTCGGTATGGCTGGTGTTCTTGATTCTGCACGTTTTCGCCATTTCTTATCTAAAGAGTTTAAGGTCTCTGTTAAGGATGTGACAGCGTTTGTTTTAGGGGGGCATGGTGATTCAATGGTGCCTTTGGTACGTTATTCAACGGTTGGTGGTATTTCTTTGCCTGATCTTGTGAAAATGGGGTGGACAACACAAGAGAGAATTGATCAAATTATCCAGCGTACCCGCGATGGTGGAGCAGAAATTGTTGGTTTGTTAAAAACAGGATCTGCTTTTTACGCACCAGCAGCTTCTGCCGTTTCTATGGCTGAAGCTTATTTAAAAGACACTAAGCGTGTTGCTCCTGTTGCAGCCTATCTTTCGGGAGAGTATGGGGTTAATGATACCTATGTTGGTGTTCCTGTTGTACTTGGTGCGGGCGGTGTTGAGCGGGTTATTGAAATTGATCTTGATAAAGAAGAAAGAAGTGCTTTTGAGCGTTCAGTCAGTGCAGTGCAAAAACTCTGTGAAGCCTGCATTTCTATTGTGCCTGCTCTTAAATAAAACAAGCAAGATTCTGTTTATTAAAACAGAGTATTTTAAATATTATGATTTGAGGATTAATAAAATAAACCCTAAAAGAAAAGGACAAATGCATGAATATCCATGAATATCAGGCCAAACGTCTGCTTCATGAGTATGGAGCGCCCATTGCAAATGGTGTTGCTGTTTATTCTGTAGAGCAAGCTGAAAAATGGGCTGAAAAACTGCCTGGTCCACTTTATGTCGTAAAAAGTCAAATACACGCTGGTGGTCGTGGTAAAGGGAAGTTTAAAGAGCTTGGTCCTGATGCAAAGGGTGGGGTTCGACTTGCACAATCTGTTGAAGAAGTTGTTGCCAATGTAAAGGAAATGCTTGGTAGCACTTTGGTAACCAAACAAACTGGTCCAGAAGGTAAGCAAGTTAATCGACTTTACATTGAAGATGGTGCGGATATTGAGCGAGAGCTCTATCTTTCGCTTTTGGTTGATCGTAGTGTTGGCCGGGTTGCTTTCGTTGTTTCAACGGAAGGGGGAATGGATATTGAAACAGTTGCTGAAGAAACACCGGAGAAAATACTCACTCTCCCTATTGATGCAGAACAGGGTGTTACTTCTGCCGACTGTACAAGACTTTGTGATGCATTAGAGTTGCGTGATAGTGCAAGGGAAGATGGTCAGAAGCTTTTTCCAATTCTCTACAAGGCGTTTTGTGAAAAAGATATGAGTCTTCTTGAAATTAATCCACTTATTGTTATGACAAATGGCCATTTGCGTGTTCTTGATGCAAAGGTTTCTTTTGATAACAATGCTTTATTTCGCCATCCAGATATTTTGGAATTGCGTGATGTTTCGGAAGAAGACCCCAAAGAAATAGAAGCATCAAAGCATGATCTTGCTTATGTTGCTCTTGAAGGCACTATTGGTTGTATGGTTAATGGTGCAGGACTTGCCATGGCAACAATGGATATTATTAAGCTTTATGGAGCAGAGCCAGCGAATTTTCTTGATGTCGGTGGTGGAGCTTCAAAAGAAAAAGTGACGGCTGCTTTTAAAATTATTACGGCTGATCCAAATGTTAAAGGTATTTTGGTTAATATCTTTGGTGGTATTATGCGTTGCGATGTTATTGCTGAGGGCGTTGTTGCAGCTGTTCGGGAAGTTGGTTTAAAGGTTCCTTTGGTTGTTCGTCTTGAAGGTACAAATGTTGAACAGGGTAAAACCATTATCAGTGATAGTGGTTTGAATGTTATTCCAGCTGATGATTTGGATGATGCTGCTCACAAAATTGTTGAAGCCGTGAAGGGAGCTTAAGTTATGTCGATTCTTGTGAATAAAGATACAAAAGTTCTGGTTCAGGGGCTTACAGGAAAAACAGGAACATTTCATACAGAACAAGCTCTTGCTTATCATGGCACACAAATGGTTGGTGGTGTTAATCCTAAAAAGGGTGGTGAAACATGGCAGGGCTCAAAAGGTGAGGCTTTGCCTATTTTTTCCAGTGTGGCAGAAGGAAAAGAAAAAACAGGTGCTGATGCTTCTGTTATTTATGTTCCTCCCGCAGGGGCTGCGGCAGCAATTATAGAAGCTATTGATGCTGAAATTCGTTTGATTATTTGTATTACCGAAGGCATTCCTGTTATGGATATGGTGAAAGTAAAGGCAAAATTAGAGAAATCAAAATCACGTCTCATTGGTCCTAATTGCCCTGGTGTTCTTACGCCAAATGAATGTAAAATTGGTATTATGCCTGGGTCTATTTTTAGAAAGGGGTCCGTTGGGGTTGTCTCGCGGTCAGGAACTTTAACATATGAAGCTGTTTTCCAGACAAGCAATGAAGGTCTTGGACAAACAACAGCTATTGGTATTGGTGGTGATCCTGTTAAGGGTACTGAATTTATTGATGTCTTAGAAATGTTTTTAGCAGATGATGAGACGCAGTCTATTGTTATGATTGGTGAGATTGGTGGTTCTGCTGAAGAAGAAGCTGCACAGTTTCTCAAAGATGAAGCAAAAAAAGGTCGTAAAAAACCGGTGGTTGGTTTTATTGCTGGTCGTACGGCTCCTCCAGGGCGTACAATGGGGCATGCTGGTGCTGTTATCTCTGGTGGAAAAGGTGGGGCAGAGGATAAAATTGCTGCCATGGAATCCGCTGGGATTCGGGTTTCCCCTTCACCATCACAGATAGGGAAAACCTTGGTGTCGGTTTTAAAAGGATAAAAGAGAGCTTCATGTGAATGAGGGGATATCTTTGTTCACATGAAGTGTTGAATGTAAAAGGGTAAAGCTTTTTTGAGTTTTTTAATTTTTATTTATTTTGTAAATGTTTAAAGATTAGAAAAAATATGAAGAAATATAAGGAGACGGAATAGGTGTTCCGGAGAAGTCTATGGCAAGGCAAGACGAAATAAACAGTCTTTTTGCACAAACGTCATTTTTATACGGTGGAAATGCAGATTATATAGATCAGCTTTATGCCGAATATGAAAAAGATCCCACCAGTGTAGATTCACAGTGGCGTACTTTTTTTGAAAACCTTCATGATAAAAAAGAGGATGTGCTTAGAAACGCTGAAGGAGCAACGTGGCAGCGTGATCATTGGCCTTTAAAAGCAAATGGTGAATTGGTTTCTGCTCTCGATAGTGATTGGTCTGGTCTTGAAAAACGTGTTTCTGATAAGTTGAAGGAAAAGGCTGCACAAAAAGGAATAACTTCTAACGAACAGGATATTATTCGAGCAACGCGTGATTCTGTACATGCTCTTATGATGATTCATGCTTTTCGTGCACGTGGGCATCTTCGTGCGCAGCTTGATCCTCTTCAATTGGCGGAGAAACTTGAAGATTACAAGGAGCTTTCTCCAGAGACTTATGGTTTTACTTCTGCTGATTATGAACGCCCCATTTTTATTGATAATGTTTTGGGGGTGGAATATGCGACTATTTCACAAATGCTTGAGATCCTCAATCGTACCTATTGCTCAACGATTGGTATGGAGTATATGCATATTTCTGATCCTGTTCAAAAGGCATGGCTTCAAGAGCGTATTGAGGGACCAAGTCAAAATGTTACCTTCACACAAGAAGGTAAGAAATTTATTCTTAAAAAACTTATTGAGGCGGAGGGGTTTGAGCAGTTTTTAGATACAAAGTATAAAGGAACAAAGCGTTTTGGTCTTGATGGTGGTGAAGCATTAATTCCAGCTCTTGGACAGATTATTAAATATGCAAGTGCTTTGGGTGTTCAAGAAGTTGTTTTAGGAATGGCACATCGTGGTCGTTTAAATGTTCTTTCACAAGTTCTTGCAAAACCGCATCGGGCTATTTTTCATGAATTCAAAGGTGGGTCTTATAAGCCTGATGATGTAGAAGGATCGGGAGATGTCAAGTATCATTTGGGGACTTCAGCTGATCTTGAATTTGATGGTAAGAAAGTTCATTTGTCACTTTTGGCCAATCCATCTCACCTTGAAATTGTTGATCCCGTTGTTGTTGGAAAGGCACGTGCTAAACAAGATCAACTTGTGGGGGTTACACACAGTGATGCACTCCCATTAAGTGAGCGTTCTAAGGTTTTGCCATTGCTTCTTCATGGTGATGCTGCTTTTGCAGGGCAGGGGGTTATTCAGGAAACATTTGGTCTTTCCGGTCTTAAAGGTTATAGCGTTGCTGGATCACTTCATGTGATTATCAATAATCAAATCGGTTTTACAACAGATCCACGTTTTTTACGCTCTTCACCTTATCCATCAGATGTAGCAAAAATGATCGACGCTCCGATTTTTCACGTAAATGGTGATGATCCTGAAGCTGTTGTTTTTGTTACAAAAATAGCTACAGAGTTTCGTCAGATTTTTCATAAACCTGTAGTCATCGATATGTTCTGTTATCGTCGTTATGGACATAATGAAGGTGACGAACCTTCTTTTACACAGCCGCTTATGTATAAGGCGATCCGTAATCATAAAACAACTCTTCAGCTTTATGGAGAAAAACTCGTTGCAGAAGGTGTTGTTAGTGTAGAAGAAATTGAAAGTCAAAAAAAGCTATGGCGTGATAAACTTGAAGCTGAGTTTGAAGCAAGTACTTCTTATAAACCTGATAAAGCTGATTGGCTTGATGGAAATTGGACGGGACTTAAAGCTTCCAATAATACTGATGATCAACTTAGTAAGACGACAGGTGTTGAGTTAAAAACTTTAAAAGAAATTGGTGAAAAACTTGTCAAAGTTCCGGAAGATTTTCATGTTCATAAAACGATTCAGCGTTTTTTAAACAACCGTGCTAAAATTTTTGAGACTGGTGAAGGTGTGGATTGGGCAACGGCTGAAGCTCTTGCTTTTGGTTCACTCTGTTTAGAAGGAGCGCCGGTTCGTCTTTCTGGTGAGGATGTTGAACGTGGAACTTTTTCACAACGTCATTCAGTTCTTTATGATCAAGAAAATGAAACACGTTATATCCCTTTAAATAATTTGCGAAAAGGGCAAGCATTTTACGAAGTTGTTAATTCTATGCTTTCTGAAGAAGCTGTTCTTGGTTTCGAATATGGCTATTCTCTTGCAGAGCCGCGCGGGTTAACGCTTTGGGAAGCACAATTTGGTGATTTTTCCAACGGTGCGCAGGTCATTTTTGATCAATTTATTTCATCTGCAGAGCGCAAGTGGCTTCGTATGTCTGGTCTTGTGTGTTTGTTACCGCATGGTTTTGAAGGGCAGGGGCCTGAGCATTCTTCAGCGCGTTTGGAACGTTTTCTGCAACTTTGTGCAGAGGATAATATGCAGGTTGCTAATTGTACAACTCCCGCAAATTATTTTCATATTTTGCGTCGGCAGATTAAGCGTGACTTTCGTAAACCATTGATTTTGATGACGCCTAAATCACTTTTGCGTCATAAGAGAGCAGTTTCTTCTCTCAGTGAAATGGGACCAGAAACAAGTTTTTACCGTTTGTTACTTGATGATGCAGAAACTCTTAAAGATTCTGTCGTTAAATTGCAGAAAGATAATAAAATTCGTCGTATTGTTCTTTGCACGGGCAAGGTTTATTACGATCTTTATGAAGAACGTGAAAAGAGGGGGATTGATGATGTTTATTTGCTTCGCGTTGAGCAACTTTATCCTTTTCCTGCCAAAGCTTTGGTGGATGTGTTGTCCCGATTTTTGCAAGCAGAAGTTGTTTGGTGCCAAGAGGAACCAAAGAATATGGGGGCTTGGTCGTTTATTGAGCCTTATTTAGAATGGGTTTTGACACATGTTAAAGCGCAATATTCACGTGCACGTTATGCAGGACGTCCTGCAAGTGCGTCACCAGCTTCTGGGTTGATGGCGAAACATCTTGAACAGCTTGCTGCATTTCTTGAAGATGCATTAGGCTCTTAATTTATGACTAATCTGATATATGGAAAAATATTATGACTACTGAAATCCGCGTTCCTACTTTGGGCGAATCGGTTACTGAGGCAACTGTCGGTAAATGGTTCAAAAAGCTTGGCGAAGCCGTTGCTATGGATGAGCCCTTGGTTGAATTAGAAACTGATAAAGTAACAGTTGAAGTTCCTTCACCGGTTGCGGGAAAATTATCTGAAATCACTGCAAAGGAAGGCGACACAGTTGAGGTAAATGCGCTCTTAGGAGTGGTTGAGGCTGGAGCTGCTGGTGTGTCTCAATCATCGCCTTCGTCTTCTGATACCGCTGCACCTGTTGCACCACCTGTGAAACAACCTTCTTCAGGAGATACAATGCCTCCTTCGCCTTCAGCAGCAAAATTAATGGCGGAAAATGACATTGAAAAAAGAGATCTTTCAGGTTCGGGGAAACGTGGACAAATTCTTAAAGAAGATGCTCTTAGTGCGTTGGCACAAAGAACAAAAGAGCCTGCCTCTACAGTTTCTAACGCCAAAACTGCTTTAGCATCTAGCTCTTCTGCAGTTCCAGTTCAGGAAATACATGAAGAGCGCGTTCGTATGACAAAATTGCGTCAAACAATAGCTCGTCGTCTTAAGGATGCACAGAATACTGCGGCAATGTTAACGACATTTAATGAAGTTGATATGTCTGCGGTGATGGATTTACGCAAGCGTTACAAAGATATGTTTGAGAAAAAACATGGTGTTAAACTTGGTTTTATGGGCTTTTTCACTAAGGCTGTTTGTCATGCATTAAAAGAGATTCCTGCTGTAAATGCAGAAATTGATGGAACAGATATCATTTACAAAAACTATGTAAATGCTGGAATTGCTGTTGGAACGGATAAGGGACTTGTTGTTCCAGTTGTACGTAATGCAGATCAGATGTCATTTGCAGAAATTGAAAAAGAGATTGGTCGTTTAAGTCGTCTTGCTCGTGATGGAAAATTAGCTGTTTCTGATATGCAAAGCGGAACTTTTACCATTACAAATGGAGGGGTTTATGGGTCATTAATGTCAACACCAATTTTGAACGCACCGCAATCTGGTATATTGGGGATGCATGCGATTAAAGAGCGGGCAATGGTTGTGGAGGGACAAATTGTGATCCGTCCTATGATGTATTTGGCGCTTTCTTACGATCATCGTATCGTAGATGGCCAAGAAGCTGTGACTTTTCTTGTACGTGTTAAGGAAAGTTTAGAAGATCCCGAACGCCTTGTTCTTGATTTGTAAAAGTACAATTTTCAGGATGAAAGGAAGAACGGATGTCTTATGATGTGGTGGTGATTGGCGCAGGGCCAGGTGGTTATGTTGCAGCAATAAAGGCGGCTCAATTAGGGCTTAAAACAGCAATTATTGAAAAACGTATGACATTAGGGGGGACATGTCTTAATGTTGGTTGTATTCCTTCTAAAGCATTATTACATGCTTCAGAAGTATTTGCTGAAACACAACATGGTTTTGAAACCCTTGGTATTTCTATTACAAAATCTAAGCTTAATCTTGAACAGATGATGGCACATAAAAAAGCTGTTGTAACAGCCAATACAAGTGGTGTTTCTTTTTTGATGAAAAAGAATAAAATTGACACTTTTTTTGGTGCAGCCAAAATTTTAGGTGCTGGTCAAATTGAAGTAGTTGCCCGAGATAGCAGTACACAAACGATTGAAACAAAAAATATTATTATTGCTACCGGTTCAGAAAGTTCAGGCATTCCAGGTGTGAATGTTGAAATTGATGAAAAAATTATTGTATCCTCTACGGGGGCACTTGCTCTTGAAAAAGTACCAGCGCGCATGATTGTTGTTGGTGCTGGAGTTATTGGTTCAGAGCTTGGTTCGGTTTGGAGCCGCTTAGGTGCTAAAGTGATCATGATTGAATATCTTAATAAAATTTTAGGATCTATGGATGGTGAAGTTTCGCGACAGTTCCAAAAAATAATGGAAAAACAAGGAATTGAATGTAAAACTGGTGCAAAAGTAACAGCTATTGCACAATCTGGCTCAGCGGCTCAGGTCACTTTTGAAGCTGTTACAGGTGGGGAATCTGAAACTTTAGAGGCTGATGTTGTTCTTATTGCTACTGGGCGTTCTCCATATACGGAAGGTCTTGGTTTGAGTGAAGCAGGTATTCAGTTAGATGAGCGTGGCTTTATTGCTATTGATGCAAATTGGCAGACGAATATTCCCGGAATTTATGCAATTGGCGATGTTGTTAAAGGACCAATGTTGGCACATAAGGCAGAAGATGAAGGCGTTGCTGTGGCAGAAATTTTGGCAGGTCAAAAAGGACATGTTAATTTTAATGTCATTCCTAGTGTTGTTTATACACAACCAGAAATTGCTAGTGTTGGTAAAACGGAAGAAGAGCTTAAAGCTGCCGGTATTGATTATAATGTTGGTAAGTTTCCCTTTATGGCGAATGGTCGTGCTCGCGCAATGCAAAAAAGTGATGGATTTGTTAAAATCCTTGCTGATAAAAGAACAGATCGCGTTTTGGGAGGGCATATTCTCGGATTTGGTGCTGGTGAAATGATTCATGAAATTGCAGTTTTAATGGAGTTTGGTGGGGCATCAGAAGATTTGGGGCGTTGTTGCCATGCACATCCCACTTTATCAGAAGCTGTAAGGGAAGCAGCTCTTGCAATATTTGCTAAGCCGATACATATCTAATATTTAAATGTGTCGCATTTTATGATGCTTTTTAAATAAGATAGTTCATTAAGCTTTATGTTTTAAAAAAACCGCCTTTGACAGGCGGTTTTTCTGTATCGCTCATTTTATAATAAACAAGTTTAAAATTGTAATTTTCTCTCTTTTTGCTCTTCCCTTATATAGGTAGGAAGTCCCATTTGATCGAGATATTTCAGGAAGGGATGTGATGGTAATTCTTCTACATTGACCATGGTTTTAACATCCCATTCTCCAGTGGCAATAAGGAGTGCTGCTGCTGCTGCTGGTACACCAGCTGTGTAGGAAATGCCTTGTGCTCCGGTTTCATTAAAAGCTTGTTTGTGATCGGCTATATTATAAATAAAAATTTCTCTTGGTTTTCCATCTTTTTCACCTTTAATCAGATCTCCAATACAGGTTTTTCCTACGTAGTCTGGTGCTAAAGAAGATGGATCGGGTAAGACAGCTTTTACAACTTTTAGGGGAACAACCTCTTGTCCCTCTGCTGTTTTAATAGGTTGTTCGGATAAGAGTCCAAGATTTTTCAAAACGGTAAAAACATTGATATAATGTTCACTAAATCCCATCCAAAAGCGAACGTTTTGAACATCAAGATTTTTAGATAATGAGTGGATTTCATCATGTCCGGTCATATAGGCTTTTTGTTTTCCAACAACGGGAAGATCCCATTCATGGCTGACTTCAAACATCTTATTGGAAACCCATTTCTTATTTTGCCAAGACCACACTTGCCCTGTAAATTCACGAAAGTTAATTTCAGGATCAAAATTTGTAGCAAACCAACGTCCATGGCTTCCAGCATTAATATCAATGATATCAATGTCGGTAATTTTATCAAAATAACTTTCACGCGCTAAGGCGGCATAAGCATTTACAGCGCCTGGATCAAAGCCTGCACCTAAAATAGCCGTTATACCAGCATTTTCGCACTCTTGACGTCGTGGCCATTCATAATTTCCATACCAAGGAGGCGTTTCACAAATTTTCAAAGGATCTTCGTGAATTGCAGTATCGAGATAAGCGCATTTTGTTTCGATACAAGCTGAAAGAACAGACATATTAAGGAAAGCAGATCCAACATTGATGACAATTTCGCATTTTGTTTTTTGGATGAGTTTTACAGTTTCTTCTACATTCATTGCATTGAGCGTGTGACCCTCAATAACTCCTTGTTGTTTCATTGTGTTTTTTTCTTTAACAGAAGTAATGATAGCTTCACATTTTTTGAGTGTTCGTGAAGCAATATGAATGTCACCGATAATATTATTGTTTTGAGCACATTTGTGCGCAACAACTTGTGCAACACCTCCAGCACCAATAATGAGAATATTTTTCTTCATTGTAGGTTTGTCTCCTTTTTAATACTGTTTTATGATGGTTTCTTATGATTATTGTTTATGAAAGACTGCTTTGATAGTCATTGTAGCCGAATTGGCGTTGAAGTGTTAGAGTGCCATTAAGCTCTTTAATAACAATGGAAGGCATTGCAACGCCATTAAACCAATTTTTCTTCACCATTGTATAACCGGCGGCATCTTGAAAAGATAGTCTGTCACCTATTTTAAGAGGCTTTGGAAACTGAAATGTTCCAAAAATATCACCAGCAAGGCAAGATTTTCCGCAGACCATAATTTCATGTGGTCCCTGATTTGGTTCTAGCTTTGCACTTTCACGATAAATTAAAAGATCAAGCATGTGTGCTTCAATAGAACTATCAACGATAGCGAGTTTTTTTTCATTATATAATGTATCAAGAACACTGACTTCCAGTGTTGTACTGTTTGTTATAGCTGCTTCTCCTGGTTCTAGAAAAACAGTAACACCATAGGTTTCTGAAAAGTTTTTTAAGCGTTCTGCAAAAGCTTCGAGAGGATAATTTTCAGCTGTAAAATGAATTCCCCCACCAAGACTTATCCAGTCAACGGCGAGAAAAATGTCTGAAAACTTTTCTTCCATTTTGTTTAGCATTTGGTTGAAACGATTGAAATCAGCATTTTCGCAATTATTGTGAATCATTAAGCCATTGATGAGCGGTAAAACCTCTTTAATAGCGTTTTTATCTGTTTCTCCCAAGCGGCTAAATGGACGAGAGGGATTAGCAAGATCAAAATTGGATGCACTCATACCTGGATTTAATCTGAGACCTCGTTGAATGGTTTTTGTTGCGTCAGTAAATCGTTGAAGCTGTTGGATAGAATTGAAAATAATTTTGTCTGCATAGCTACGGGCTTCATCAATTTCATGGTCTGCCCATGCAACCGAATAAGCGTGGGGTTCTTTGCCAAATTTTTCTTTTCCCAAACGTAGTTCATAGAGAGATGATGATGTCGTTCCATCCATAAATTCAGATATGAAGTCAAAAACGCTCCATGTCGCAAAACATTTCAAAGCAAGTAAAATTTTTGCTCCTGACATTTCACGCAAACGAGCAATAACATCCATATTTTTTATGAGCTTCGATTTATCTATAAGATAATAGGGTGTTTTTATCATTGTTTATTCATTCTCTTTTGAAGGATCTTATTCTTGAGACTAACGTTTAGTACAAAGAGTGACAGAATGTTTCAAATAAAAAGAGTTTTAAAAAAATAATCTGTTTCTGTCTAGCAATAGAAAGACTTTCTCTAACTGCGTTTTGTTTTCGTTATTTTGAGATTTGCATTATGTGTATGAAAAAAAAATTATATTATATTTTAGCTTTTGTATTTGGTGGTGTTTTTTTCATGATATCAAACAATATTATCGGTTCGGCACAAAAGAATATCAGCGATATTGAAGCTAAAGTAGCTCTCCAGGATTTTTCTCAAGAGAGTTCGGTGCCTTTGATTTTTACAGGGCGTAGAGAACTTAATGGTTTTAAGGGTTATCATAATTATCGGCGTGGTTATGTTAAGTATAAAGATAATTGGTGGTATCCTAAAGCGGCTTTCGTTGTATCGTCATATTCAAACACAAAACCTGCATCATTAAAAGCTGTTTCAGATGTAAAAAAGGCAAATTTAACGCATTCTGTAGAAAAAAGTAAGCCATGGATGATTAAAGAACATGTGGAATCTTGTCGTGCGCGTTATCGCTCCTATAATGTAAACGATAATAGTTATCAGCCTTTTCACGGTCATCGTAAGCAATGTCTTTCGCATTTTTTTAAAAGGTAGAGACTATTTAAGGGTAAAAAACTTTATTAAATCTCGTCATTCTTGTTTTTAAAATAAAGAAGGAATTTATATACTGTGTCATTTTTTCACACATCTATTATTTTTTTGAAATTTTAAATGCTTTTAAGTTTTATTAAATCTTATTATCGTTAAGTATAAAATGGGGGGGGTGATGTAGGTTTTATTTTGTCATAGACAAAATATTGAGTAGCAGTATGGAGCTTAGAGAATGGCAACACGGGAAGCAATATTGATATTGCTCGTTTTGCTTCCCTTTGGTGGAAGTGCTGTTATTGGCTTTTTTCGTTCGACAGCAAAAAATAATGAAGCATGGTTTGCGGGAGCGGTTGCGCTTTTCGCTCTTCTTTTTACAATAATGCTTTATCCTGCAGTTTGTGGGAACTGTGTGGTGCGTTTAGATATTTCTTGGCTTTCAGAGTGGGGAGTTAATTTTATCCTTCGTATGGATGGTCTATCGTGGCTTTTTTGCTTGCTCATCACAGGAATTGGACTGCTTGTTGTTGTTTATGCGCGTTATTATATGGATCCATCGGATTCTGTGCCGCGTTTTTTTTCCTTTTTTCTGGCCTTTATGGGATCAATGATGGGAATAGTCTTATCAGGAAATCTCATCTTTTTGGTTATTTTTTGGGAACTTACCAGTATTTTTTCTTTTTTGTTGATTGGTTATTGGTACCATAATGCAAGTGCGCGTGAGGGAGCGCGTATGGCTTTAACGATCACTGGCTTTGGTGGTTTTTCTCTCTTTATCGGGGTTTTATTAATTGGGTACATCGTTGGTAGTTTTGATTTGGATAAAGTGTTGCTGTCTGGGGATATGATCCGGTCAAGCTCTCTTTATATCCCTGTCCTTGTTTGTATCTTATTGGGAGGATTAACAAAAAGCGCACAATTTCCTTTTCATTTTTGGCTGCCAAATGCGATGGCTGCTCCAACACCTGTATCAGCTTATTTGCATTCAGCAACAATGGTAAAAGCAGGATTGTTTTTGTTTGTCCGTTTATGGCCTGTACTTTCTGGGACAGAATCTTGGTTTTGGCTGGTTGGATTATCAGGACTCTCAACATTACTGCTTGGTGCCTATTTTTCTATGTTTCAGCAAGACTTGAAAGGATTGCTTGCTTACTCAACGATTAGTCACCTTGGATTGATTACAACGCTTTTAAGTCTTGGGAGCCCACTTGCCTGTGTTGCAGCGATTTTTCATATGGCTAATCATGCGACTTTTAAAGCTTCTTTATTCATGGCAGCTGGTATTATTGATCATGAAACTGGAACACGTGATATGCGTAAATTGACAGGTCTTTACCGTTTTATGCCTATTACAGCAACTCTCGCTTTAGTTGCAAGTGCAGCAATGGCAGGCGTTCCTTTGTTGAATGGTTTTTTATCCAAAGAAATGTTTTTTGCAGAAGCGGTTGAAACGCATATGGAATCATGGCTTGATTGGATTGCACCTTATGTGGCAACGTTGGCTAGCTTATTTAGCGTGACCTATTCTATACGCTTTATTCATGGTGTTTTTTTAGGGGCAGAACCTATGAATTTGCCAAAAACACCTCACGAGCCACCGCATTTTATGCGTTTACCCATAGAGCTTTTGGTGTTTATTTGTTTGGCAGTGGGTATCTTTCCAAATTTAACAATAGGACCGATCTTAGACAATGCCGTTGTTTCTGTTTTGGGGGGTATGAAAATCCATTATAGTTTAGCTGTGTGGCACGGTTTTACGACTCCATTGATGATGAGCTTGGTTGCTTTATTAGGAGGTGGATTGCTTTATACTGTCGGGCATCGCTACTTTTTATCTTGTGATGATGGGCCTCCTTTTTTTCGTCACTTGAAGGGACCACGTATTTTTGAACGTGTTCTTGTGATTATTTCTTGGAAATGGGCACGTGCTGTGGAATCTATTTTTTCAACGCGTCGTTTGCAAATACAGTTACACTGGATTTTTTTGTTGTGTTTTACATTTGTTGGTCTTTTGCTTTGGCGTGATGGTTTCATTTCAGCGGGGTCTTTACAGCTTTTTCCACTTGATATTCCTTTTCTGGCTGTTTGGTTGGTCGGTGGGGCGTGTGCACTTTTAGTTGCTTGGCAAGCAAAATTTCATCGTCTTGCATCACTTATGTTGTTGGGAGGTGCTGGTTTGATGACTTGTACAACTTTTTTATGGCTTTCTGCACCCGATTTGGCAATAACTCAGCTGGTGGTTGAGGTGGTAACTGTTGTTTTATTATTGCTTGGTTTACGCTGGCTGCCCAAGCGTTTATATTATCCTGCTCCAACACCTGTTCGTTTGTTTGTGCGTTTGCGCCGTATTCGTGATTTTATGATAGCTCTTGCGGGAGGTATTGGGGTTGCGTGGCTTTCTTTTGCAATGATGACACGTCCTCAAGGGGTGACCGTTTCCGATTTTTTTCTCACCAATGCTTATAGTGGTGCTGGTGGTCGAAATGTTGTGAATGTGCTGTTAGTTGATTTTCGTGGTTTTGATACCATGGGAGAAATTGTGGTTTTGGGTGTTGTATCACTGACTGTCTTTGCCCTTTTACGGCGGTTTCGCCCTGCGCCTGAAAGTATTGGCGCGCCTTTTCAACAACGTATTCAGAAAGCTTTTGATATAGAACAGCCTGATCGCAATGTAGGGGATACAGTTTTGAATTATCTAATGATTCCTGCTGTTATTATGGGATGGCTCTTTTCAGTTATTGTTGCTTTTTCGATTTATTTATTTATGCGCGGGCATGATCTTCCAGGAGGAGGATTTGTTGGTGGGGTGACATTAGCTATAGGCTTTATTTTGCAATACCTTGCACGTGATATTCGTTGGGTGGAAACCCATTTGAAGGTTTTACCTTTACGGTGGATGGGATTTGGCTTGTTATTGTCCGCTGTAACGGGAATGGGAGCTTTATTTTTTGGCTATCCTTTTTTAACTTCTTTTTTTCAATATATTCATATTCCATGGATTGGAAAAATTCCCTTAGCATCTGCTTTTTTATTTGATTTTGGTGTGTTTTCCCTTGTCTTGGGAGCAACGGTGCTCATTCTAATTGCGCTTGCACATCAATCAATTCGTAGTTATCGGATCGGCAAAAAGCCTATTTTAAAAGAAAAGGAAAATTAATGGAAATTGTTCTTTCTTTGGGCATTGGTGTTCTTGTTGGATCAGGAATTTGGCTTGTATTACGTCCACGAACGTTTCAAGTCATTCTTGGGTTATCTTTGATTTCCTATGGTGTTAATCTGTTTATATTTTCAATGAGTCGGCCGCGTAGCAATGCTGCACCGATTGTTGATCTTTCTACGGTGATTAATCCAGAGAATTACGTTGATCCTCTTCCACAAGCTTTGGTGTTGACAGCAATTGTGATTGGTTTTGCAACGACAGCGTTGTTTTTGGTTATTCTTTTAGTTTCACGTGGATTAACAGGTTCAGATCACGTTGATGGACGTGAGGTGAAGTGATGGAAGTCTGCGTGCAGCATCTTCTTATTTTACCTATTCTTGTACCACTCATCACTGGAGCACTCCTTCTTTTTTATGATGAACGTCGTGCAAAACTTAAATCATTCATAAGTCTTTTCTCTGCAGGGCTGTTGGTTGTTATTGCTGTTTTATTAATGCTGCGTGCTATTGAAGTTGCGCCAGATTGTGAGACTTATCACCTTGGTAATTGGCCTTCTCCCTTTGGAATTGTCTTAGTTCTTGATCGTTTAAGTGCTATGATGCTTTTACTTTCAAGTTTGTTGGTTACGGCTGCGCTGGTTTTTGCTCAGGCGTATTGGTACAAAGCTGGTCCTCATTTTCAATCACTGATGCAATTTTTTATGGTTGGAATCAATGGCGCTTTCTTGACGGGAGATTTGTTCAATTTATTTGTATTTTTTGAAGTGATGTTAACGGCTTCTTATGGACTTGCCTTGCACGGCTCTGGCCCCTTACGTGTACGTGCAGGGATGCATTATATTGTGGTTAATCTTGTTGCGTCGTTGCTTTTTTTAGTTGGAGCGGCTCTCATTTATGGCGTTGTCGGTACCCTTAATATGGCTGATTTAGCTGTAAAAATGAGACATATAGCTTCAATGGATATTGTTTTATTTGAAGTGGGGGCTGCCTTTTTAGGGATTGCTTTTTTGCTTAAAGCAGGTATGTGGCCACTTAATTTTTGGTTGATGCCAACTTATAGTGCTGCCGCAGCCCCTGTTGGGGCTTCTTTTGCAATTTTGAGCAAGGTTGGTATTTATATTATTTTACGCTTGACGTTGTTATGGTTTGGTCCTGAAAGTGGGCATTTTAGTCATTTTGGCCATAACGTGTTGTTTTATGGTGGACTTGCGACCATGGCTTTTGGTTTTGTTGGAATCTTGGCAAGCCAAGTTTTGGTTCGTTTGGTCTCTTATAGTGTTCTTGTCTCCTCTGGTACATTGTTGGCAGCAATAGGGATCGGGAATAGTTCATTGATAGCGGGTGCACTCTTTTATATTGTTTCTTCAACATTAGCTTTTGGCGCTTTTTTTCTGCTGGTAGAACTTGTTGAACGTTGTCAAAATGTGGCGGCGAATGTTTTGACCGTCACAATGGAAGTCTATGGTGATGATGAAGAGGAGGAAGAAGATGAGGTGGGGACTTATTTGCCAGTAACCTTGGCAATTCTTGGGGCTTGTTTTGGTATATGCGCACTTTTGATTATTGGTTTACCCCCTTTTTCTGGTTTTGTTGCTAAATTTATAATGTTTATGGCTGTTTTAAAGCATACTCAAGAAGGTGTTTCTGCCTCTTTGCCAGTTTATCAGGGGTGGCTTTTTATTATTTTTGTCACCCTATCTGGTTTTTCAGCACTTATTGCTCTTACAAGGATGGGGATTCGAACTTTTTGGACTCCTCTTGAAGGGAGTATTCCACGTGTACAGGTGATTGAATTTGCGCCTATTGCTGTTCTTTTGATTTTGTGTTTTCTTGTAACAATTATCGCTGATCCTGTGAACCATTATATGTCTGAAACGGCAAAGGTTTTGTATCATCCAAAAAACTACATTGGGAGTGTTTTAAATGATTCTTTCCTTAAAAATAGGGAGGATCGTTGATGCGCTTTTTTTGCCCTTTTCCTTTTTTTAGTGGGGCTATTGTTTTTATGTGGTTGGTCTTAAACGGTTTTAGTTTAGGTCAGTTGCTTTTAGGAGGAATGGTTGCTTTATTAAGTGGTTGGTTGATGCGGTTTCTTGAACCAGAAAAGGTCACGATTAAAAGTTGGCGTGCAGTCTTTTGTCTGATTTATCGTGTTTTTATTGATTCTATAGTTTCAAATATTTCAGTAGCTGGTTTTGTTTTAATGAAAAAATCTCAAAAACAACAATCCCGTTTTATTGTGGTACCTCTTGAACTTAAGAATCGTACTGCTTTAGCTGTTTTAGCATGTATTCTTGCGGTAACCCCTGGATCTTCTTGGATTGCTTATAACCGAAAAAATAGTGAACTTTTGCTTCATGTTTTAGATTTTAAGAATGGATGTCATTATCAACAATTGATCAAACAACGCTATGAACAATTGCTTTTGGAGATTTTTTCATGAGTATGATAATCCTTTATTGGGGAATTTTTCTGTCACAGTTTTTTTTAAGTTTAGCGATGATTCTTGCATTGTTTCGGCTGATTCGTGGTCCACGAGCGCAGGATCGGATTGTAGGGTTGGATGCTCTTTATATAACGGCTATTCTTTTATTTCTTACCTTTGATATACGGTCAGGAACCACTATTTATTTTGTCGCAGCGTTTATCATTGCTCTGTTAGGTCCTGTATCAAGTATTGCTTTGGCAAAATTTCTTATGCGAGGAGAGATTATTGAATGAAAGATGATGTATCGCTTGTGGCCGCTATCGTTATCACGGCTTTTTTAATATTAGGATCTGGTCTTACATTAATTGGAACAATAGGATTGGTTCGCTTAAACAGCTTTTATAAGCGTTTGCATATGCTTTCACTCAGTACAAGTTGGGGCGCTGGAAGTATTCTTGTTGCTTCTTTTCTCTATTCCATATTTGTAGACCACCACTTCGTGTTTCACGAAATATTATTGATGATTTTTTTAATGGTGACAATTCCTGTGGCTTCTATGTTGGTTTCTCAAGCGGCAGCCTATCGGCACCATTCAGAAAATATATTAGAAAAACCATTGACTCTTTTATCTCACAAGGCGGAGGAATAATCCCCCGCCTTAGAAGAAAGCACGCGCAATAAAAGCGAGCATAACTCTTGATATGTAATGATCTTTTTTATTCTGTTTCTTGTTTTTCTACACAAAGGATAGGGTGTTCTTCCTTTGGATCATTCAAAAGGTCATAAAACATAGCTTCGTTTCTTTTTGTCCACCAGACATATGGCCCTCCTACGTATTTTGCTCCTGAAGCAGAAATAACATTGGCACCAATAATACGCTTCCCTTCCCACTTTAAATCAACGAGTGCAATATTTCCAGCATTGTGATAGGTTGCTTCAAAATTCTCTTTACGTGTTCCCATATCACATTGATAAGTAACTGTTTCTGTCGTTGGTTCTGACTCATCGGGGACATCAATGACTAACGTACCGGCGAAAGCATTGACTGAACCGAATAACAATAAAATTAAAGCAGCAAAAAGCTGTATAATAAAAGAAGTTTTTTTCATGGCATTTCCTCCGTTATTTAGAATAATAACGTTGCTTCGTCTTTACAGAGAATAGGATTTTTCTCTTCTGGATCATGAGCAAGATTGTAAAGTTTTACTTCATTGTTTGTTTTCCACCAGATATACTGGGCCCCTGCATATTTTTTTCCTGTGGTTGCGATGACATGAGCTGCAATAACGCGATCACCTTCCCATTTGAAATCAACCAATGAAATATTATCAGCTTTGAGATAGGTTGCCTCAATACGCTCTTTACTTGTTCCCGTATCACACTGATAGGCGATAGTCTGTGCTTTTGGCTCTGGATTGTCTGGTACTTCAAAGGTTAAAGCACCAGCCAAGGCATTGCCTGAGCTAAAGAGTGATAGACTTGAAGCGGCCAAAAATCCTAAAATATGTAGAGTTTTTTTCATAATGCTTCCCTAATGTTGCACAGAATAATAATTTAATTAATGCGATGGTGTCTACGGCAGGATTCGAACCTGCGACCCCAGGATTCATACCACTTCGATTTTCATCGCCAGCTTTGTAGGCTGTTTGTGGTCTGGACTGTCTCTTCACCTTGAAGCTTATGCTTTTTAGGTGCTGCCCGTTCAGTCTCTACACCTTCCTTCCATTGGAGGAGAGGCTTGGCTCGGGATTGGCATATAGTTACCTATGAAGCTTTCCCCGAATTTGAGCAGATCCACTTTGAAGATTTCTCCTTAAAGCGCCCAATTCCTTAGGAATCCTGTGCTCTATCCTACTGAGCTACGTAGACATCATCATACCTATTCCTTTAATAGAAGTATAAAAACGAATCAATTATATTCAATATGAATTAACGGATTTCTGCTAATTTTTGTTCCAAAAAGGTTAAAACAGAGTCTGGTGAAACATTTTTTGCAATAAATGATTGTCCAAGTCCACGGGTTAAAATGAATGTCAAATTGTTCTGTGAGATTTTTTTATCTTGAGCGAGGAGTGTCATGAGTGTTTTAGCATTAGGAAGTTCACTTGGGATATCTTTTAATTTTGTCGGTAAGCCTACAGATTTAAAGTGCGCTTCAATACGGTGTATGAGTGCGGGATCTATTAAATTGAGTTGAGCTGAAAATTGGTGGGCTAGAATCATTCCAATCGCTACAGCTTCACCGTGAATTAGGCGGCTGGAGTCATACGAGGTTGCTGTTTCAAGCATATGTCCAAACGTATGACCAAGATTTAATAGGGCACGTTCTCCTGTTTCATATTCATCACGTGCTACAATGTCAGCTTTAAATTGGCATGAACAGACAATGGCTTCTGTTCGTATTGAACCGTTATGAAAAACCTCTTGTCCGTTTTTTTCAAGCCATTCAAAAAAGTCGGGTTGGTTAATGAGACCATATTTGACCATTTCTGCATAGCCAGCACGAAACTCACGCTGTGGCAGCGTATCAAGGATACAAGTATCAGCAATAACGCATCGTGGTTGATAAAAACTACCAATAAGGTTTTTGCCATATCGGCTGTTGATTCCAGTTTTTCCACCAACCGAGGAGTCAATTTGTGCGAGTAGTGTTGTGGGCATCTGAATGAAGTTCATACCACGGCGTATAATGCTTGCGGCAAATCCTCCAAGATCACCAACGACACCACCACCAAAAGAAATAATGTAATCACCTCTCTCTAAACGTGCAGAAAGAATTTGATCAATGATAGTTTGTAGTGTTGAAAATGATTTTGATTGTTCTCCTGCTTCTACAACAACTGGAACAATATGTATTTTACTTTTTGTTAACTCTGTTCGAAACCGATCTAAATAAAGAGATGCAACATTTGTATCTGTAATAACTGCTAAACGCTTTTGGTGAAAACCTTGTTTTTGAAAAAAACGTTCAATCTGCAAAGCAGCTTGCGTCATGAGATTTGGACCAATGATGATATCATAATGATGTTTGTCCAGTTTAACGGTGACCGTTTTGGCTTGCATGCTTGTGATTCCTATTACTGTTTTCTCTATCCAAGTAGCTCTGTACAGAGCGTATAACATTTTGTACTACAGTGCGACGGCTCTCTTTATGGCTGTTAATGGTTAAGTTTGCCTTTGCGTAGATAGGGTAACGTTGTTCCATAAGTTTTTGCATCGTTTCTTTAGGATTTTTCGTTTGAAGGAGTGGTCGGGTTGGTCGTCTTGAGACACGTTCCATGAGGATATCAAGATCCGCTTTAAGCCAGATGGATATACCATTTTGATGAATGGCTTTTCGAATATCTTGGTTTATATAGGCGCCTCCACCCGTTGCTAAAACAAGAGGACTTTGTTTTATGATCTTGAGAATAATACGCTGTTCAAGATTACGAAACTCTGGTTCACCATAAACTTTAAAGAGTTCACTAATCGTCATTTGTGCAGCTTTTTCAATTTCCTTATCGGAATCATAGAAAGGCAAATGAAGAGCGGTGGCGACTCGTTTGCCAATGACTGATTTTCCTGCTCCCATTAGACCAACAAATACAAGTGCCTGCTTATCAAGAGATGATAAGAGCTGTGTTTTTATTTGTGTTATTGGAAGATGTTTAGGTTGATCACTTTTCATCATTTTATTTCGGCATTTATCTGTCTTAAAGTCAATTCCTGTTAATCTTTATAAGGCATGATAAGGTAGAAAGTATTTTTGGATAGTTTATTGCCTTATGCCAACATTGACCAGATTTTTGATGATTCTTTTCATTTTGATTGTTGTTTTTTTCGGTATATTGATCGCTCTTGTGGTTTTTGTTGAACCAGTAACTGTGGATATGTATGTCGATGTCCCTCTAGATTCGTTGAGTTCATCCTCAAAAGCGAATCAAAGTGAAGTAGTGAAATGAGAAGTGAGGCTGTTATAGATCGTTTTCTTGAAATGATGAGTGCAGAGCGAGGGGCTTCTGATCATACGCTTGCAGCTTATCAAAGTGATTTGCAGTGGGCACAAGATATTTTGTCTTCACACTCTGTTTCCTTCTTTTCAGCAAAAAGAGAGGATTTAATTACTCTTTTATCGCTTATGCATACTCTTGGTTGTGCTGCGTCTTCACAAGCACGTCGTTTATCGACGTTACGTCAATTTTATCAATTTCTTTATGTGGAAGGGATAAGGAAAGATGATCCCTCCCATGATATTGATACACCGCATAAGGGGCGTTCTTTACCAAAAGTCATCAGTGAAGGGGCGGTGGTAAAACTGCTTGATTTGGCACAGCTGGAAGTGCAACAAACAGATTATGGGTCAAAAGATCATTTTCGTGCGTTGCGTCTTCAGTTATTGGTTGAAATGCTTTATGCAACAGGGCTACGCATTAGCGAACTGGTAAGCCTTCCAGTGCAAGCCGTTCGGGGAAAGGAATATAGCTTTTTGGTTCGCGGCAAGGGGAAAAAGGAGCGAATGGTACTTTTATCAAAAAAAGCATACCAAGTTCTTTTTCAGTGGTTAAATTTGCGTGATCAAGGTAAAAATGCCACAAGTCCTTATCTTTTTCCGGCTTCTTCTCAGACAGGGTATATTGCACGACAAGTTGTTGCTCGGGAGTTGAAAAATCTTGCTACAAGAGCAGGAGTAAAAGGGAGTCACTTTTCTCCCCATGTTTTGCGTCATGCTTTTGCAAGTCATCTTTTGCAAAATGGGGCTGATTTGCGTGCTGTACAACATTTGTTAGGTCATTCTGATATTGCTACCACACAGATTTATACACATGTGCTAGAAGAACATCTTTATCGCTTAGTTCATGAGCATCATCCCCTTGCTGAGGAAAAAAAGCATGGGTAAAGAAAAGGGAATATTTTTGAAAAATACTTTGAAAAATACTTTGTCAGTGTATAAGTAGCATCAAATAAGTTAGGTACAATGTATAATTATCTTGATTTTGAAAAACCAATTGCTGATCTTGATGGAAAAATTCTTGAGTTAAAACAAATTGCTCAGGAAGAGGGAAGTCTTGATATGAGCGATGAAATTACGCGCCTTGAAACACGTTCTCAAGCAGCATTGCGTGATATTTATAAAAAGCTATCTCCATGGCAAAAAACACAAGTGGCTCGACATCCTGATCGTCCTCATTTTATGGATTATGCGGCACGTTTGCTCAGTGATGTTACCCCTTTAGCTGGAGATCGGAAATTTGCTGAAGATGAAGCTATTCAGGCAGGATTTGCTCGGTTTAAGGGTGAAGCTATTGCATATATAGGACAAGAGAAAGGTCATGATACGCAAACACGTTTGCGTTATAATTTTGGGTCTGCACGTCCAGAAGGCTATCGCAAAGCCGCGCGTATTATGGAAATGGCTGATCGCTTCGGTTTGCCAGTGCTTACTTTTGTTGATACAGCAGGGGCTTATCCTGGTGTGAGTGCTGAAGAACGTGGTCAAGCGGAAGCAATTGCTCAATCAACAGCAGCCACTTTGCGCTTGAAAGTTCCTGTTGTTTCGGTTGTTATTGGGGAAGGTGGTTCAGGAGGAGCGATTGCAATTGCAGCAGCTAACAAAGTTTATATGTTAGAGCATGCCATTTATTCTGTTATTTCTCCAGAGGGAGCTGCATCTATTTTATGGCGTGATGCAACCCGTGCGAAAGATGCCGCCATGAATATGCGTATTACTGCTCAAGATCTGCATCGGTTAAAAATTATTGATGGTATTATTCCAGAGCCTGTAGGAGGAGCGCATCGCGATAAAGAGACGGTCATTGATGAAACAGGAAATGTTATTGCAGAAGCTTTAAAGGCTATGGCTGAAAAAGATGGTATGGCTCTTAAACATGACCGTTGGGAAAAATATCTTCAGATTGGTCGCTCTTTAACCTAAGTCATTTTTATGAGGGGAAAGATTGGAGTTTTGCTTATGATATTCAATAGGTTTCTCACAATGTGTGCTTTGTTTGCTGTTGGAATATTAAGCGCATGTGGTGGGAGATTACCGGCTTCTATCCGCGCTAAAGCAGAGCAACCGCTTCCACGAGAAATTCAAGATAGAATGGCTTTGAATAATATTGATCCCTATGCGCCCATCATGATGCGCTTTTTTAAGCAAGAAAATGTTGCAGAAATTTGGAAACAGTCCCGTTCAGGCGATTTTGTATTGATGGCACGCTATGGTATTTGCAAATGGTCAGGGCAGCTTGGACCAAAATATAAGGAAGGCGATTTTCAAACACCAGAAGGTTTTTACACTGTGAGTGCCAATCAAATGAATCCTTATTCGAAATACTATCTTTCCTTTAATATAGGCTTTCCAAACCTTTATGACCAAGCAAATGGACGAACAGGAAGCAATTTAATGGTGCATGGTTCTTGCTTTTCTGCTGGTTGTTATTCTATGAGTGATAAAAATATGGCACAAATTTATGCTTTTGCGCGTGATGCTTTTAGAGGAGGGCAGAGAGAGTTTCAGTTACAGGCTTTTCCTTTCCGTATGACTGATGCGAATATGGCGCGTCACAGCTCTGATCCCCATTATAAATTCTGGGTTATGCTTAAAGAAGGTTATGATCTTTTTGAAAAAAAACGTAAACCGCCAATCGTTGATGTTTATGAAAAACGCTATGTTTTCAATCGTGATGTAAACCAAACCTCTGTTGCTTTAACACAGTGAAGGCCATTTTATTGTAAAATCAAGTTCGCTTTGTCTTTTCCAAGATGCTTTATTCTTTACGGAGTATTTTCGCTTCTTTTTTGTGGTGCAATGAACTCTATCAAAAGTTATCGGTAATCTTCATAAAAGCTTTTTCTTTACCTAGAGGCTCGAGAAAAAATTAAAACTTTACTCCTGGGATGGCCAAGGGGTTTTCTAGTATGGCGGCTTTATCTGCGGTATCTATTGCTGGCTTGTTTAAAAAAGCATTGAAAAGTTTTTGTATCTCTTCTTTTTCAACATCATCGGCAATGATAATAAAACGTGTTTGTGTAATTCCTTTTGGCCATGCTGAAAGTCTTATTGGTGGATGAAAAAAAGTTTGTACACCGTGTAATACCAGTGGACGTTGTGGATCATCATTTAACGCGATAATTGCTTTAATACGTAATAACTTTGTGCCATACACGTTGGTTAAAAGATCTAAAAAAGCTTCGATAGTGGCATAATCTATAGGTTCTTCACAGTCTAATGAAAAAGCACGAATGCTCCAGTGGTGTATGTGATCATGGGGAGGAAGGGTGCGTCGTGGTTTAGGGTGTGTATCGTTTTCTTTTTCATCCCATAATGTTTTATTTATTAATACACCAGAATCGCAATGATCAGAATGGGAATCAATCATTTGTGCTGCAGGATTAATTGTTTGGAGTGCGTTGAGCACATTGGCAAATGTTTTTGAGGTGGTAAGGTCTGTTTTTGTGAGAATAATTTTATCAGCAAGGACTAATTGTTTATATATTTCAGGATAGTGTTCAAGTATGGACAGTGTGTTTAATGTATCAAATGTTGCAAGAACAGAATTGATAGACAATGTTTGAATGAAGAGTGGGTGGCTTAAAAGAACTTGTAAAATAGGAGCTGGATCAGCCATTCCTGTTGTTTCAATGACAATATGGTTGAGTTGTTTAAGAGCTCCTTTTTGAACGCGATGAATTAAATCAGTCAGTGTGTCTATAAGATCACTGCGTAAATTACAGCATAAACAACCATTTGAAAGTTCGATGATTCCTTCCGTTGTGTTTTCAACCAGAAGATGGTCAATGCTTATTTCACCAAACTCATTGATGATAACAGCACAATCAGTCAAAAGAGGATCACGTAGCATACGGTTAAGTAAAGTCGTTTTTCCAGAGCCTAAAAATCCAGTAATCAGTGTGAGAGGAATGCGCTTTATTTTCATATCCATTACCGGTTGTGATGCGTTGCCTTTTTAGAACTATTTGTCTGTTTTTTTAGTGTCTTTATTTTTGCTTTATGGTGTGGTGTGTGGAGAAGGCGTACCCTTAAAGGATGCACAGAAGAAGGCGGATCTTTAATAAAAGGTGAAGTAAAAATAATATTGCCTTGGTCATCGTAAGAGTTTTCATACATTTTTATGGCTTCAGGTGTACATGTTTGTTGTCTCATATTGCTTGCTTGCATTATCTTAAGTCCATAAGGTTTTAGTGTCGCCAGTGATAGTTGGGGGGTTCCTTTATGTAAAAAACCCGTTTCGAGTAATTGAGCGGCTTTTTCCTCTCTTTCACTTATATTATGAGCTCCTAAAATGACGGCAATAATTGTACGATTATTTCGGGTTGCTGAGGCAACAAGATTAAAACCAGAAGCACAAATGAAGCCGGTTTTCATGCCGTCTATGCCGTTAAAACGACCAATGAGTTTGTTTGAATTCGGTTGAATTTTTCGTTTGTTACCAAAATCAATGGCAGGAATAGAAAAATAATGTGCATATTGAGGAAATTCACGACGAATTTGGAATGCTAAAAGAGCAATATCGCGTGCGGTGGAGTAATTTTCCGGATTTGGTAAACCGCTTGCATTGGCAAAATGGGTTCCAAACATACCTAGACGTTGAGCTTCAGCATTCATTTTTTTTACAAAAGCCTTTTGTGAACCAGCAATGGCTTCACTCAAGGCGATTGCTAAATCATTGGTCGATTTTACCAGCATAATACTTAGGGCAGTGTCAAGCGTGAGAACAGAACCAGCTTTATAGCCTGAATGATATGCTGGAGCTTTTGCTGCAGATGGGCTAATGGTAATGTGTTTTTTAGGTGAAACTTCTCCTCGGTTCATTGCGCGGAAAATAACATAAGCAGTCATTAATTTAGTTAAGGAGGCCGGATACCAACGATCAAAGGCTTGATTGTGCTTTAAGATGCGTCCATTTGTGACATCAATCGATATAAAAGGTTGAGACAGAGCGAAAGTATTTGTCAAACTCAAAATAAAAGATAAAAGCAATTTATAGAAAAGTCTTTGCATTAAGTTTAAATCCAATGATTCATAATTTAAATTGTTTGAATATGGGATACAAAGCTTTTAAGTCTATGATATAAAGGGGAAGTTGGTTAATATTATATTCATTTTTCTTTTAGGATAAAAACAAATATCCATTTTTATTTCCCCTTGAATTTCAATTTTTGGCTTGCAACAGTCTTTGGAGTATCAGCTTTTATAAGAGTTACTCAGGAATAGTTCCTTTTGTTTATTATGTTCTTTAAAGAAATTATACTATCCTTAAAGGATAATGCGGTCGCGTTTAATTATCCACTTATTTTCTTCAGGATATGCGTCATTTTTATTTCTTCATACTTTAGATAGGCTGTAAGTGGTATAATGTAAAGTAAATGGGTATTCGTTGTATATTCTGTTTATCAGCTTATGCTATTGCATAGGCGCTTACATTCAAACAAGTTTATCAGAAATCTACTGTAATTTTTTTTGAATGTTTCTTGTTTGCGCAAAACTTTCTTTTATAAGTTTCAAGAGTTTTTTTGATAGATTCATAATAAAAAACATCTTTTATTTTGTATTTTCAATCATTTCATGAAATGGGCTTATTTGTATAAATCAATGTTTTGTAGAGAAAATTATCTTAAACCACTCTAGTATCATTTCATGACAGCCCTCATGAAGGGTATAGTGGCCAATCTATTGAGCGCTACTACCTTTATGCTTATGAAAATACAGAGGCGGGAGTCATCTTTATATTTATCAACTTTTGGGTGATATTTGCTCGCTCATAAGTGTTGCAACTGCCTTTGCATCATGATGATTTATAAGAGGTATTTTGAGTTCTTTCTTCTAGTATTTTACCTATATGATGATTCCGCTTGTTATGTGCAGGGGAGTCATTTTGTTTGATTCAGCATAAATAGATTTGAAATGAGAGAAGCTTACGATATCTGAAACTCTCATTCAATATGAAAACAGAAAAATATATAAATCAAAGTGTTGTATTACTCAACTCTTGAAGCTTTTTCACGGCACTGGGTGGCATGGGCGGAGGGTTAGGATCTTGAGCTGCTAATAAAAGCAGTTCATCACAGGCTTTTTCCGTTTTTTGGATGAGTTGGTCTAGAAAATCATTTTTGCTTAAACCGGCCTCTATGGGGGGAAGAATGCGAACTCGAATTGTGCCAGGATAGCGGCGAAAATTGCCTCGTGGCCAATATAAACCGGCATTGTGTGCAATGGGAACAACTTGAATTTTTAATTCATTGTAGAGTGCAACAATTCCTGATTTATAATCTGGCTCTTGCCCTGGCTGTCGGCGTGTTCCTTCGGGAAAAATTAGAATTTGGCGTCCTTGTTTTACTTTTTCTTTTGCTTTTTGGATGATGATTTTTAAAGCTTTGATGGGGGTTGTTCGATTGATCGGGATAATTTGTGTTTTCGCCATATACCAGCCAAAAAATGGAATCCACATGAGTTCACGTTTTAGGATGAGGGTGGGATCATCAAAATAGGGGACAAGGCTGAAAGTTTCCCATGCGGATTGGTGTTTGGGAGCAATAATATAAGCTCCTTTGGGAAGATTTTCTAATCCTTCAATTTCATAGTTTGTGCCCGCAATATATTTTTGCAAAAAAAGGGTGACACGCGCCCATGTCTTTGGAACAATCCATGCTTTTTTACGTGGCATTAAAAAATAGATAGGCGCATAAAGAATCATTTGTATGAAAGTTACTATATAAAAAGTAAATGTAAAAAGAAGGGAACGAAGAATAAGCACTGTATTTTCCATTTTATATCTGCAAATATGCCATGTATATAACGTACTTTGATAGGAGAAAACATCTCTCTTTATGTTTTTTCACGTATCTGTTTTCTGATATTTAAAAGCACAAGGGAAGAGGCTAGTGAAATTAAAGGTTGGTCAAGATAAACATTTTATTCCACGAATTTTATCTATCGCTGGGACTGATCCTTCTGGTGGTGCAGGGATGCAAGCGGATTTGAAGGTGTTTTCAGCAATGAAAGCTTATGGCATGAGTGTGGTTACAGCTGTTGTTGCACAAAATACACAAGGAGTTCGTGCTTTTCAGTCTTTAGATGCTTCTTTTGTGGCTGATCAAATTGATTCTGTTTTTGAGGATATTGATGTTGATGCTGTGAAAATTGGTATGGTTGCCAATGCGCAGATTGCAAAGGCTATTGCAGATCGTCTTGCTTATCATAAAGCACGCTTTATCGTTTTTGATCCGGTTATGGTGGCAAAAAGTGGTGATGTCCTTTTAAAACCTGATACGATTGAAGTTATGCGGGATGAGCTTGTGCCGATGGCAACTATCATAACACCAAATTTGCCTGAGGCAGGATTGTTGTTGGAATGTGATGTGCAATGGTCATTGGATGCTATGTATCAATATGCTCCACAACTTCTGGAATTGGGTTGTCATGCTGTTCTGTTAAAAGGAGGCCATTTAAGCGCTCTTGCAAGTGATGATTCTGCAAATTACAATGATTCTAGCCCAGATCTTTATTGTGACCGTGAAGATCTTATCATGCTTGAAGCGCCTCGTTTGACAACGATTCATGATCACGGTACAGGCTGTACTATTTCAGCCGCTATTGCCGCTTTGTTGCCTACGCAAAATTTGGTTTGTGCGGTTAAGCAAGCAAAGGACTATTTGAATGGTGCTTTATCTGCCTCAAATGCTTTAAACGTAGGGAGAGGTCGGGGACCACTTCACCATTTTTATGCATTATGGAAAGATGCATGAAACAGTTGATGCGAAAAAAAACGTCACTCTGTTATTTTTTTAAATCTCTACTTTTTTGCAGTTATACAGATACTGTGTTGGTTCTCATAATAGGTTTGTATTGCGTGGAAGGAGGGAGAAATGATGGGTGATTGTTCTTTGTCTATGTTTCTATTACGGTAACTTTGTTCCTATTATCAGAAATAAACTCATCATTTTCATTGGTCATAAGATATTGAATGGATTCACGGATTTATTTTACATTGAGAGCTCATATGATAATTTTGCAAAGTGACAACAGTTTATCTTTTAACGTTTTCGAAAAACTATAAGTGTAAAAGTTTTTTTACATAAACTGTTTCATCATTAATAGAAGCGAGTACAGCATTGATCTTATTGGTTTGCTTTTTTGCGTTATCCATAAAGATCTTTGGAGTTGCGGTCATATAGAGGCGTTTTTTATGCTATAGTGTTATCGTGAACTTTGATAAGTTCAGATTTACGCTTCTCTGTTCCTAAAACCACCTCAGTTGTTGAACTTCATCACAAATGATCAAATCAAATTTTGGTAGACCATACTCTTTTTACGTATCCGAAATTATATGGATGAAGCGGTGGATTGAAAATACTACAGTCATTAGATGCGTAGAAACTTTATTGGGTTTGCTCGCACGCTTTTTTTCATCGGTTGTCGTAGGCAGAGTAAGATGAGATGTATCGTATTTAGGTGCATCATTTTTGTTATGACGATATTTGCTCATTTGTATATCAGAATACACCGCAAAGGAACATAAGGGTGTTTCTGTATCTTCTGTCTATTCGCATATGATTTGGGGGATGAGAACAAGAGAAGGCACTAAAAACAACACACGATTGCTTTTGCCTGCGAGGATTTCTACTATATTCAGATTGGTGAAAGCTTTACCCGTTCTACACACTATAATTAGCTTGCTAGGATTCACTTCTTTAAACCCTAGACCGTTTTCATTGCTGTTTTTTGATGAGCTAAAAGCTTTTTAAGTTCTTTTTTCTTAAGAGTAGCTTTTTCTTTATAAGCACAGCAATTAATTTGGCACTTTTTCAAATCAAAAAGATTTATTCGCTTACAAACTCCTTGCCCATTACAAGTAAGGTCAGTCGCTGTGGATCCGCTATTCCATGCGTCTGTTGCCGTTTTTTGAAGGGGGCAAACAACAAGGTCAATACCAACTGGGATATGATCAAAGGGGGGAACAAAGTCGATGAAGATCCCAGAAAAGCAAGTGATTGTCACCTTAGAAGATATGAGTTTAGGTTTGATCTGCTTTCATCATGCTATGGCTGTGTTAGGGAATCGTTCCCAAGTTGGTGTTTTACGTGGCTATTGTGAAGCCACTTTGGAAGCCAATCCAGGTATTGCAGGTTATGGTGCTCTTTTGTCGCGGGGGGTAAAGGTTCTCTGACCTGAGTTTGTTGTTCACAATCCCCAAAATACGGTGAAGCGGTTATGGGATTAAGACGCACCCATCCCTTTATTGCGGTCACAGTGGGAGAAACCCGTTCATGAGGTTTTTTACCAGTCTCTTATAACGGCAACCATCACGGATCATGCTGGCAATGAAGCCGATACATTTGAAGCAGAGTTTGATGATATTGGCAATGATTTAGAGGTTCCCCAAAACAACAGCACTCTACAGGTGGTTTTTGGTTATGAGGGAAGCATCAGTGCTTTTATGGGGCGTTTTGTTGTTGAGTCAGTGGTCAGTATCGGGGGGCGTGATGGAGAGATTTTACGCCTTTGTGGCAAAAGTGCTTCGATGTGTGGGGAGATCAAAGAACAGGGCAGTGAATATTTTGACCATCACACCATTGGTGAGATTGTTGAGACCCTTGCCAAACATCATGGTTATCAAGCAAAGGTCAGTCCCCAATTCTATAGAGAATACTTATCCTATGTGGTGCGTACAGAACAATCCACACTTGATTTTTTAACCCGCCTTGCGGATCGCATGCGGGCACGTTTTTTCATTAAGGACAACAAATTTTTGTTTCTAGGGCAGGGTGTTTTATTCTCACTCACCATCCACAAGCATGAGTGTTCGAGTTGGGAGTTTACCCTCGAACCGCGTACACAATACGGCACCATAGAATCTTCTTATTTTGATCGCTCAACAGGGCGACAGTTGTCAGTCCAGCATCAGACGGGTTTTTGTGGTCCTGTGCGGCGTTTGCGCCATTGTTACCCATGTCAAGAAGAAGCCCGAGCGGTTGCAGCCTCAGAATCAGATCGCTTATTCCGTGCTATGGGCAGTGGTTCCTTAATTCTCCAAGGATCCCCTGAAGTCATGGCAGATCAACCTCTACTCCTTCAAGGGTTCCGTGGGCAAATCAATGGAATATGGACAGCCGCTAGTGTGACCCATTGCTATGAAAAACAAAGCGGGTACACCACTCAAATTACCTTCGAGGTACCGATCAAGGGAAAGGAAAGCAATACAGAATAGAGGCTGGGCTTGTTGCCCAGCCAACGGGACTAGTTTAGCGACCAACCCGTCCGATGTAACACAACTTAACATCGCAGCCACTTCTTATCACTTAAAGCAATAAGAAGATGGCTTTTGTATATGGAAGAGTATTCGGAAATTATGGATACACTTTGTAAAAAAAACATTAAAATTTGTTGATGCTGTAGAACCAGCTGCTGCTTATGTTAGTGGCAAAATCAAGTTGCTGAAGATTGTGCAGTCGTGGTTCTGATCTTTTAGTATACAGAAATAAGCGCGTAAAAACATATCAATAGAGCACACCGCGAACAGAGGTATCACAAACTCTTCTTGATATATCTTGCTCTATCCTGTTAGGGAGTTGCTACTAAATCATAGGAGCATTTATGAATAATATCCCCTATCATGTTAGTCCAAACCTACAATTGGTATATCTATCAAATGTAGAGTATTCTACCACTTTTTATAAATTCATCTTTAAGAAAGAGCCTGTATTCATTTCACCACGTTATGTTGCTTTTGCTTCTTCGGGTGATGCGCTCTTTGCGATTTGGTCTGGGGGCGATGTGCCGGGGGAAAATGTGCCTCGTTTTTCAGAAATTGGCATTATGTTGCCTCATGGAGAGGACGTAGATAAATTATATGTGGAATGGCAAGAGCAAACTACCGTTAAGATAAATGTCTTGAAGGAACCGTATACCGACGTATTTGGACGTACCTTTCTTATCAAAGATCCCGACGGTCATATTATTCGCGTTTGTCCACTGGATTAAAAAGCTTTAGACCCGATCTTTCATCGCGTGGGTTATAGACATTGTTTGTTTCTAAAACCTATAAGCTATCTATGCTAGAGATTTACTTACCACGTGTGGCTTTATCTGTTCGATACTGTTCCATTGCTTTTAGTCTTATAACTTGCTTGTTCTCACAGGTAGTTTAATTGGTTTGAGGGCAGTAGGCGTTATTGCATGGCTAGTGATGAGTATTTGTATCACAATCATAGAAGCCATCCCCATTGCACTTACGTGGAGCTTTTTATTATAATGGGAGAAATATTCTTTAGGAGAATAGTCAATCCCCTTATATAAATTTATCAATGATCATTCAGGTGATGTGGTACAGTTTTTTCGAGTGTTGCAACGCCATTATCACCCTTTTATGGATCTGTTTTAGTTTTAGATATGTAGCCGCGAGGCGTTTCAACGTTTCTCTCTACAAGATTTAAAGACTCTCATGGATTAGAACGCGCTTTGTGGTTTTTATATCTGCAGCATTTGGGTTTGGTGGGAAAGTAGCAAAGCAAACATTTGGAGTTGTTTCTTACCGTGTTGCGCGGTTTAATTATTCTAAACTTGAGTGATTAAAGTTTATTTACCGCCGCTTAGCGGGTGTGACTATTGAATGTTTAGATTGGTCTAATTTTATTGTGCATTATGAGTGATCAAACACTTTGTTGTATCGAACCCCACCTTATTTGAGTGTTGAAGATTACTACGGAAAAGATTTATTGAAGCGGGAAGATTATCAGAGGATGGCGGTGTTTCTTGCTAAAATAAAGAGGAAGTTTCTGCTATCTCTCAATGATGCATCTTATATCCGAGAAATCTTTAGCCAGTTTACCCTAAAAGAGGTCAGGATATCTTAATCATATAATTTAAAGAATTCGACTCCGGTTTAAAACAAAGCATTTCAAATTGCGATTTTAAGCTAAGAAAAGAAGATAGCTTAAAAGAGCCTTTAAATGATCTTTGAAAACCCTTTGAGAACCCCTTTAAAACCCTTTGAAAAAAAATGAATTGATACAAAACCCGCTGGCAAGCTACATCAAGTGCAGTTTGATGGTAGGTTTTGTGCTAAGTGGGAAGAGGGGGAACGAGGTAGGAATATGTGGTAATTTATTGTTTTTATGTATAAAATTAGCATATTAAATGCGTGTTCTGTTAAAATGGATTTTGACACCTAAAATTACCAAAAAGAGTAAAAAATGATCAAAATCGAAACTTGGCAGTAAAAATGAGAAAAGTCTTTAAAAGCCTAGAAAATCGCCTCTAAAGATCCTTTGAAAAAATCAATTCAGAAGCTCAATTGCTTCCTAAATCAATTAAAGATGACCAAGAAAATAAAGAGACACGCACCACGCTGACTGGCCGTCGCTAAAATAACAAACCCATGGAGCGGGCGATGGGATTCGAACCCACGACCCCAACCTTGGCAAGGTTGTGCTCTACCCCTGAGCTACACCCGCTCACTGATTTGAAATATACTTTGCTTGTATGGCGCAGCCTTATATGAATTGCAACAAAAAAATTACATTTCAGTTTAATTTATTTTTCTTATATTTCAAAAATGAAAATAAAGATTGATTTTAGAAATACTGTTCAATAATCTCTTTCCTCTTTAATTATTGCAAAAGAGGGGGAGAGTAGGATGTTGAGAAGAGTAAACGTATTATGGATTGCTATCGCATCTGTTTTTATGATGAGCAGTTTTGCGAATGCAAGTGATCACGTTAAAGTTGCGATTACACAAATTATGGCGCATCCTGCTGCTGATGCTGTCCGTAAAGGGGTGGAAGATGCGCTTGCAGAAAATGGCTATAAACAAGGTGAAAATTTCGAACTCACTTTTTTATCAGCACAGGGCAATATTTCTACAGCAACTCAGGTGGCACGTAAGTTTGTTGGTGATAAACCTGATGTCATTGTTGCTATTAGTACACCTTCAGCACAGACAGTGTTTGCAGCAACAAAGACGATACCTATTGTTTTTGCTGCAATTTCTGACCCTATCGGAGCAAAAATCGTGTCTTCTCTTACCAAGCCGGGAGGGAATGTAACAGGGACTTCCGATAATATAGACGTTGCAAGAAGTCTTCAACTTTTGCAAGAAGTGAAACCAGATCTCAAAAAAATAGGTTTTCTTTATAATGCTTCTGAAGCGAACTCTGTTTCAACACTTAAGATGCTCAAGAAAGTTGCAGATAAAGCTGGAGTGGAAGTTGTTTCGTCATCGGCGCCTAAATCTTCTGATGTTCAGGCAGCAACACGGGCTTTAGCTGGTAAAGTAGATATTATTTTTGTTCCCGCTGATAATACGATTCTTTCTGTTTTAGAAGGGGCAGTAAAAGTTGCACAGGAAACAAATACGCCTCTATTTACTGTGGATGCTCATTCTATCGGGCGCGGACCTTTTATGACACAGGGAGTCAATTTTTACGATGTAGGCGTTGGAGCTGGAAAACTGGTTATACGTATTCTAAAGGGCGAAAAGCCTGGTGATATCGATGTGATACAGGCTGCTAATAATGATATTAGAATTGATATGAAGGCAGCTAAAAAAGCAGGTATTGTTATTCCGAAAACAGTTATCGAAAGTGCAACACAGGTTATTCAATAATCTTTCATGAATGTGGTGTTGATACGGTAAAAGTGCGTTCGATTTTTATGAGGGTGATCTTTGAATGAGTGTGTTTGCGTTTTCTGGGGCTGTGGAGTTAGGTCTTATTTATGCGTTTGTTGCTATAGGGGTTTACCTTTCGTTTCGTGTTTTGGATTTTCCTGACTTAACGGTTGATGGTTCATTTCTTCTTGGATCATGTGTTTGTGGTGTTTTAATTCTTTTAGGCGTCAATGCATGGATTGCTATGGTATGCGCTTTTGGTGCAGGTATGGTAGCTGGTTTATTAACCGCTTTACTCAATGTGCGTTTTGGTATTTTGAACCTTTTAGCGTCTATTTTGACAATGTCAGCCCTTTATACAATTAATCTTCGTATTATGGGGATTATGGGAGGGTCTAATGTTAATTTGGCACTTGCTGATACTGCTCTAACACCCTTTTATAATTTGTTTGGTTTATCTGATATTTTTGTGCGTCCTCTTTTCGTTGGTGCTGTATTATTAATTGTAGCATTTTTGATTTGGCGGTTTTTGGAAAGTGAAATAGGTCTTGCTATGCGAGCCATGGGTGCTAATCCACGTATGGCTACGGCGCAAGGGGTTCATACATCGGCGTTGATTTATTTTGGTATGGGGCTTTCAAATGCATGTGTTGCACTTGGTGGTTCGCTTTATATTCAAACTGCCATTGCAACCGATATTACCGGTGGAATAGGTACAATTGTGTTCGGTTTAGCAGCGGTTATTATTGGTGAAACTCTCTTTCGTACACGCAATATCTTTTGGATTGTTGTGAGCTGTATTGCTGGTTCTGTACTTTATCGTGTTGCTATGCAATTTGCCTTTGAGGCAAACGGAATCGGTATTGATGCATCAACTGATCTTCAGCTCATTACTGCACTTCTCGTTGCTTTTACTCTCATTATACCACGCTATTGGAGGAGGCGTAAATATGATTGAGTTTTCTCATGTCGGGGTTACGTTTAAACCGAAAACGCCTTTAGAAAAACAAGCATTAATCGATATTAATCTTAAGATTGGTCGGGGAAGTTTTGTCACTATTATTGGTTCAAATGGTGCTGGTAAATCAACTTTACTGAGTGTTTTATCAGGGGCAATTTTTCCTACGGAAGGAAAAGTGGTGATCAATGGACAAAATATTTCTAGGCAATCAATCAGTGAGCGAGCTGGAAAAGTTGCTTGTGTTTTTCAAGATTCATTAATAGGAAGCTGCGGTTCTTTAACAATTGAAGAAAATTTGGCTCTTGCTGCTCTTCGGGGAAGCCGCCGTAGTTTGCGTCCAGCATTAAATCAGGAGAAACGGCAATTTTTCCGAGATGAAATTGCTCAATTGGGTATTGGTCTTGAAGCATATATTCATAATCCTATGGATAGTTTGTCAGGTGGGCAGCGTCAAGCAGTTTGCTTGGTGATGGCGACTTTAGCGCATGCGGATGTTTTATTGCTTGATGAACATACTTCGGCATTGGATCCAGGAATGGCTGATTTTGTCATGAAATTAACCGAAAAAATCGTTGAAGAGAAGAAATTAACCGCTATTATGGTTACCCATTCTATGCGTCAAGCTCTTGATTACGGAGATCGCACATTAATGTTGCATGGGGGGAAAGTGATTTTGGATGTACATAAAGAAGAGCGTAACCGTTTGGATGTAAATGATTTAATAGGCATGTTTCAGAAAGTTCGTGGGGAAGCTCTGGATGATGATGCACTTTTAATGGATTAATATTTTGGCTCAGAAAAAAGCGCATGAAGTTGATCATTTTCTAACGCGTTTTTCACGCTCTTTTCCTATTGTCCTTATTTACGGTCCAGATCGCGGTCTTGTTTGTGAGCGTGCACAGCGCTTCGCAAAACTTACAAAGGTGCCAATAGAAGATCCCTTTTCAACCATTCGTTTAGATGCGGCGGAGATTGATAAAGATCCTGCTCGTTTAGAAAATGAAGCGCGTACTTTATCACTCTTTGGAGGAGACCGTTTGATATGGGTCTCTAATGGCGCGAACCAAAAAGGTTTTTTGGCAGCCTTGAAACTTCTCATTGAGACGCCACCAGAATCCTGTTTTATTCTTATTGAAGCAGGCGATTTGAAAAAAGGGACAGGGCTGCGTAATGCTGTTGAAATAGCATCAAAAGCAATGGCTTTGCCCTGTTTTGCAGACGATGCTCGTTCTCTTGATGGATTGATTGATGAGGTTTTAGCGTATTTTAAGAAGACTCTTTCTTTGGATGCACGAAAGTGGTTACATGAAAGTTTGGGAGGAGATCGTCTTGTATCGCGGAGTGAATTAGAAAAGCTTTGTCTTTACGTTTCAGACAGTCGTATTACTCTTGAAGATGTCAAAGCTGTTGTAAGTGATGTCAGCGCCCTTTCTCTAGATGAGGTGATTGATGCTCTTTTATTGGGTGATATATCAAGTTTTGAAGCTCATTTTAGTCAACATGCAGCAATGCATGGGACGCTTTTTCCTATTTTAAGTACGGCTCAAAGGCATTTTCAGCAGTTACAGATTTTGCGTTACCAAGTGGAGGTTGAGGGAAAGTCGTCTTTTACGGTGATGTCTCAAGCGCGACCACCGATTTTTTTTCAACGAAAAAAGACTATTGAGCAAGCTTTGAAATATTGGAAATTAGAACATATTTCTTATGCGATGGAAAAAATTCAAACTGCTGTTTTAGATAGTCGTAAAAATCCGCTTTTAGGAGAAGCTATTATTCGTCAAGCTTTGTTGGGACTTACAATTGCTGCACGACGTCAAATGGCAGCTTGAAATAGTGTGCTGTATGAATCTTGATTTGAAAAGTTTCATAAAATAAATCTTTTCTCTTAAGATCTCTCTGTTTTTTTGAAAAATGATAATCTCTAAAAGGTAGATTTTCTGTCGTTTTTACTTGCCATTCGTATTATTTTATGATCATGAAAAGTAAGGGGGCTGTGGTGAGAACTTTTTTGTTTTTATATGGGGTGAAAAGAAGCAATATATTAATTGATAACGCTTATTCTTCTTTTCATATTGAGTGAGAGATGCAAATAACGTAAAATTTTTTATGACAAAGCAATCAAAATCATCCCCTTTTACATCATCATTGTGACTGGTATATGGATGGAAATCGCTTGAGGAAATGGATTCAAGGTGCTTCTTATGGGTTGTCACAATGTAAGAGTGATGACTCCATGATGCGCTAGTCTATGTGAGAATGAGTGATTGTTTTTCATGTGAGGATATTGGTTTATCAGGGACTTTTCGTGTACTTTTCATGGGTGTTTTGTGAGAGTCACTGAAGAGCCATGAGACATGTCTCTTTAAAGCTGAACGTTATTTTTATTATTGAGTTATATTGTATAATAAGGATATTGCGTTTTCATCTTTTTTCTTTTACAGAGCATAATTTATTTCATGTTAGCTTTATTTATAGCATAGGGGGAGAAAAAATTCTTTGAAAGGTACGGTATTTTTGCACAGCATTATCTGGTGAAACTTGTGACATTTGAAAAAGCCAAGCTTTCAATATTTGATTTGAAAAATCTGGGATGTTTATTGTGACCAGAGGGGGAACACAATGTAACAAACCGACTGTGTAAAAGTAATATTTGCTTATATTTCTGAGAAAATTATTTAAAATAAAGTTGGTAGCGGTTTTTGGAGAACTATTATTAGTGATAACTTAAAAGTTTGAAGAGAACAGTTGTGTTCTATGTTTTTAAGCAATAAATTGCTCTGTATCAGAGCTTGATATGATGTTTTTATGACTCCTTTGAGAGCGTTTTTTTAAGTAAAAATAATTTGTTTGTGTTTTGCACAGCGGATGATTGCGGCGCTGTATAATTTTATTATTTATTTTCTCATTGGTTGTGGCTTTTTAAATGTTTTATACATAAAACTCTTGAATAAACAGGCAGAAAAATGATGGTTTTTTTGTCGTGTTCAAAGGGTTTTTAAAGGTGAAAAATGCTTCATACTCGGTTTGAAAAAGTAGCGCTTATTGGGATTGGTCTTATTGGCTCTTCTTTAGCAAGGGTGATTAAAAAGAAAAATCTTGCTTCTCAAATTGCTATTGCAACGCGGCGGCAAGAAACATTGCAGAGAGCCCATGAATTAGAGCTCGGAGATTCTTATACAACCGATAATGCAGAAGCTGTTAAAGGAGCAGATCTTGTTATTATTTCTGTTCCTGTTGGAGCAAGTGCAGAGGTGGCAAAAAGCATTCGTGATCATTTAAAACCAGCAGCAATCGTGACAGATGTTGGTTCCACAAAAGCGCAGGTCATTGCAGAAATGGCTTCTTTGTTACCAAAGTCTGTTCATTTTATTCCTGGGCATCCGATTGCTGGAACAGAATATTCAGGTCCTGATGCTGGTTTTGCTGATTTGTTTATGAATCGCTGGTGTATTTTAACACCTTTTGCTGAAAGTGATGCGGAAGCTGTCTCTCGGTTGACAGCATTTTGGGAAGCTTGTGGGGCGCGTGTCGAGAAAATGGATCCTAAACATCATGATCTTGTTTTGGCTATTGTTTCGCATTTACCACATTTGATTGCTTATAATACCGTTGGGACGGCAAGTGATTTAGAAAAAGTGACGAATTCAGAGGTGATTGCTTATTCTGCTTCAGGTTTTCGTGATTTTACCCGTTTGGCATCTTCTGATCCTGTTATGTGGCGCGATATTTGTTTGCATAATAAAGATGCTATTTTGGAGATGTTAAGCCGTTTTATTGAAGGGCTTAATTCTTTAGAGCGAGCAATTCGTTTAGGAGATGGTGAGACATTGTTTAATTTTTTTACGCGCACACGTGCTGTGCGCCGTAATATTATTGATGCTGGACAGGAAATTGATGCGCCTGATTTTGGGCGTCATGGTGTTTCTAAAGAGGGAGGGGAAAATAAAGGGGGGTGTTAAAGTGTGCAGGGCTTTTCTAAAGGTTTATATTTTTAAAGCTCTATAGATTGATGTCAAGAAGATAGGCAATTGTTTGCTGATAGAGGATCAGTGATCAAAAATTTTATAGAGGCAAGATTATTATTTGTGATGTTATACGGTTGATGATGTATAATAAAGTTGTCCCTTGTCGAGGTCTAAAAGGTAAATGATTACAGAACTTGATGTAATCAATGTCTTTGTTTTGCTCATTTAAAGATTATTTCTAGATAATCTCTGTGTTTAGCCCACTCTCTAGCTGTTGTTAGCATAATTTGAAATCAAAAAGACCAGTTCGTGTGTATCTCAATTTGCAATAAAGGTCTCATGCTGCTTATGAAGGAGCAAGCGGGCACCACCATCATTGTATTTGCCAGCTCGTGGGTGTTGCGATAGATTTTGTCTTAAGACGGTTTATAAGAGTTATTTTTAGTTCCTTCTTATGCAATTTTTACTCACATGGTAGCCCTGCTTTTTATATGCAAGTGAGTGGTTTTGACTGGTGCAAGATAGAGAGATTTGAAATCAGAAAATCTTACGATATTTAAGGTTCTTAATTCAAAATGAAAACGATAAATGATGATTATAAATCAATCTATTGTTGCTTTATGTCGATTTTATATTTCTCTCATTTGTTTAGTGAATAATATCGACGGTTTATGTGGGTAGACCTTGATCGTCTTTAGATTTTGATACGTGAAATATATTATTTTGTTCTTTTTTGGTACAAAGTGAGGCTTGACCGTATTGATCATTGCCTTTTATATTGAAAACAGCTTTTTTAGTCTTTGGTGATTTTTATGCAGGTTGGATAAACTGAGATAGACTGTTGCCAGAAAGTATGGGGATTTGTTAAAAAATATCTTTTGGTATAGCTATCGTATTCTGGGTGATGCAGTAAGTCATTATTGGCGTGATAATGGAAGTGCTTTTGCAAGCCATGTTGCGCTTTCGGGGCTTTTGGCATGTTTCCCTTTTTTTATTTTTGGGACATCTCTTGCCAGTTTTATTGGTGCTTTTACATATACACCGCAAAAAATTAAAGCGCTTGTACAGTTATTGCCAGATGTTATTGCGGAGCCGTTGTCTCAAGAAATTATCAATGTTTTAACTGTTCAGCGAGGGGGCGTTTTGACAATTTCAGTCATTGGGGCAGCTTATTTTGCTTCTAATGGGGTAGAGGCTTTGCGTGCAGCTTTAAATAAGGCGTATCGCGTTGTTGATAAGCGGAGCTTGTTGTTTTGTCGTTTTCAAAGTTTATTTTTTGTGATCCTTGGAGCTTTTGGTCTTGTTGTGATTAGCTTTTTATTAATTTTGGCACCTGTGTTGCTCAAAATTATGCAAAGACATTCTTTTTTTATTCCTGAATATATTGGTCTTATTCGTCTGTGGCGTTATACAATCGCGGCAGTTGTTTTGTTTGTAAGTCTTTTGATTGTTCATAAGTGGCTGCCAGCAGAGCGGCGGAAATTTTTAGATATTTTACCAGGCGTTTTGGTGACAATGTCGGTGTGGTTTATAGCTTCTATTGCTTTTGCACAATATTTGACGATGTTTAATTATATTTCTACTTATGCTGGGCTAGCATCTATTATGGCTGCTATTATTTTTCTTTATATTTTAAGTGCCATTTTTATTTTAGGGGGCGAAATAAATGCTGCCATAATACTCTATCGCAATAAGTTACACCATTCAAATGTATGAGAAAGCTTATCATTGCGAGAAAATAAAGAGACGAACACACGGATAAAAACAGCAATTACTTTATTGGTTGATGCGGATGCTTGCCCTGTAAAAGCTGAAATTTACCGCGTTATGAATCGTTATCAGTTGAAAACATTTGTTGTGGCAAATCGTTTTTGGGTTCTTCCAGATGATGCGCTTCTTGAAAGGGTTATTGTGGCTCGTGATCCTGATTGCGCAGATGACTGGATAGTAGAACATGTGCATGAGGCGAGTATTGTTATTACCAGTGATATCCTTTTAGCAGCAAGGGTTGTGTAGGCTGGGGGGGGGTTGTGTTTCGCCAACGGGGCGTATTTTTGATGAAAGTTCCATTGGTCAAGCTTTGGCAATGCGCAATCTTATGGAAGATTTGCGAGGACAGGGAAATATGACAGGTGGACTCCGTCCTTTTGGTCGCAAAGATCGTTCTGCTTTTTTATCAGCATTGGATTTGGCTATCCAACGTTTAAAAAGACGCGGTTATTAAACTATTGTGCTTCCTTTATGACAGCTTTTATAAGTGCTTTGGCATCATCATTAGCCCATGGGGCTTGGCCATTATAGGAGGCGATAAGATGTCCATTTTTATCAATGAGAAGTGTGATCGGGAGTCCTAAAGCAAGACCTTGTTTTCGCATAGTGTTAAAAATAGCCATTGTTTCATCACGGTAGTAAAGCAAGTTATCTGCATGAACATCCTGTAAAAACTTCTGAATTTTTTCAGGAGAAGCTGTGGTATCAGTGTTGATTGCAATGACATCGAAATTTTCTCCACCCAATTCGCGCTTTAATTGGGCAAGTTCGGGCATTTCCGTGCGGCAGGGTTTGCACCAAATAGCCCATAAATTGACCAATATTGGTTTTCCAGTAAATTCAACAAGCTCGTGGTTGTTTCCTTCCATATCTTTGAAAGAAAGTTTATTCATATCATAGTGTTTATCAGCAAACCGTATATGGGTAAAAAAACCTTTTGCGGCTGTTTTGATGGCCATTGTTTTTTCGTTTTGTATTTTTTCGATAGTGTTTTTAGCAGTCATATTCGTGGAAGAGGATTCCGTATTGTTATAAGTGATTTTTATTGCGTATAAAATTATGGCAGCTAATATCACGGCAACAAAAAAAGATGCAATGAAGAGTCTTTTTTTGCTCTTCTTTTTTGAGTTTGTGGAAGACGTTTGAGAAATCATAGTTTTTATCCTTTTTATGGGTTTTTTGAAAACATGACAGATGAAAAGTTAAAGAACCAAATGTGGGGTGGACGATTTATTGCAGGACCTGCTGCAATTATGAAAGAAATTAACGCCTCAATTGATTTTGATCAAAAACTTTATCGGCAAGATATTGAAGGGTCTCTTGCACACGTTGCGATGTTAGCGCAAACAAAGATTATTTCACAGTCGGATTATGAAAAAATTGTTCATGGCTTAGAGCTTATTCGTCAAGAAATTGAGGATGGTACATTTATTTTTTCACGAAAACTTGAAGATATTCATATGAATATTGAAGCGCGACTGAGTGAATTGATTGGTCCAGTTGCGGGGCGTTTGCATACGGCTCGCTCACGCAATGATCAAGTTGCTGTTGATTTTCGTTTATGGGTTCGTGAGGCATCACAGAGAATAGCGCAGGCTTTAAAAACATTGATAGAACAACTGCTTGTTCGAGCAGAACAACATATTGATAGCTTTATGCCAGGCTTTACACATTTACAGTTGGCACAGCCTGTAACATTTGGTCATTATATGATGGCTTATGTTGAAATGTTTGGTCGAGATTTATCGCGGATGCGTGATGCGATTGAGAGAATGAACGAATCACCGTTAGGGGTGGCAGCTTTGGCAGGAACAAGCTTTCCGATTGATCGTTTTATGACAGCAAAAGCGTTGGGTTTTCGTGAGCCAACACGCAATTCAATTGATAGTGTTTCTGATCGTGATTTTGCCTTGGAGTTTTTAAGCGTTGGTGCTCTTTGTGCAATGCATCTTTCACGTTTGGCGGAAGAAATTGTTCTTTGGTCAAGTGAACAGTTTCATTTTATCCGTTTATCGGATGCTTTTTCAACGGGTTCATCTATTATGCCGCAAAAGAGAAATCCTGATGCAGCAGAACTTGTCCGTGCCAAATGTGGACGATTAAATGGTGCGCTCATTGGTTTGTTAACAGTGATGAAAGGATTGCCTCTTGCCTATTCAAAAGATATGCAAGAAGATAAAGAATATGTGTTTGATGGCGCTTTGAATTTAGAGTTATCGTTGGCAGCCATGACAGGGATGATTAGTGATTTGCAGGTTAATAAAGAGGCTATGAAGCAAGCAGCTGATTCTGGTTATGCAACGGCAACGGATTTTGCTGAGTGGCTTGTGCGTGAATTAGGGATTCCTTTTCGTGAGGCACATCATATTACAGGACGGGCTGTGATGTTAGCAGAAAAAAAACAGTGCCGCCTTAATGATTTGGCATTAAATGAACTTCAATTGATATGTCCAGATATTCGTGCAGAAATTTTTGATGTTTTAACGGTTGAAAAATCAGTTAAAAGTCGTACAAACTTTGGTGGCACAGCGCCTTCAGAAGTGCTTTATCAAATTGTCTATTGGAAAAAGCGCCTTGTTACAGCTTAAAATGGCTGAATTGTAAATCCAAAGCAATAAAGAGAAATATCAATAGGAGAAAAAAGGGCATATGGAAATCAATTTAAAGAAGTTAACAATTGTCCTTTTGGGGGGTGTTGTTATTGTTGGATGTGGGCGTAAAGGACCATTGGAAATGCCTATGCCAAGTGCAGAAAAGTCTGTACAGGGGGATTCGGTTGTAAAAAAGGAAAAAGATAAACCTTTTATTCTTGATCGCTTGATAAAATAGGAGGAAAGGGTGGATTTTTTCTCTTATCATCAAGGTATACTTCATGTTGAAGGTCTTTCGCTTGCTGCTCTGACGCAAGAGGTGGAGACGCCCTTTTATTGCTATTCGGCTAATGCAGTGGTTACACGTTTTAAGGATTACCAAAAGGCATTTCAAGGGATGCCGTGTTTGATTGCTTATGCGGTTAAAGCCAATTCTAACCAAGCTGTTTTACAGCTTTTATCAGCAAATGGATCAGGGGCTGATGTGGTATCAGAAGGTGAATTACGGCGTGCACTTGCTGTTGGTATTCCTGCACATCGTATTGTTTATTCCGGCGTTGGTAAAACAGTCAAAGAGATAGACTTTGCTCTTGCTCAGGATATTTATTGCTTTAACATAGAATCAGAACCTGAATTGGAACAATTGTCACAACGTGCTGTAGCGCTTTCGAAAACGGCACATGTTTCATTGCGCATTAATCCAGATGTTGATGCAAAAACGCATAAGAAAATTACAACGGGAAAATCTGAGAATAAATTTGGTATTCCTTTGCTGCATGCAAGAGAAGCCTATAAAAAAGCCGCTTCATTACCAGGATTGCATGTTTGTGGTGTCGATATGCATATTGGCAGTCAGATCTGTGATTTAAAACCATTTGAGGAGGCATTTCTTATTATATCCGATTTGGTGCGTCAATTATGGAGCGATGGTTATGCAATAATGCATATCGATATCGGAGGGGGACTTGGTATTCCATATGGGAATGAGCAGCAGGTTGTGCCTTCTTGCTTTGATTATGCAGAACTTGTGAAAAAATATATTGCTCCTTTGGGAATCAATATTGTTATGGAACCAGGGCGTAGCATTGTGGGTGAAGCGGGTGTGTTGGTGACATCTGTTCTCTATTTAAAAAAGGGAGAGGGTAAAAATTTCGTTATTGTTGATGCAGCAATGAATGATCTTATGCGGCCAACACTCTATGATGCTTGGCAAAATGTGGTGCTTGTGAAACAAGCGTCAGAGGATTCAACGCTTATTCGTGCGGATATTGTTGGTTCAGTTTGTGAAACTGGCGATTATTTAGCATTGGATCGCTTAATACCAGTTTTGGCACCAGGTGATCTTTTAGCGGTGACGGGAACGGGAGCATATGGTGCGGTAATGGCAAGTACCTATAATAGCCGGCTTTTGGTGCCGGAAGTTCTTGTTCAGGATACACGCTATGCTGTTATTCGTCCACGTCTTGATTATAAACAGTTGATAGGATGTGATCATATTCCAAATTGGATCAAGTCGCATTAAGTGTTTTTAGTCTTACTTTTACTAAACTTTTATGAAATGATTTATTTTCTGAAAATTATTTTGTGAGGGTTTTATCTCTCAATATCATAAAATATCTTCTTTCAGTATGGTAATATAAGGTACATTTATGCAGATTGAAAATACAATGTCATCTCTGTTTGATTTCGGTTTTCTTTTGCATCAGCCACGTGTAAAAGTGTGAAATTGAACAAAATATTCAGAGTAGGATTTTCTTGATAATTATATTGAAGTGAATCACATAAGTGATCAGAAGGTCAAATAAACTGAGAAAAACCAATCTCATTAAAGATTGGTGGGGGTGAGAGCCTTTATTCTTTCGAAAAAGGAAGAAGTTAGGATTTTTATGCACCGCTGCAAAAGGGGACAAGCTCTTGTCTATGAAAAATGAAAACATCGAAAGTTTTGCAAGGATAAAGCTTTTGTGCGTGCGCGTTTTGATGTGGTTTATCCTCTCGTTTGAGCGCATATGGCTATGTTTGTTGCCATTTTTCATGGTTGTTAGTCTTTTTTGTTCGCTTAGTTGGTTGGGCGTTTTTGGCAATCTGAGCTATTGGGTACATTTGCTTTTACTTGGGCTTGTGCTTCTTTTGGGTGTGGGGAGTTTATTTTTTCTTATTCCTTTTCGATTTCCCACAATGAGGGACGTTAATCAGCGCCTTGAACGAGAAAATGATCTGAAAAATCAGCCTTTAAGTGTTCAAAAAGATTATTTAGATTCTGATGATAATGAAGATTTTCGTGCAATTGTTTGGCGTGAACATCAACGCCGCATGGTAAGGCAGCTATATCATTTAAAAACAGGGTTTATTTACCCCAATAGTGTAGCGCGTGATCCGCTTGCTTTGAGGGCTATCTGTGTTCTTCTTTTTGTGTGCGCGTTTGGTTTTTCTTTTGGATCGCGAGGAGGACGTTTGGCAGATGCGTTTGATTTTCGTCCGATTGTCGATGAGGCATCAATACGGATTGATGCTTGGGTAACGCCACCTGCTTATACCGGTGTTGCGCCTATTTATTTAACGAAAGATCAAAAAAAACAGTGGGAAATTCCTGAAGGAAGTCATGTGGTAGTGCGTGCTGTCAACGGTGTTGGAATGACAGTAAAAGCGATCTCTGAAGAGAATGCGCGTGAAGTTTTGTTTTCAAAGAAAAACGAAACTACATCTTTAAGTCATCCAATTGTTCACTTTGAAACACATTTAAAACATTCAATGACTTTGTTTGTTTCATCACGTCATAAGCAACAGCAGTGGCATTTGCAGATGATTAAGGATCAAAAACCAACAATTCGTTGGCGGGAAAAACCTGGGCGGATTTTGACAGGGTCGTTAGAGCTTCAGTATGATCTTGATGATGATTATGGAGTGACGAAGGCTTTTGTTGAAATAGAACCTCTTTTTAATCAACAAACTGCTTTTTCTCTTTATAAGGCGCCTGAAATTAAGCTGCTTCTACCACGTGGTGGAAAAGGTAAAATGCGAACTGTACAAGATGTATCAGCGCATCCATGGGCTGGTTCCAAAGTCAAAATTACTTTGGTGGCAGAAGATGGTGCTGGACAACAAGGTCGGAGCAAAACTTTTGTTATGACCTTGCCACAGCGTGTTTTTTCTAGTCCTGTTGCGCGTGCAGTGAGTGAATTGCGTCGTTTGCTTGCTCTTGATCCTGCTGTAAAAGAGCGTGTGCTTGATATGCTTGCGGCTTTACTTGTACGTCCGAAAGAGGGAGTGCGAAATACCATACATTTTCTTGTTTTGCAGAGTGCATGGACAAGACTTTCTATGGCCGAGACGGAAGATGATTTGCGCGGTATGGTCGACTATTTATGGCAGATTGCTTTGGGTATTGAAGGTAATCAGCTTGAATCTGCCCAGAAAAATTTAAAACAAGCACAGGCTGCGTTACGTGATGCACTTCGTTATGGGGCGCCAGCTTCGGAAATTGAGCGGCTTATGACAGATTTACGGCAGGCTATGGATGAATATATTCATGCTTTGGCTGAAAAAGCACAAGACAATAATACATCGAACACCAAAAAGTCTCGTCGCCCCAATCTTTCAGAAGAGTCATTAGAGGAAAAACTGAATTTGATTGAAGAAATGGCAAAGATGGGCTCTTCTTTAGCGGCGGAGCAGCTGTTGGCTGAAGTTGAGCAGACCCTTGATCATTTGAAAGTGCAAAAAGGAAATCAAAATGGAGAGAAATATCAGAGTCAATCTGAAAAAATGAAAGAAAAAATGGATCAGCTTGGAGATTTTATGCGTCGTCAGCAAGAGATTCTCAATGAAACGCACAAGTTAGAAATGGAACAGCAACGTGGAGAAGCTGTGCCAGAAGAGCAGCAAAAATCTTTAAAAAAACGTCAAGCTGAACTGCAGTCTGAATTATCAATGTTAGAAAAAGAATTATCAGCGCAAGGGTTTGAGCCAAATGATGCATTCAAAGAAGCAGAAGAAAAAATGAATGAAGCAAAAGATGCTCTTGATCATGGCAACAATAAAATGTCTATGCAAAATCAGGCAGATGCTTTGGAAGCTTTGCGAAAAGGTGCGCAAAATGTTTTAGAAAAAATGCGTAAAAAGCTTAACGAAAGTGGAGATGATCAAGATGCTGGTGCTGGCTCTAAAGATCCATTGGGACGTCCACTTTCTTCACAAAAAGATCAAAAAGAGCAAGAAGGTGAGGCGGTGCCAAAAGAAAGTGAGCAAATGCGTGCACGGCAAATTTTGGAAGAAATTCGCAAACTTCTCAGTAAAGAGCATATTTCAGAAGAAGAAAAAAACTATCTCGAAAGGTTACTTCGTTTTAATTAATCATTTTATTCTTTTTATAGTTATAAAAAAGTACGTTGAAATTTTATATATGTTATAAAATTCAAAATAATAACTATATTTAAAGTGCTATCTGAAGTTATCATAAAAATATCTGTATGCTTTTTTATTTGGCTTTAAAATGTGAAATATGAAATTTTGACATTGTGGAAAAAGGAGAGAGGTCCATATAAGTGGGATATATGAGAAGTCTATGATTTTTGAAGTTTTTTTCTACATGGTATGTTGAGTTGGATATAGTCACGCTGAGAAATTTTTATGCTTCTACACTTGGACTCCGTGTGCAGAAGACATTGTGTGAACAATTAAATTTATGGTGGCCCGATCTTTTTGATAAACGCGTTATGGGGTTTGGGTATGCGCTTCCTTATCTTTCTGTGTTGCGTACACGTGCGCAACAATGTTTCGCTTTTATGCCTGCTTCTCAGGGGGCTTCATCTTGGCCTTGTGCTCATAAAGTTGCAACAGCACTCGTTTTTGAAGAAGACTTGCCACTTTCTGATGCTTCGGTCGATTGTGTCTTATTGGTCCATGCGCTTGAATATACAGAAAACTCATTTGAGACTCTCAATGAAATATGGCGTGTTTTAGTACCTCATGGCAGTTTGATTGTTATTGTTCCTAATCGCTCGGGACTTTGGGCACGTAACACCTCTACGCCCTTTGGTTATGGTGAACCTTATAGTCGGCAACAAATTATTCGTTTGTTTGAAAAAACAAATTTTATTTCTGGATCGGTGCAAGAAATGGTATATTATACACCGTCCTCAGGTTATGCCTCACAGGTGTTTTCATTTTTTTATGAGCCATTTGCACGTTATCTTTTACCTTACTTTGGTGGGCTTTTAATATGTCAGGCGCAGAAACGTGTTTATCAAGGTTTGCCTGTGCAGCGCCGTCAATCGCGGCGTGTTTTTATTCCTGCATTGTCGTCTCAAGTCTATGAACGTTCTACTCATCTTGTTGCGAATTCTATCTTACGAGAGGGATCTCGTGAAGGTCATCATGCAAAATTTATTGGGCATTACTATCTTTATTGATGTTAGGTGCAGATGGGAACTTTATTTTCTCACTTTAGATTACAACTGTTTTTATATCTAGATGATTTATGAAAAGCATATTTAAGTCTTATTTTAAAAGTTTTTTACTTCACAGCATAATGACATATTATATGCGATATGTGAGAAAATAGTCTTGAACAATTTATTATAAGACGGAGTTAAAACAGAAAGGGCTATTTTCTGTTTTCCTTTAAGTTGTAAATGACATGTTATATAGTTAATATTCTATATCGCTTTTAGTTTTATTGTCTTTTAATGAAAGGTTAAAAGCGTAATTTTTTTAACAGTCAATGTTGGAAAAATGCTAAAGATTTAAACGATAGCCGCTTTGATCGGTAATTAGAATTTGTGCGTTGGAAGGGTCTTTTTCGATTTTTTGTCGTAAACGATAAATATGGGTCTCTAGAGTATGGGTAACAATGTTTTCATTATACCCCCAAATTTTTTCTAATAGTGTTTCACGGCTTACAATTTCATCATTGGTATTATAAAGATATTTAAGAATTGCTGCTTCTTTTTCTGTAAGGTGTGTTTTGTTTCCATGTTGATCTAAGAGAAGCTTTTGTCCAGGTTTAAAATTATAGGGACCTATATAAAAAACTGTATCGCTATTTTGCTCATATTGGCGCAATTGGACACGGATTCGTGCTAATAATACTGCAAAGCGAAAAGGTTTTATCACATAATCATTAGCACCTGTTTCAAGATCTAAAAGGGTATCGCAGTCTGTATCTTGGTTTGTGATTATAATAATAGGAGCACGAAATCTTTGAGAGCGTAATTTTCCAATTGCTTCCTGACTATTCGTAGCTGATTGTTCAATGCCCCAAATAGCGAGATCAATATTGTTTTTTTGGATGGTTGTTATTCCTTCTTGGGCTGTTATTGTCTGAAATACATCGAATTCTTTGTGCATTTTCAATTGTTCTACCAGAATAGAACGCAGATCATCGTCTTTTTCAACGATTAAGAGGGTATAGCGATTCATTTTTTTCCTTATAAGATACTATGTTAATATATCTCTTAGCAGTATTGGCAAAAAGCCGTTTCATGAAAAATAAAAATCCACGCAAAAGAAATTAAAAACCTTTTAAAATGCATTTTTTGTTATTATATACCAGTACGCAATGTTATTGTATGTGAAATATTTTATTTTTTATAAAAACCATTTTTATTCCATTGGGTGGGGGGAATTTCACTTTTTAAGTGCCAAGAAGACGATCATTCCTTAATAGAGACACGCTATTTAAGAGAACTTTTAGGGATAATTTAACGTTTCTTTTCATGTTTTTTTCATTTTCTTCGAGTGTCGTATAAGCAGTACGATGTCGATCGTAATTTCTTAGTGTGGTTTATTTAGGGTAAAAGTGTTGAAAAATGGATCGTGAAGATAGGATGTGGACGATTGTTTGAGTTTTGGATTGAAATATCATCCAATGAAAAATGGTAAAAAAGAATGCCATTTTTCTATTGAGTATGAGAGAATTGTAGGTTTAAAAAAGGATATCTTGCATTTGCTCCTTGCGGTATGGAACGCTTTTTTCGCGTATTAGCCATAAAGAGTATTGTTTTAAGATAAAATCATTTCCCTTTTGAGTTTGCTCATCAAACAGATCTCTTTCCATTCATCTTCTGTTACGGGTTGTACGGATAAGCGACTGGAATTAACCAGAACCATATTTTCTAGTTTTGGGTTTGCTTTAATCTGTTTTAAGGAAACGGGTATTGGCATATCATAAAGGGCACGGATATCGACACATTCCCAGCGTGGATCAGCTGTTGTAGAATCAGGATGTGCTTCAGCACATACTTCTACAATTCCTACGATTTCTAAACCTTGATTTGAGTGATAAAAAAAGCCTTTATCACCGTATTTCATGGCGCGCATATTGTTACGTGCTTGATAATTGCGTATACCATTCCATTCCTCGCCATCAGCACCCCTTTGTTTCTGCATGTCCCATGACCATTTATGGGGTTCAGATTTAAAAAGCCAATAAGCCATGAACTCTCCTTTTTATAGGTTTTCATATGAAAGAGGTGTCTTTTATATGTATAGCAGCCTTAGCTATGGTGTTTGATTTAAAATCGGGTAAAGAATGCACATGATCAATTTATATACTCTTTGTTGAGTAATAGCAAAATTATGGTCAGATAATACTATTTGTTTTGTAGATTGTTTGCAGACATTTTATCTTGCACTCATTTTAGGAGAGAAGATGTGCAGGTGATTTGGGGAATAAGCATTAGAATGAATCATTAGGCATAAAATTTTTGTTTATTTTTTGACTTTTGTTTAGAAAGATTAGTTTATGATTGGGTTAAGTTAAAAAATGCTGTGAGGGGGATTATTGCTTATAACCTTAAAGAGTATCATGATCATATGGACAGATAAGACATTAGATGAGGGTGCTTTATATTTTTCTTTATCAGCAAGGTAGCCTCATTTATTTTTGTTATGCTTTTGTTCCACGGCGTCCCATCCCGATGAGGGGGGGGGATTTTTCATCCAATGGCCAGCGTGAGCGAGGGGCAATATCAAGCGAGCTTGTTTCTCCCCGTGCCAATTTTTGAGCACCAGCAAAAGCAATCATTGCAGCATTGTCGGTACATAAGGAAAGGGGGGGGGCTATAAATTCAAAACCATGTTGATGGGCAAGCTCTTGTAATGTCAATCGAATGGCTTGGTTGGCGGCTACTCCCCCTGCAACAACCAAAGCAGGAGGATGCTGCTCTTTATCATGAGGGAGGGGATATTGCTGAGTAAAATATTGCAGAGCTAAATGAACGCGATCATGGACAGTATCCGTTACCGCTGCTTGAAAACTGGCTGCAATATCAGCAATATCGCTTTCTGTGAGAGGTGCCATGGCCGTTGCCGCTTGTCGAACAGCTGTTTTGAGACCAGAAAAAGAAAAGTCTAACCGTTTTTCACCTTTTAAAGGTCGTGGAAGAGGGATACGATTTTTATCGCCTAATAAAGCAGCTTTTTCAAGTGCTGGACCGCCAGGATAAGGAAGGCCTAAAAGTTTTGCTGTTTTATCAAAAGCTTCTCCTAAGGCATCGTCAATAGTGGTTCCTAAGCGCTGATAATTCCCTACTTCGTGAACGAGAACGGTTTGTGTATGCCCCCCTGAGACTAACAGCAATAGATAAGGAAAAGAAATGTTATGCGTTAGTACGGCTGTTAAAGCATGCCCTTCTAGATGATTGACAGCAATAAAAGGTTTTCCCGTAGCAAGAGAGAGCGCTTTTGCAGTCATCACGCCTACTAAAAGTCCTCCTATTAAACCAGGACCACTTGTGGCTGCAATAGCGTCAATATCGTTTAATTTTGTGTTTGCTTCTGTCAGTGCTTTCAGAATTAAGCTATCGAGAATTTCAACATGAGCACGGGCAGCAATTTCAGGAACAACACCACCGTAAGGGGCGTGATGGTCAATTTGACTCCAAACAATATTGGAGAGAATACGGCTTTTTCTTTCATTGTTATATTCAACAACAGCAGCAGCCGTTTCATCGCAACTTGTTTCTATTCCTAACAGGCGCATTTCACATAAAACCTTATGTTAAAAATTCTTGTCTCAGCTGGGTAGCACGGACCATTAAAGATGGAAAGACTTCTCTTAAAATTGATTTTTCTACGCAAAAATTCATGCTTTATGCTTATCATTTAAAATAAGGATATAAGTTGACTAAGAATGAAGCTATATCTTTCGTATAAAATACGAATATATTTTCAGTTTTTTATTCATAAAAGTATATAATTTAAAATCTTTTCATTAAAGATGTAGTGTTAAAAAATGCGATAGAGCTATAATATTTGTAAAAAAACTTTAAAGTAAAATTTGCTATTTCGTAAATACCGAACTTTTTAAAGCTTTTTTCATTTTGTTATTTTACCATTAAGAAAAATTGTGCAAAAGTGATAAAAATGGTCGATTCTTCAAAACCAAAAATTAAATCACATTATTCTGGTAACCGTCGTAAAAAAACTGTTATTGAGCATGAAAATGTGAACCAGGATCCAGAGGAAATAACGCAAAACTCAGCAGAATTGGATTCAGTAGAAAAAAAGGATGAGCAAAGTGCGCAGACGCAGTATATGCTTTATGTAACTTGGCTTTCCTTGCTTATTTCAGGAATTTTGGGTGGTCTTATTGCTTTGGGGCTTTTGATTGGGCTTCAATGGGCTGGTGTTCTTTCTGATTCTTTGGTGAAACATCATACTGGAACGGAGAAGGTTTTACAAATTGCTGAAAAAGTAAAAAGTCAAGGCGAAGAAACAAGAGAGCAATTGAGGCATGCGCTTCAAGAAATTGATGATTTGAAGACAAAGTTTTCTTCTTTTTCAGCTCAACGAATTGAAACGATTCACAGTGATGAAGTATCACAAAGGGAAAATGAAAAGGCTTTTACTGTTTTAGAAGAAAAAGTGAAAAGTCTTGAAGGGGCCGCGCAAACATTTTTGGAAATTTCAAAAGATATAGAAACCGCTTTATCCGTTGGACAAAGCAATGCGGATACTCTTGCTGTATTAAAGCAACAGTTGGCGGCTATGCAGGAAGAAGTTTCTGCTAAAATGAGTTCAAAAAAAGAGATGAATACTGCGTTGTTTGTTGCAATTACTTCGTTGAAAAATGCTGTAGAGCGTGGTGGATCTTATAGCGATGAATTAAAGTTGTTGGAGAAACTTGCCCCTTCAATTGATGGACTTGATTTGTTGCAAAAGACAGCCACAATTGGCCTTCCAAGTTCTGCACAGCTTGCCGTTGACTTTTCTTATGTTGCAGATGCTATTGTTGCCACGCAAAATCATTTTGCTCCAGATGCTCCTTTTTTTAAACGGGTTTTGGCATGGATGAAAGGTCTCATTGTTTCACGGCCGATTGGAAATGTTGAAGGTATGACACTAGGCGCGATTGCGGCGCGGATGGAAGTTGCTATTCAGGCAGGTGATTATGAAAAAGCTTTGAGTGAATGGCAAACATTGCCTCAAAATGCAAAAGCTGTTTCAGCGGATTTTATTCACAAGCTTGAAACACGCATTACTATTCATCAATTTTTTCAAAAGTTGTTGGTGTCTGTGCAGCAAGGATCTTTTAAGGCAACAAAAATGTAAATAGGCTGAAGATGATACGTGTTTTTATTTATAGTTTTGTTGTATGCATGCTCGGTTTAGCATTTGGGTGGGTTGCTCATTATTATAATGGTGTTTTTGTTCTGACATTTTTGCATTTTCGTTTTTCTGCTTCATTGCTTACGATTTTAAGTGTGCTTATTTTATTTTTCGCAGCTTTGGTGTTTTTAGGATGGTGTCTTTATGTGCTTTTTTCTGTGCCTCGCACCCTCTCCAATTATTTTTATCAACGCAATAAAAAACGTGGTTATGATGCTCTGTCCAAAGGGATTCTTGCTGCTTTTGCAGGTGATGGTGTTTTAGCACAACAAATGGAGGCACGTGTTGAAAAATATCTTGTAGATCTCCATGAGCCGTTGGTAAAGTTCCTAAAAGCGCAAACCTTGTCTTTGCAAAATAACTCTGTCTCTGCCATTACTCTTTATGAGGAGATGAGAAAAGAAACATCGACAAAGTTAGCTGCACTTTACGGTTTGTTTTGCGAAGCTATAAAGAGCAAAGCACATGAAGCTGCACAGCAATATGCAGAAGAAGCGCTCACTTTATCGCCGGCACTTTCTTGGGCTCAGCAAGCTGTTCTTGATCACCTTGGTATGAGGGGAGAGTGGGACAAAGCTCTTGCTATTTTTGAGCGTGCGCAAAAAGCTCTACCACGTTCCATTCGATCAACGAGAGAGTATCAACATACAAAGGCTTTGCTGTTAAGTGGTCAAGCGCTTCATATGTTTGAAACACATCCAGCACAAGCGCGTGCGGCTATTTTAAAAGCGCATAAATTGGAGCCTGATTTTATTCCAATTACAGCCATTGCTGCTGATATCCTCTATAAATTAAATGAAACGCGTAAAGCTGATAAAATGATTATAACGGCTTGGCAAAAGGAGCCTCATCCTGATTTGAGTGCGCTTTATCTTGAAAGAGAAGGGGCTTCTGTTGAGCGATTAAAAAAAGCGAAGACTCTTGCTTCTTATAATAAAGATACATTTGAATCGACTTTTCTTATTGCCAAAGCTGCTTTGGATGCGAGTGAATTTGTGCTTGCAAAAGAACAGGCAAAAAAGGCGCTTCAGTATCATCCACGCGAGAGTGTTTATTTATTGTTGGCAGATATTGAAGAGGCACAGGGCAATCATCAGGGAGCGGTGCGTCAATGGCTTTCTTTAGCACTTCGCGCTGAGCGTGATCCCGTATGGATGTGTGATGGCACAGTTTTCCCTTCTTGGTCGGCGGTTTCTCCAATCAGTGGACGATTGGGTTGCTTTGAATGGAAAGCACCTCTGCATATGACTCCTTTTACATTAGAAGTTGCCAATATTGTGCCCAAAAAACAAGATAAAGAAGATATTATAGGCGGGAATACTGGTGTTGAAGATAAAAGATCTGAAAAGTTTTCTTCTGTAAAGGCTGCCCTTTTGTATAATACGCAGGAAGAAAGACAAGACACAAAAAAACAAGATGTAACGACATTGAGCCAAACCCACTTAAATGTTGATGATCCTGGGGTTCAAATAGAACAAGAGGGGGCACATGTGTCAAAAAAAAGATTTAAATTATTTTAAAAAGAGAATTATAGTATACATTGTTCACTAAAATTATTTTCTCATGTGTAAGAAGTAAAACCTTATTGAATGGTAGAAGCGATTAATTAAAAAATGTTTTTAAATCAAAGGTGTTTGGGTAAAAAGCAGGAGAATAGTGAACCGAGAATTGCGGTGGTTACTCATCGTCGGTCGGTATATACTGGTCGCTTGGGGGAATTTTTGCAAAAAAAAGGTTTTATTCTTGATATTTATCATCCTATTTTGGGACAGAAACTCCCCGATACATTGGAGCAGTATGCTGGTGTCGTCATTTTAGGGGGGCCGATGAGTGTTAATGATAGTGATGCATATATTGGTAAGGAAATTGATTGGATTTCTTTGTCATTGAAAGAAAATAAGCCTTTTTTGGGTATTTGTCTTGGAGCGCAAATGTTAGCACGAAATATAGGAGGGCGTGTTCATACAAGAAGTGATGGGACTGTTGAGGTTGGTTGGTATCCATTAGAAGCAACCTCACAAGGGAAAGAATTGATGGATTGGCCAGAAATGGTCTATCATTTTCATGATGAAGGTATTTATGATTTACCTAAAGAGGCAGAGCTTTTGGCAACAGGGCGAACATATCCTACGCAAGCTTTTCGTTACGGAAAAAACGCATGGGGTGTACAATTTCATGCTGAATTCACACGTGCTATGATGCGAAGCTTGGTTGTACGTTTGGCACATAAGTTGACTGAAAAAGGGGCACAACCTGCTTCCGCGCACTTGAAAGGTCGTTTACTCTATGATCAGGTTTTGAGTCAGTGGTTTGAAAATGCATTGCAGCAGATTTTTTGTACGTCTGCTATACATGTGTAAGAGTTAAAAGCTTTTATCACCACAAGATAAGGGAAAATTGATTTTGTCACTATTTTATATATTAAAATCCATACGAAAAAATCTTGCTTTCAGTTATTTTCTTGGTGGGTTTGTTTGTCTTGTTTTAATCCTCATTTATAGTTCACTCTGGTTTTTTTTTCACGTAAAATAGAGAATCATGTTTCTGCTCTATTTGCAAAAGCACGTGCTCATGATATGGCGGTGGTATGTGAGCATCTGCGAAAAGATGGTTATCCATTGCGTATTGGGGTTGCTTGTGATCAGTTTCAGTTTGCTTGGCCTTTGCGCGGGCTTTCTGCATCATCTGGACACTTAACAATTGGTACGCCAACTTATGCGCCTCATTTGTTAGAGTTTAATGTTCATTCTCCTGCATCAATTGTTATCTCTGGAAAAACCCCGATCGTTTCGCATTGGCGCAATCTGGCCATTGAAACAGAGCCTTATCAGAGAATGAGTAAGACGTTTAAATTGATGGTGGAAGGCCTTGAAATTTCTACCATGACCTCATCGCTTGAAGATCAAAACCGGCAAGGAAAATTTGAAACACAGATCAAAAACAAAGGGATTATGCAAAAAAGTGTTGGAAATCAGGAATCTTCTGAAGATGCGTTGAATGTGACAGTGCCTTCATTAGACTCTGTATCCTCAAAAATGACAGCGGAGTTTTTACGGTTTGATCTTAAACAAGAGGAAAATCATTTATCAGGGCGTCTTACCTTTGATGATTTAGATCCCTCGATGTTTTTTTCGCCTTATCTTATTGATTTTCCAAAAGTTGATGGACATTTGAAATGGACTTTCGATGATGTCTCTCATCTATTGAAAAATAGAGGAGGCAGTTGGAAACAGCATTTGTACGGGAAGAGTGGTGTTTTAAAGAGTGGAGAATTGGCTTTTCATACGGGTGGTGTCTTGCGTGCTAGTGGGCCTTTTTCCTTTGATGATAAAGGATATTTGACTGCAAAATTTGAGCTTATCGTTGTTAAGCATATGGAGCTTCTTACAACTATGCAGCGTTTGTTTCCTGAGCAAGCAAATAATCTGCAAGCATTATTCTTTGTTGTGGGTGCTATGCCTAAAAATGCAGATGGATTTCCCGTTGTTATTTTGCATATTTCCCATGGGTGGATGAAGTTAGGTTTTTTAAAACTTGGACGTCTTGCACCGCTTTAAAATTTAAAAACGACGGTTTAAAACTGCATCATCAATTTTTCTGTAAAGATTGAGACAAGTTTTTGTTTTGGAATGCTATGCTTAAAAGCTTCGGTGGCTTTTTCGTTATTGCCTCATAGATTACCCATGAGGTGGGCAAGACCTGCTTTTTTAAAACTTGAAGGTCTTGCCTCACTTTGAAATTTGAAAACATTATTTTAAAGTTGCGCAATCATACCTGCAGCAAAGGTAAAGCGAGAAATGTTGAGATCATTTTCAATAAGGGCACCGATGCGATTTGTTACATTATGAATTTGATCTTCTTTTGTTTTACTCCAAGCTGTAAATGGATCCTCTTTTTCTCCATAATTTTTCAGAACTTTTATGACAATTTTCCGTAAACTTTCGGCAATATTTTCTTTCGCTTGGCTTAAGGCCATACTGTCATAATAATCCACTACTGGTATTGTTCGACTTGCTTCATTAATACGGTTTATACGCATGATTTGAGCAAGTGAGAAGTAAATTTCTGCAGTTTTAATAAGGTCACTGTTGCTTTGTTTTGCCATTAAAGAAATATCACAAATTATTGGAGCAGCCTCCAAGAGAGCCAATTGTTTGGCTAAAGCTTTTGGTGCGCCGTCTTCACTATAACGTATTGTTTTTTCTTGAATTTTTTGATTGATATCTTTGTTATTGGAATCTGTAAGCTGCTTTTCAATAATAGTACGGGCTTCTTTTATTGTTTTCACAAGGTCTTCTAATGAAGTTGTGAGATCCATATTACGCAGTCCCCAATTTGTTGTTTCAAAGAGCATTGAAGTAATGGCTGCATAGAATTTATTTTGGATAAGTCCGGGTATTTTATTATCAAGCTTGTCAATTTGATTAGACAATTGAGATATTTCAAAACCATCGCATAATGTAATGAAAACACGAATGATATTTTCAACCTTTTGTTCTGTTGCATCTCGTAGACGACTAACAAAAGTTGGTCCTCCACGATTTACAATATCGTTAGCAAGGAATGTTGCAATAATATTACGGCGCAACCGATGCTGAATAACTTCTTTCTCAAAGTTTTTTTGAATTTGAGTAGGAAAATAATTCAATAAAATTGAATCAAAATAATGATCATCAATGATAGCGCTATGAGCGATTTCTTCTTTGAGGGTTAATTTAGCATATGCCAAAATAACGGCAAGCTCTGGGCGCATAAGCCCCTGACCTTGTGCGGATCTTTGTCGTAGAACTTGTTCATCAGGGAGAATCTCAACTCTACGATCTAGAAGTTTTTTCTGTTCTAAATCGTGCATGAAGCGCATTTGATAAGGTAAATCAACAACGCTTTGGCTTTCAGCTAAAGAGAGTGCAAGAGGTTGCAAATAATTGTTGCGCAAGACCAATTGCTCAACTTGCGGGGTCATTTTTTTCAAAATTTCATTACGATCTTCGCGGGTAAGTGTTTTTGCACGAAGCGCTGATGCTAGAACAATTTTGATATTGACCTCAATATCTGAACAATTAACACCTGCGGAGTTATCAATGGCATCTGTATTGCAGCGACCACCGTTTAAAACATATTCAATGCGACCACGTTGTGTAACGCCAAGATTAGCCCCTTCACCAATGATTTTTGCACGGACTTGTTCACCTGTAATGCGTAATGCATCGTTGGCGCGGTCTCCGACTTGTGCATCGGTTTCTGTCGTGGCGCGGATATAAGTACCAATACCGCCAAACCATAAAAGATCAACGGGCGCTTTAAGAATGGCAGAGATAATTTCAAAAGGTGTTCCCGTTTGCTTTTCAAAGCCAATAGCTTTTGCTGCTTCGGGTGAGAGTGTAATGGTTTTCACTGTGCGTGAGAAAATGCCACCACCCTTTGATAGTTTTTTCTGGTTATAATCTTGCCAACTTGAACGAGGAAGTTGAAAGAGGCGCAAACGTTCTGCATAGCTTTCAGCTATATTGGGATCTGGGTCGATAAAGATATCGCGGTGATCAAAGGCGGCTATAAGTTTTGTTTGTTTGGAAAGAAGCATTCCATTGCCGAAAACATCGCCAGACATGTCGCCAACACCGACACAGGTGAAGGGGGTTGTTTGAATATCGTGATTAAAAAGTTCTCGAAAATGCCTTTTAACGGCTTCCCATGCGCCTTTCGCTGTAATTCCAATAGCCTTATGATCATAGCCTGTTGACCCCCCAGAAGCAAAAGCATCGTCGAGCCAAAAATGATTCTCTTGGCTGATGGCGTTAGCTGTATCAGAAAATGTTGCCGTACCTTTGTCGGCAGCGACAACAAAATAAGGATCATGGGAATCATGACAGATGACGTCATGAGGAGCCTTTACTTTATCGTTAACCAGATTGTCGGTAATGGAGAGTAAAGCCGTGATAAAGTCGATATAAGCTTGTCGTGCAGCTTCTATGATAACTCCACGATCATTCGTTTGTGGAAGGCGATGAGGATAAAAACCACCTTTTGCGCCAACTGGGACAATAACGGCATTTTTAACTTGTTGAGCTTTGACTAAGCTGAGTATTTCAGTACGATAATCGAGGGCGCGATCAGACCAACGAATTCCGCCACGGGCAATAGGACCAAAGCGCAAATGAACCCCCTCGACCTCTGGTCCATAAACAAAAATTTCTCGATAGGGGCGTGGTTCAGGTAAACCTTCAATGTGGCGTGGATTTAATTTGGTGGCTAAAATGCGTCGTGGGTGACCATTTTCAAGAGGGGTAAAGGCATTGGTTCGTAAACTTGCATCAATAAGATTGCGATAACGACGTAAGATGAGATCATCATCTAAACCGGAAACTTTCTGTAATTTTTCTTCAATACGTTTTTGAATCACCGATAGGTTTTTTTCACGCTCTTTTTCTGTATGGCTTTGATGAAATTTTAAATGAAATAAAGCATAAAGATCTTGAGTAATCTCAGGATAGGCGTTTAAAGTTTGGGCAACGCGATCTTGTGAATAAGGAATTCCAGCTTGTTGGAGATAGCGCCCATAATGGCGCAAGATAACAATTTCACGCCAATTAAGTCCAGCTGTTTGCGTTAAAGCATTAAAGGCATCATTATCAGCATCGTGAGACCAAATAGCTTCGAAGGTTTCAGCATGTTTTTGACCTTCTTCTTTGGAATCAATGCTCAACTCAAAAGCACTTTCTAGTTGCATGTCATGAAGATATACAGAATATCCATTGCTATCCGGCAATTCAAGTGTTTGTTCAGCAATCACCCGAAAACCCATATTTTCAAGAAGTGGAACGCGCTTAGAAAGGGCGAGTGCTTCATGGCGGTGAAAGAGTCGGAGAGAAATGTTTTGTTTTTCTTTTTTATGCGTATGAGAAAAAGTAACAAAAAGTGGTTTTTGATCATGGAGACTTAAAATATATCCAGCATCTTCAATGGCATTTTCAGCTGTAAATAAGTCTCGATAACTGTTGGGAAACTGGCTCGCCAAACGTATTTGTTGTTCTGTTGCTTTGTGGGTGAGAGCAATATTTTGAATACATTCTTCCCAATTTCGTACGATAGAATGCACATGTTGTTCAAGTATGCTACGTTCAATAACAGGAGCACTTTCATTTCCTTTGCGGTGAATGATATAATGAACGCGTGTGAGGGTACTTTCCAAAAAGAGTGGATAGGATTCAAAAAAATTACCCTTATAGAGCTCAACAAAATATTGTCCAATTTTTTCACGGATATTTCCACGATACTGGTCACGCGGTACATAGACAAAAATAGATACAAAACGCCCAAAAGAATCGGTATGGGCTAGAACGCGTAGACGTGGTCGTTCGTCTAACTGCATGATAAGTTTGGCGTTTTCTGTTAATGTATCAACGTCGGAGCGAAATATCTCATCTCTTGGGTAGGTTTCTAAAACACTGATAAGTGCTTTTCCGGAATAGTCAGCACGACCATATCCAAGACGTTGAATAATAGTGTTGGCTTTTTCTTTTAAGAAAGGGATTTGCAAAATAGAGCGCGTGTAAGCTGAGGAAGTAAACAACCCTACAATGCGCAGCTCTCCACACAGCTTGCCTTCTTTATCAAAGAGTTTCAGACCAATATAATCAAGCCAAACAGAACGGTGGATTTTTGAACGGCTATTGGCTTTTGTGACAATCAATAGGTTATCACTTTCCATAAAAGAGAAGATTTCTTGGGGAGGTTCTTCTACGCGTGCATCGCCAATAATACGAATAGAGGCATCGGTAAGAATACCCAGTTCAATGTTGCTGGCTGTAAAGGCTTTCGCGGGGGCTTGGTCTTTGGTGAAATTATAAGTGCGCATGCCAAGAAAAATGAAATTATCGTCCATCAACCAATTGAGAAATTTAACAGCTTGTTCACTTTCTTGTTTGTAGTGTGCGGGAAGGTTTGTTTGGTAGGCATGAATATGCTTTTTAACCTCTTCAAGCATAGGGTGCCAGTCGCGCACAGCAGCATTGACTTGTTCTAGAACCAAAATAAGCTCATCTTTAAGCTTTTGTATCTGTTGTTTGTCTAAGGATTCGATGTGGATTTGCATCAGGCTGATGCGCTGTCCTTCGTCACAGTCAAGGACGGGATGGGCAATCAAATAAATATGGTTTTTATGCTGATTAAAGACATTTAAAATGGAATCAAGGAGGAAGGGCTTATTGTCGTTGACGAGTGTAATAACCGTTATAGGTTTGTTGTTACGGGTTAGGTTTTGTTCAAAGTGTATAGTGCTTTCGCCTGTCTTATGGAGATTAAAAGTATCAATTGCGATAGCGGTGGCTTTTTGGAGCTCTTTTTTTTCGTAACAAATGATATCTTCTTTATCAGTATGAGCAAAAAGAATTTCTTCTATTTTAGTTTGGTGACTTTTTTGTTCTGATTTTTGTTGTTTTAACACAGTGATTTCCCTTTTGCTCTGAAGTGTTTTCTTAATAGAAAAATAATTCTTTATGCTCTAATGTAGCACCTTCTTTTACAAGTGAATAGTTATTTATTGGAAAAGGTGTGCTTGTTCCATCTTATAGTAACAATATAGTTTACTGAGGAAAGATCTTGCGATGATGAAGACACGTTCTTAATATTTTTTATAGTCATTTGTTCTTAAAAATATATATAATGAAAGTAAGTCATCAATGATACGTTTACCTGAAAGACTGTTAAGCGGTTACCGATCTTTTATCAAAAATCACTTTTCACATAAGACATTACATTATCAGCAATTAGCAACTGAGGGACAAAAGCCTGAGGTATTGGTTATTGCTTGTTGTGATTCACGGGCTGTGCCAGAAGTCATTTTTGATGCTAAGCCAGGTGAAATTTTTACTTTGCGCAACGTGGCTAATTTGGTTCCTCCTTTTTCTCCTGATAATCAATATCATGCAACATCAGCAGCTATTGAATATGCTGTGCAACTGTTGGAAGTTAAGCATATTGTGGTTTTTGGTCATGCTCATTGTGGGGGGGTGAGCACTGCTGTTAAGGGAACATGTCGGTCTTTATCGTCAAATGATTTTGTGGGACAATGGATAAGTCTTTTAGCACAAGCAGCGCAGGAAATTGCAGGCAATGAGTCGTTGACTGAGCAAGGACAACAGACCGCATTAGAACAGCTTTCCATCCATCATTCATTGAAAAATTTAGAAACATTTCCTTGGATAAAGGCACGCAGAGGTCAGGGGCTTTTAACACTTCATGGGGTTTGGTTTGATATTTCAACTGGTGAATTATGGAATATAGAACAGGAAACAGGTTGCTTTACACGTGTTCAGGTTGAGAGTTAAGAGGTATAATATTTGCTATCTTTTAAGGGGTATTGTATGATAAATCTTGACAAAGGTAGGGTTTTATTGTTTGAAAGAGCGAGCTTTCAGTGACAAAATTAACTTGGAGCCACCGACTGAGACCCCAACGATAAGGGTATAAAGAGATCTCAGAGGTCAACGCCCGACGGCGCGATGCGTTCTCGGGTGCCACTTTTGTTTGTTATGTAGCAATGAGGTAGATAATGTTTGAATCCTTACAAGAACGACTCGGCTCCATACTGTCTCATTTGACAGGGCGTGGGACTTTGTCGGATCAGGATGTCGCAGAGGCGCTGCGTGAAATTCGTCGTGCGTTACTGGAAGCTGATGTTGCACTTGATGTTGCACGTTCTTTTACCGATAGGGTTCGAGAAAAGGCTGTTGGTTCAGAAATTGTTAAATCCATTAAACCTGGCCAGATGGTTGTTAAAATTGTTCATGACGAATTGGTTCATGTTCTTGGCAATGAAGGTGTGTTGAGTGATTTAAATGCGCCGGCACCTGTTGTGATGATGATGGTTGGTCTGCAGGGGTCTGGGAAAACAACAACAACAGCAAAGCTTGCCAAACGTTTAACACACAAGAATAATAAAAAAGTTCTCATGGCGTCATTAGATACACGCCGTCCTGCGGCACAGGAGCAACTGCGCCAATTGGGGGAACAAGCAAAACTGGCGAGTTTGCCGGTGATTGCAGAACAGCCTCCTGTTGATATTGCAAAACGTGCGTTGCAAGCCGCTAAATTGGGTGGTTATGATGTATTGATCCTTGATACAGCAGGACGTAATCATATTGATGAAGCTTTGATGCTTGAATTGGCTGAAATTAAAGCTTGCTCTCATCCTCATGAAATTATGTTGGTGGCGGATAGTTTGACCGGTCAAGATGCTGTGCATCTTGCTCGTTCTTTTGATGAGCGTGTGGGAATTACAGGAATTATCTTAACACGTATGGAGAGTGATGGTCGTGGTGGGGCAGCTCTTTCAATGCGTGCTGTGACAGGCAAGCCAATTAAAGCAATTGGGATCGGTGAAAAAATAGATGATTTAGAAGAGTTTCACCCTCAGCGTATTGCTGATCGTATTCTTGGAATGGGAGATATTGTTTCTTTGGTTGAAAAAGCTGCTGAAACAATGGACCATGAAAAGGCAGCTGCTTTTGCAAAAAAAATGCAAGCTGGAAAGTTTGATCTCAACGATCTTGCCGAGCAATTGCAGAAAATGAAAAAACTGGGGGGAATGGGTGGCATTATGGGAATGTTGCCTGGTTTGGGCAAGGTAAAAGATCAAATTGCCGCTGCTGGACTGGATGACCGCTTATTTAATCGTCAACTGGCTATTATTTCGTCAATGACGCCTTTGGAAAGAAAAAATCCAGAGCTGCTGAAACATAGCCGTAAACAGCGAATCGCTAAAGGTTCTGGTACAAATGCCTCTGATATTAATAAGCTGTTAAAAATGCATCGCCAAATGGCTGATATGGTCAAAGCCATGGGAGGCAAAGGGAGAGGCGGCTTGATGGGAAAAGTGTTGGGCGGACTTGGTTCTAAGATGGGCCTTGGTGGTATGGGGGCTGCTGGTGGAGATTCTGAGACTCTTCCTGATTTGTCAGGCCTTGATTTAAAGCAGCTCTCAACGTTGCAAAAGCAGGTTGAAAGTGGTCATGGAGGAAAGGGACTTCCTGGTTTGCCAAAGAGTGGGATTCCATTTCCTAGTCTTTCCAATGGTATTGCTGATAGGGGCAAGTTTCCTCAGCGTCCCAAGAAAAAGTAAGATGCAAAGAGGGAAGGAAATATAATGCAGGAAGAAATATTGGATGAATTAGCACATTTGCGAGCATCCATTGATAATTTTGATGCAGCTTTGATTCGTATTTTGGCAGAGCGTTTTCGTTGTACAAAAGTGATAGGGCATTTAAAAAAACAATATGATTTGCCGACCGTTGATCTTCTGCGTGAGCAGAGCCAAGTTGTGCGGTTGCGGCAATTGGCTATAGAGAGTGGCCTTGATCCCGACTTTGCTGAAAGATTTTTGAAGTTTGTTATTAAAGAGGTTGTGCATCACCACGAGGTGATCGCTGGAGAGAAACAACAAAAAGTTAATTTAAATGAAAGCCAGGACTGACAATAGGAGATAAAATATGGCACTAAAAATTCGCTTGTCCCGTGGAGGTTCAAAAAAGCGTCCTTACTATCACATCGTTATTGCGGATGTTCGTAGTCCGCGTGATGGGCGTTTCCTTGAACGTGTTGGTGCATGGGATCCAATGTTGCCTAAAGATAGTTCGCGTGTAAAACTTGATGAAGAACGTATCAAATATTGGCTTGGTCAAGGAGCACAGCCAACGGATCGTGTTTTACGCTTCTTGGATGCGGCTGGCTTAAAGAAGCGTCCTGTTCGCAATAATCCACAAAAAGGTGAATCGGGTAAAAAGGCACAAGAGCGTATTGCTGCTGCCAAGCAAGCTGCTGAAGAAGCCGCTGCTGGTGCAGAAGAAAATGTATAATTATTTTTCAATTTAATGCGTTATACTTTTAACATTTTTATAAAAAAGGCGAAGATTATTCGTTTTTGCTGAGCGAAAGTGAATCTCCTCAGAGACATTTGCTTTTTTAAAAGCAAATGTTTGCCTTTTAAAAGTCGATGGCGCGGCCTTTAATTTCCCAGTCTCCATAGCGTGCTGGGTCTTTTCCGCCGCGTCCGCCATTCTCTAAAGGTTTTTCTTTATTTGTTTCATGTTTGCGTCGCTCTGCTGCTTCCTTTAGAGCACGTTGTGCGGCGGGAGAAAGAGATTGCTGTTGATCAACAACAGTTGTATTTTGTTTGCTGGTTTGCTCGTCTTTTTTGTCCATTTTACACCCAATTTCATTGAAGAAGAAGAAACAAAACCCCATCATATAGCATTAATTGTATTTTACTATGGAGTTTTTGAGTCATGAATATAATGCGTACGGCTATGCTTTTGGCTTTTATGACCGCTCTTTTTATGGGAGTTGGTTATCTCATTGGAGGAGGCAGTGGCATGGTCATTGCCCTTTTAATGGCAGGTGGTCTCAATTTTTTCTCTTATTGGAATTCAGATAAAATTGTTTTACGTATGTATGGTGCGCGTGAAGTTGATCAGAATTCATCACCCACTTATTATAAAATCGTTAGTAATTTAGCACGAAATGCTTCTCTTCCTCAACCAAAAGTTTATGTTATTGGGAGTGCGCAGCCAAATGCTTTTGCTACGGGACGTAATCCTCAAAATGCGGCTGTTGCTGCAAGTACTGGATTATTACAGAGATTAAGTCCAGAGGAAATAGCAGGCGTTATGGCACATGAGTTGGCGCACATTGAACACCGTGATACTTTAACAATGACGTTAACGGCAACAATTGCTGGAGCGATTTCGATGCTTGGTAATTTCGCTTTTTTTATGGGGGGACAGCGTCATTCTTCAGAAGATTCTCACAGTGGTGGGGGAATTGGAGGGCTTATTGCTTTGCTTGTGGCACCTTTTGCTGCCATGTTGGTACAAATGGCTATAAGCCGCACGCGTGAATATGCGGCAGATCGTCGAGGAGCTGAAATATGTGGTAATCCGTTATGGTTGGCTTCGGCATTGCGTAAAATTGCTGATGGTGGGCGCGGTGTCTATAATGAAGAGGCAGAACACAATCCAGCAACGGCACATATGTTTATTATTAACCCTTTAAGTGGTGAAGGCGCTGATAGCCTTTTTTCTACGCATCCGGCGACGGCAAATCGCATTGCTGCTCTTTATCGGCAAGCAGAAGAAATGAAAGGAAAATTGGCTGAAAAGATAGGATGGAATGAAGAAGAGCGTTTTTATGAAAAAAACAGAGATTCAGATTATGTAGATCTGGATTATCGTGCTCAAAAAAATGCACATAGTAATCAAGAAAATAATGATTTTCAGCGTGTTACAAAACGTCCTTCTTGGCTTCGTTATGGAGATTCAAAAAAGTTTTAATCATAGAACTTTTAAAAAAATAAAAGTGTTGTTTTGAAATGTGAGAAGGTGGGTTGTGTGTCTGAAAAGAATGTTCCAGGATTGGCTGTTCGGCAGGTATGTGTTCGTCTTTTAGGGGCGGTGCTGAATAAGCACGCTTCTCTTTCGGGTTTGGTCGATAATGAGCATGGACATCCACAATATTTAGAGCTTTCCTATCGAGATCGCTCTTTATGCCGCGCTATTTTATCTGCAGTGTTACGTCACAGAGGTCAAATTACAGCGATTTTATCACGATTTTTGACCCGTTCTTTACCGCCACAGGCATTTTCATTGCAGCATCTTTTACATATTGGTGTGGCACAAATTCTTTATCTTGATATTCCTGATCATGCTGCGATTGATTTAGCTGTGCGTGTGGCTAAACTTGACCCGCGTATGCGCCGATTTTCAGGAATGGTGAATGCTCTTTTACGCAATGTTGCACGTGAAGCGGCTGTATTACAGCAGCAAGCTCTTAGTCTTGAAGAGGTTCCAGCATGGTTTGGACAGCTTTTGGTTTCAACTTATGGAAAAGAAAAGGCTGAACAAATTTTAGCAATTCAAAGTGCTCCGCCTCCTCTTGATTTGACAGTTAAGTCTGACCGTGCTGGATGGGCTGAACGGCTTGGAGGGGTTGTTTTATCCAATGGTTCTGTTCGGTTGAGTAGTGTGGATTGCCCTGTTTCTGATTTACCAGGCTATAAGGAAGGGGCTTGGTGGGTTCAAGATTTTGCTGCGGCATTGCCTGCTTGTTTACTTGGTAATATTCAGGGGAAACAGGTTGCAGATCTTTGCGCAAGCCCTGGAGGAAAAACAGCACAATTGGCTTTGCAAGGAGCTTGTGTGACAGCCATTGAACTTTCTGCTAATCGGATAAAGCGTTTAAAGGCAAATATGGAGCGTCTTCATTTTACAGTGTCTACTTGGCAGGGAGATGTGAGAAACTTTCATCCCAAACAGCTTTTTGATGCTGTCCTTCTTGATGCCCCCTGTTCTTCTACTGGTACGATACGTCGTCATCCGGATATTTTATGGACGAAGTCAATGGACGATATCGTCAAATTGGCAGCGTTGCAATATGATTTGCTTGTTGCGGCAATTGCTTTGGTGAAGAAAGGTGGATGCCTTGTTTTTTCCAACTGTTCGTTGGTCAAAGAAGAAGGGGAGGATCTCATTGAAAAAATTTTAGCGGAACGTTGTGATGTTATTTTAGACCCTATTTGTAAAAATGAAGTGGAGTTTCTTGCCCATTTGCTTTCCGATAGGGGATTTTTACGAACAACACCTGCTGATTTTTGTCATCAAAGCTTTGATACTGAAAAAAACGTGTTTTTAGGAATGGATGGTTTTTTTGCAGCACGTTTGCGGAAAGTGGCTTAATTAACGGTTAGTTTACTAAAATAACCGAGATTGTTCATGATTCATTAGGCACGGAGATGAAGTTGTGGCAATTGCGTTAAAAGGTCCTCAGACAAAGGCGTTGGATTTTGTGTATATGGCACAAAAATTTATACGTCGTTTATGGGTTGGTCCCCTTTTTCGTTGGCGGTTTTCAGGGTTTCGTCCTCATAAAATTTTAGCTTATCCTATTGATTTACATTTAGCTGATCCCATGATGGCGCATGAATTTTACCATGGTCGTTTTGCTTTTGCTGGTCGTATTGTTCATTCTGGTGCTGTTTCTCCTTTTTTATTGGTTTCTCCAACATCAGAATGGGAAGCAGGGCTTCATGATTTTCATTGGTTGCGACATATGAGTGCAGCGCGGAGTGATTTAGTTACAGCACATGCACGTTCTCTTTTAGCAGATTGGCTTGATCACAGTGGCAAAAAAGTAAAGGGAATTTCTTGGAGCGCACCTGTTGTCGCACGCCGTTTAATTTCATGGATCTGTCATTCGAAAATGTTATTGCAAGGGGCAAGTGAGCGGTTTGAAAGGAACTTTCTGCGTGCACTTGGTTTTCACTTTCGTTATTTACGTACAACAATTTATAGTATGGAAAACAATGATCAACGTTTGCAAGCAGCAGTTGCGTTGACATTTGCTTCTCTTTCTTTGCCTGTTGCTGAAACAGTGAAAAAAAAGGTGCAAACCATTCTTGTCGAGGAGCTTTCACGTCAGATTTTGATTGATGGTGGTCATATTTCACGTAGTCCTGTCATCTTATTTAGTTTGTTATCAGATTTATTGTCTTTGCGTCATCTTTTTATGCACAGCAATGAAACAGCACCACGTGCTCTCATCGATTCTGTTGAGCGCATGTTTCCGGCTTTGCGGTTTTTTATCCATGAAGATCAAACATTGGCACGTTTTAATGGCGTTGGTCCTCTTGATCCTGAACGTTTATCGGCACTTTTAGAATTTGATGAAACAGCAGGGCATCCTTTTAGTTATGCACGTTATTCAGGATTCCAGCGTTTACAAGCCAATCAAACGACAGTGCTTGCTGATACAGGAAAATTTCCGCCACGTTTTGCTTCGGAACATGCGGGTGCTGGGTGTTTATCTTTTGAAATGTCTTCACAGGGAAGCCGCTTTATTATCAATATGGGCGTTAATCCTTATGGGCGTGAAGAATATAGGCATTTAGGACGTGTGACCGCGGCACATTCAACAGCAACAATGAATGATTGTTCGGTTGGCACTTTTCATAAAAAGAGACAAAACGGTGCGTCATTTTTGCTTGATGGACCAACAGATGTTAAAGTGCACCGTATAGAAGATTCAACAAAAATTGGTTTTATTGCAAGCCATAATGGTTATGTCCAATTCTTTAACTTGATTCATGAACGTGGTCTTATTTTAGCAACCAATGGGGAAATGATTGAGGGTTTTGATCGCTTTTTTACGCCAAACAAGCCGGGGTTAAGAAAAAATAAGGCCATTCAAAGTGAGCAAAATAATGTGGCTGTTCGGTTTCATCTTCATCCGCAAGTTCACGTGAACCATGATGGTGAGCGCGTATGTTTAGCTGTGGAAGGTGGTCCGGTATGGTATTTTATGTCGCCTGATGCTGATATTCATCTTGAAGATTCAATTGACTTTTCAGCTCCTAAAGGTCCACAACGCACACAGCAAATTGTTTTGTATTTTCGTCCTGCATTTTTAGAAAAAGTTCGTTGGCGCTTTATCCGTCGTTCGTTGGTGCAATGATTTCATTCTTTATAATGAAATAAGAGAAGACTTATTCTCTGTGTGTTAAGAGAAAGAAGCTTTACCCTTTCGGTGTATTTTGATAACGAATATGTGTTATAAGTTTATAAGCTTGTTTTCTCAGTTTTAACCATTGCGTTTTTAGGATGTTTCTGATGGGTATCGTTGCAAAAAATTTTCCCATACCTGATCTTCATCGGGTTCGTCGTGTTCTTCTTTCTGTATCTGATAAAACGGGTTTGGTTGCGTTTGCAAAAGCGCTTCATGCTTATGGTGTCGAATTGATTTCAACAGGGGGAACTGCCAAAGCTTTAATGGCTGCTGATTTACCTGTAAAAGATGTTGCTGAAGTTACAGGATTTCCAGAGATAATGGATGGGCGTGTCAAAACACTTCATCCTTTGATTCATGGTGCTTTATTGGGCATAAGAGAAGATCCAAGCCATAAAGATGCTATGGAAAAGCATGGCATTCATGGCATCGATCTTTTGGTGGTGAATCTTTATCCTTTTCAAGAAACTGTTCAATCTGGAGCTGATGGACAAACAATTCTTGAAAATATTGATATTGGTGGACCGGCAATGATCCGTGCTGCAGCAAAAAATCATGCTTATACCGGTGTGGTAACAGCAGTGAGTGATTATGATTTGGTTTTAGAGGAATTAGAGAAGCATCATGGTTGTTTAAGTTTCTCTATGCGGCGTCAGTTAGCGATGCGTGCTTATGCGCATACTGCTGATTATGATGCGGCTATCGCAGCATGGTTTGCACAAGATTTAAACATTGAAACACCGTCTTGGCAAAGTTTTTCCGGCCATCTTGAAACTGTTATGCGCTATGGAGAAAATCAGCATCAACAGGCAGCATTTTATCGCAATCGTGATAAACGATTTGGTGTTGCAACGGCTGAACTTTTGCAAGGAAAAGCACTGTCTTATAATAATATGAATGATACAGATGCTGCATTTGAACTTGTGGCGGAGTTTGATCCCCAAAAGAGTGCTGCTGTTGCTCTTATTAAACATGCAAACCCTTGTGGTGTTGCTGAAGGGCAGAGTTTGAAAGAAGCTTATTTAAAAGCTCTTATGTGTGATAATGTTTCCGCATTTGGGGGGATTGTTGCATTAAATCAACCTCTCGATGAAGAGTGTGCAGAAGAGATTATTAAGATTTTTACGGAAGTCATTATTGCTCCTGATGCGACAATGGCAGCGCGTGAAATTATTGCAAGAAAAAAGAACCTGCGTTTGTTGATAACAGGTGGTGTTCCTAACCCACGCGATAAGGGGCTTATGGTTAAAACGCTTGCTGGAGGAATTTTAGTGCAGTCACGTGATAATATGGTCGTGGATGATCTTAATTTAAAAGTTGTGACAAAGCGGGCACCAAGTCAGGATGAAATGCGGGATCTTCAGTTTGCCTTTCGCGTGGTGAAACATGTTAAGTCAAATGCTATTGTGTATGCCAAAAATAGTGCAACAGTTGGAATTGGTGCGGGGCAAATGAGTCGTATTGATTCAGCAAAAATTGCTGCAGATAAAGCTGAAGAAAGTGCAAAAAGAGCCGGTTTAACAGAAACGCTCACAAAAGGTTCTGTGGTGGCATCGGATGCTTTTTTTCCTTTTGCAGATGGCTTGTTGAAAGCTGCTGAAGCGGGTGCTACAGCGGTTATTCAACCGGGTGGTTCAATCCGAGACGAAGACGTTATTGCTGCAGCTGATGCGCATAACTTGGCTATGGTTTTTACTGGTGTGCGGCATTTTCGTCATTAATGATTTTAGTGCTTTTTTTAAAAGAAGGTAAATTCTAAATCAGCCTCTCGTGCTACCAGTGCATATCTGTTATGAAGTTATAACACGACTCTTTTTTGTAAATTGTTCTATCCTTATACTCTGGAAGAGTAACAAAGAGTGTGAGTAAAGAATATGAATATTTTGCGTTCCTATAATAATTGGCGCCGTTACCGGCGGACAGTTAAAGCGTTGAGTAATCTTTCAACATATGAGCTTAATGATCTCGGTATTTGCCGAGGTGATATTCATTCAGTCGCTCGGCACCATTCACGTCGATCTTTCTAAGAGTGATGTGTTATGATACTTGAGAGAGATCCTTTAGTTTAAGGAAAGGCTCGGCGTTTTTTCCCATATTTTGTTATGTAAATAGTGCATCTGAATGAAGGGTGGAGTGGTGGCTTTACCTTGACGATTGTGTGCTGTTTGGTCAAAAAATGACATGTAATATTTTAACACAACAGAGTAGGGGTGTACTCTGTTGTGACGTCTGTATCTCTTATGATATATTATTTAACAATTATATCTCATAAGGTGAATGTCTTTAGCTTTTTTGTCGTAGTAAAAGACAAGATCCACCTAGAACACCGGCCGCTAAGATAAACCATGTGATTGCATAGACGAGATGATTGTTGCGAAAGTGTACAATTGTTAAACCAGCTATGGGAAGGGTTGAAGGCGTGGCTGTTTTTTTTCCAGCGTCTATGAAATAGGGGGCAACGGCTGATAAACCAAGCTTTTTTGCCATGGCAGGCAAGTCGCGCGTATACCACAAATCATGATCAGGGTCGTTTTTGCGAGGAAAAAAGCCGTTTTTTTCACTCATGCGTAACAAACCTGTAATTGTCGTTTTTTTCACATTTATTTTCTCATCTTGATAAGGGCGCTCGTTTGTTTGTGCTTGCTCTGAACTTTGAAAATTTTGTCGTGCATCCATGGGAATAAAACCACGATTTACAAAGGTTAATGTGTTATCGGCTGTCTGTAAAGGTGTTAAAACCCAGTATCCCGTAGTGTTGTTCGCGACAGCAATGACAAAAATATTTTTATCTTTCAAAAATTTTCCTGTGATCGTAACAGGTCGATATTCATCACTTTCAAAAGTAACCTGTGACCATTGATTTTGTGGGGGCGCTTTTATGGGTGGTAAATGAATACGCTGATGAGCACTCGTGATAAGGTTGGTTTTCCAGTTTAACCGTTGTATTTGCCATACACCTAGAGCACTAAAGAGAAGAAAAAAACATAGACAAAGAATACCGAACAAAAGCGAAGAAAAACGAAAGTGTTTTTGTTGAATCTCTTTCACGGGGAGGTTTGTTTCGTTCATGATAGATACTCCCTTTTAGAATGCCGGGATACCTTTTTAGCATGGTGAGCATTGAAAAAAAACATTTTGTACGTTTTTTATAAGAAAAGATGGCAGAATGATTCTGATAAGGAATGTATAAGTCTATACAAAGGACTTGACCTTTTGGTATTGACACCCTATTAGAAACAAAGCTTCCAATAACGTCCGTTGAAGGTCGTGTTGTGCGTTTTTTTGTGTGCATTCTATTTTATGAGTGCTAGGATTGAAGAGTTTCTTAGAGTTTAAAGGTGAGGTTTATGTCTCGTGCTTGCGAATTGACAGGAAAAACAGTTTTGTATGGTAATAATGTGAGCCATGCAAACAACAAAACCCGTCGTCGTTTTTTACCAAATCTTTGCAATGTGACATTGATTTCTGAAGTGTTACAGCAGAGTTATCGTTTGCGTGTCTCGGCTAGTGCTTTGCGTTCTGTTGAGCACCGTGGTGGTCTGGATGGTTTTTTGGTGAAATCTGACGATAAAGAGTTATCGCAACGTGCGCGTTTGCTAAAGCGCCAAATCGTTAAGAAAAAAGCTGAACAAAAAGCCGAGAAAGCAGCGTGATTCTCTTTTTGTTGATGGCAAAACTGAATCGTTTTTTTCTATTATGTGGGAATCTTGTTTTTCGGCTTTTTGCTGTTTGATCGTTATCTTTTATTGGTTCCATACCCCAGGTTAAAAAAATGTCTTCAGAACACGATCTTTTATCGCTGCAGAAAAAGGATAAGTTTATTGCTTTTTCTATATTGACGATGTGCTTGACTGTGACTGCTTCTAATATTTTGGTTCAGTATCCTGTTTATTGGTTTGATTTGGATGAGCTCCTCACCTATGGTGCTTTCACTTATCCATTTGCTTTTTTGATTAATGATTTGACCAATCGTTTTTATGGTCCATCTGCTGCACGGCGTGTGGTGTATGCAGGCTTTTTTGCTGGTGTTTTGGTTTCTTGGGTTTTAGCGACTCCGCGACTTGCAATTGCTTCCAGTTTAGCATTTTTGTTTGGGCAGTTGCTCGATATTGTTGTTTTTACTCCTTTGCGACGTAAGATATGGTGGCAAGCGCCTTTAGCTGCAGCGTTGGTCGGTTCGGCTTTGGATACGGTTTTATTTTTTGCTCTTGCTTTCTCTAGTTTTTTTGCTGTTATCGATAAGATGACAGGGTATGCTGATAGTTCACTCACGGAGGGGGCTATTCTTTTTGGAATTGATGCTCCAGTTTGGCTTTTTCTTGCTTTTGGTGATTTTTCAGTGAAAATTTTTATGAGTCTGTTGATGCTTATCCCTTATGGAACAATCTTGAGTGCTTTGAAAGTTCCGCTTTATCAAAAACATTCAAAAGATGATTCATCTTTTGTTACTCGCTCATAAGCATTATTTCTCTTTTTCTTATTTTAGAAGATGAAAGCGTTTCATGTCATATTTTGTGAGAAACGTCTTCGCAGAAGATACACTCTAAGCGCTTTATCGTATTAATTTATTGTTTTATAGCTTGAATAAGCGTTTTAAATATGACGGCGTTTGTTTATTGCTATTCCTTGATAGCATCAATAAAGATTATTCGCTTGTATATCTAAGGGGTGTGCGGGGGTAAAGAATACTTTAAAAGGGCAAAAATATTTCTTGTGGTTCATCTCAATGTAAAAGCTGTTGTTGGCATTGGATATTCGTAAGAGAATAACAGTGATGGTTGTTGCCTTAAAAATATAAAAATAGTCCGTGTTTCGTCGTCTTTCTATGATATCATTCATGGAGCGTATTTGTGAAATAGACTGAAACTATGATGAAGTGTTTCTGTCAATGTGTAACATGAATTTTAGATATGAGAATATATAACTCATCAAGCTGATCATCAATTTATTTGACAGTGCTCAATGTTGTCACAAATAGCTTTTGTATTGAGATGCTCTACAAGAAGTATTTGTGTCTTTTTTAAGCTGTTTTTAATTCATACAGGCATTTTACTTGTCATACGCAAGAAAACGGTCTTTTGTTTACTATAAGATTTGAAATGAATGAGAGAATTTTCACAATATTTATATTTCTTATTCAAGACACAGTAAATGCCCCTGATTAATTAGTCTATTCCTGATTCAAGGTGTTTTTTTGAATTTTTTATGAGAATGAGGTTTTTTACCGCTAAAAAGTGTTTCTAATTGTTTTGTAATCGCTTTGGCTAGTTCGTCGGCATTCATAATTGTTACAGCTTGTTGATAATAGCGTGTGACATCGTGACCAATTCCAATGGCAATGAGTTCTATAGGAGAATGATTTTGGACTTCTTGAATCACTGCGCGTAAATGTTTTTCTAGATAATTGCTAGAATTAACCGATAAGGTCGAATCATCAACCGGAGCTCCATCAGAAATGACCATGAGAATGCGGCGTTGTTCATGTCGTGATAAAAGGCGTTGATGTGCCCAAATCAATGCTTCACCATCAATATTTTCTTTGAGTAAGCCTTCTTGCATCATGAGACCTAAATTGCGCCGTGCTTGACGCCATGGGATATCTGCACTTTTATAAATGATGTGACATAAATCATTAAGGCGTCCAGGATGACGAGGCTTGTTTTGTTTGAGCCATTGTTCGCGTGATTGTCCTCCTTTCCAGGTTTTAGTGGTAAAGCCTAAAATTTCAACTTTGACTCCACAACGTTCAAGAGTTTGTGTTAAAATATCTGCGCAACTTGCTGCGACGGTAATAGGGCGTCCTCGCATTGAGCCTGAATTATCAATGAGCAGTGAAACAACAGTATCGCGAAACGGAGTATTGCTTTCCATTTTGAAAGAAAGAGGTTGCATAGGATCAATGATAAGGCGTGGGAGTTTTGCTGTATCGAGATATCCTTCTTCAAGGTCAAAGTTCCAATTGCGATTTTGTTGTGCCATAAGGCGGCGTTGTAGGCGATTGGCGAGACGTCCTACAACGTTTTGGAGATGATTGACTTGTTTATCAAGATGATGGCGTAATTGATTCAATTCACTTTCAGAACAAAAATCCTTTGCTTCCAATATTTTATCAAATTGGCGCGTAAAAACTTTATAATCGACAAGCCTTTCCATTTTTTCTGAAACGGTAAAAAGACGTCTAGACTGCCCCGATTTTTCTTGCCACGGGCCTTCTTCTTGCTCTTCTTCAGCTTTATCACTGTCGCTTAATTCTGTCGCTTGGGTTTTTCCATTGTCTTGCGTATCGCTTTCTTGTTCTGTTGCTGTTTGCTCTTCACTTTGGGTTTGTTTTGGATTTTTACTTTCTTTTTCTGCTTGATCCTTAAGCTCAGATTCGTTTTTTAATTTTTTATTGTTTTCGCTGTCAGATGTTTCTTCAAGTTGCGTGGTCATTTTTAATGACACAAGCACTTGACGAACAATTTGTGCAAAAGCGTGTTGGTCATAAATATGATGTGTCAGTTCATTCAATTCTTTGGCAGCTTTTTGTTCGATTTCCTGACGCCATAATTCTAATACAGGGCCTGCTTCTTTTGGGGGAGAGCGCTCTGTTATTTTTTCGCGTAATAAAAGAGCAATTGCTTCTTGGATGGGCGCTTCATTCTGGTTACTAATCTTTTGATAATGGGCTCTTTTATATTTGTTTGCCAACATTTCATCAAGATTGTGTGCAACTCCTTCCATGGCTAAAGTGCCAATGGCTTCAACACGTGTTTGCTCGAGAGCGTCAAAGACAGCGCGTGCTTCTAATTCTTGTGGGGCGAATTGGGTATGGATGCGTTTATCATGCCATGCCGCGCGTAAGGCCATGGAATCGCCTAATCCACGAGTAATTGTGATGTCTTTATTTGTCGCATGCTGTGGTAATTCTGGTAAAGATGCATTGTTTTCCCAAAAGGATGGTCTGTTATGACTAAAGGAAACTTCAAGTTTTGAGGTGCCAGCAATTGCACGTATACAGGTGGAAATTGCTTTTTTAAAAGCTTCAGCATTAAGTGTGCTGTCGCAAGAGCTGTCTGTTGAGTTTTTGCTGTTGTCGCCAGTGTTGATAGCCATACTTGATATATTTCTTAAGGCAAGACACCATGAATGAGTGATTCGGGAAGCTCTTGTCCAAAGGCACGTTGGTAAAATTCAGCGACCATGGCACGTTCAAGTTCATCACATTTATTGAGAAAGGTTAACCGGAAAGCAAAACCAGTATTTTGAAAAATCGCTGTATTTTCTGCCCAAGTGATGACTGTACGCGGGCTCATGACTGTTGAAAGATCTCCATTGATAAAAGATTGACGAACCATATCAGCAACATGAACCATTTGCGAAATTGTCTTTTTTCCTTCTGTCGTTTGAAAAGATTTGACCTTTGAACAAACGATATCAACCTCTTTATCATGGGGTAAATAATTGAGTATTGTTACAATAGACCAGCGATCCATTTGTGCTTGATTGATTTGTTGTGTCCCATGATAGAGCCCTGTCGTATCACCAAGTCCAATGGTATTTGCTGTTGCAAAAAGACGAAATGCTGGATGAGGTGTGATAACACGGCTTTGATCAAGCAAGCTCAATCGTCCTGACGCTTCAAGAACGCGTTGGATGACAAACATAACATCGGGGCGTCCTGCATCATATTCATCAAAAACGAGAGCAACATTGTTTTGGTAGGCCCATGGTAAAATGCCTTCTTTAAACTCAGTAATTTGTAAGCCATCTTTTAAAACAATGGCATCTTTTCCAATGAGGTCAATACGACTCACGTGACTGTCGAGATTAATTCGGATACAGGGCCAGTTGAGCCGTGCGGCAACTTGTTCAATATGTGTCGATTTACCCGTGCCATGATAGCCTGAAACCATGACGCGACGATTAAATGCAAAGCCTGCTAAAATCGCTAAAGTTGTTTGCCGATCAAAAAGATAATCAGGATCTACATCGGGAACATGTGGACTTTTTGTACTAAAAGCCGGAATTTTCATATCCGTATCAATATGAAACATATCACGCGCACAAAGTGTGGTATCGGGCACATTTTCGACTGCAAGTTTTGTTTTTTTCATCATTTTTTGGAATGGAAAGGACGCACTTTATTTTTATTCATCAAAGGCGACGATACTAAAGTTAGAGACATTATGCAATGCTCTATCCTTTAAGAATTTCGAATATGAAAGAAATCCTTTGCTCTATACCTTAATAATATTTTTTAATCATGATATCTTAAGCAAAAATGGGGGGATTTTAACATAAACCAGATTTTTTAAGCAAATTGTAAGCGTTTAAAACATCCCGAAAGCGCTCTTCTGAAGAACGATTACCACCATTGGAATCAGGATGATGTTTTTTTACTAACTCTTTATATTTTGTTTTGATATCTTCAGCGGAAGCGTTTGCTGGGAGTTCCAATGTATCAAAAGCTTTGGCTTCTAGGGGTTTTAACTTTCGCGTGGAATGATTGCTTGAATGACGTTTGGTAAAAAGCGAAAAGGGATCGCGCATACGGTTTTGATAAGCAGCTGTGCCAGAGCGAATTTTTGCATAATTGGCAGCTGTTTTTTTTGATGTACTGTTATTAAGGTCGGTCGGCCAAGTTGGGCGGTGGCCTGTAAGCGCATCTTTTTGAAATTTTGCAATATCTTTATCACTGAGTCCAGAGAAGTAATTAAAATCTTTGTTATAAGCACGCACATGCTCAATGCAGAAGTGTAGATACTGCCCTTCATGATTGCGACCAGCTGGTGCCTTATGAGATGCCGCTTTTTCGCACCCGTTCCACTGGCACTGTTGCGCTTCTGGTTCAGCTTTTTTCTTTTTATTAGAGCTGATCCGAATTGAATCAAAAAATTTAGATGTTGTCGTCATATCTTTGATTTATGCAAAATCAATTGATTTTACAAGAATTGACTTTTGAAAAATTTATTTTCACATTTATTTATTCATGAGACAAGGTGTATTACCCTGTTGATTTATGAAGGAATAAAAAATGTCTAAACCCGTTCAAACAACGATTGAAATGAAACTCCAAGATGCTTTTCATCCGCAGAAACTTGAGGTGATTAACGAAAGCCACCTTCATGAAGGGCATCCGCATGATGAGCATGCTTTTGATGGTAAGGGGGAGACACATTTTCGAGTAAGAATTTTGTCCTCTTCTTTTTCAGGAATGACAAGGGTGGAGATCCATCGAGCGATTTATAAAGTTCTTCAGAAAGAACTTGCAATTTGTGTTCATGCTTTGGCACTTGAAGTTGAGTCAGCTTAATTGCTTTTTCATTCCATTTTTTAAGAACGAGGATGTGCTTTTCTATAAACTTCTAATAAGTGATCTGTATCGACATGAGTATAGGCTTGGGTTGTGGAAAGACTGGCATGGCCGAGAAGCTCTTGAATCATGCGTAAATCGCCTCCTCGTGATAAAAGATGGGTGGCGAAAGAATGACGCAGTGTATGGGGGGTTGTTGTTTCTGGTAAACCAAGGTGTGTACGTAAGTTTCGTACAACCCGTTGAATAATCTCTGGCTGTAAGGGCCCCCCTCGGCTACCGCGAAACATTGGTTGGTTCTCTACTAAAGGATATGGACAGATTTGTATATAATGCTGTACCGTTTCGTGAACGACTTTTATAAGGGGAATGAGGCGTGTTTTTTTTCTTTTTCCAGTTACAAATAAACTTGTTTTTTCATGGTCAGAAAATTGTTCTGGTGTGAGGCTTAAAGCTTCTGATATGCGCATTCCACAACCATAGAGGAGGATTAAAACAGCAGCGTTACGGGCGGTGATCCACGGTTCATGGTCTTGTTGATTTTCTTGTTTTACCAAATGAAGTGCTGAGGTTACGGCTAAGGGTTTTGGCAGTGATTTTGGATGTTTTGGTGTTCGAACAAATTTTGCAGCAGGAATGTCGACAATTCCTTCACGGGATAAGTAACTAAAAAAAGAGCGTAATCCTGCTATTCCTCGACTTAAAGAGCGTGCACTTGTATTGCGTGTGCGACGATAGGCAAGATAAGCGCGCAAGTCGGTAACGCGCAAATCGGCAAGATCTCTAAAAGTTGGTTGATGTCCTAGATGTTGACAGAGAAAAGACAAAAACTGTCGTGTATCACGTTCGTAAGCCTCTGTGGTATGTGTGGACATGCGACGTGTTTGTAACAGACATTCCAGCCAGTTTTTCCTTTCTGCTAAAATAGCAGGATCTGCTGGAATGAGCGGAATGTTTTCATCTTTTCTCGTATCATTTTTTATAGGCATTTCTTAATTGAGCGTTTCTTTATTGGTTACTTTTTCGCCGTTAGAGTGACCATTGTTATTTTGTGGTTGCTCTTCACGATTGATAAGCTGTTTTTCTCCTTTTAGCGAGAGTATTTTTAAAAGATTATTTGTTGACATAAGATGTGCAAAGATCAATCCTAAAAAGCCATTTTTATGGAGTTTGGAAAGTTGGCTTGCGGAGAGTTTATTTAATTTTTCTTCATCAACAATCCAGAAATGCTCTAATTGTGCTGAAAGACCTTTGTCGTTTTTCACATTGATGGACTTTTGACTGAGTAGATCCATATCTACGAGAGCATCAATAAATTCAGACGTTTTTTCCATAGCAATTTTAAAGCTTTCAAGAAAACGAATACGTTCCTCCATAAATGGAGAAACAGAGCCGTCGGAATTAAAAAGCTCTGTTCCTGCAACTTCATTAAACATGCCAGATTTTTGATCAAAGCAAACAGAAAGCTCTTTTTCATTGCTAATTTGTGCAAGAACAAAAGGATAGCGGCGAACAAAGGCTGGAACATAAGTATTTGTTTTCCAACTTTTATCAGAGGATATATAATCATTTTCATCGTTAGAGAGACCAACAAGAGCAGCAGATGTATAGTGTCGCTTCTTTTGCTCATCTTCAGCACACATAAATAAAATGGGATAGTCTAGGGCTGCTTGAAAATATTCGCTACTTGCCAAGGGAATCCAGTGGGTGTCTTTGGCAAAAGACATATCGCTTGGAGGCGCAAACTTTAAATTTTTATGGGAAACTTTGTTAATGGGGGTGATATCTTTGTAAAATAGCATAACATTTGCCATAAGACTTCTCCTTATATTCATTTGCATTCGTTACCAAGAAAAAATTTGGGAAAATTTCTAATATGGCAACAGGGTTGGGTCGAAAATTATGATATTGAAAAATTCATTTTTGAGAGATGATGATTTGATATGAAATATAATAAAAAAAAGCTTAAAAATAAAGTCTATCTTGCTACCATTCGTTCAGCTCACGGTATAAAAGGGGATGTCTTACTTCATGTTCTAGCAGAAAATCCACAGAATTTGAAAACCTATGGGATTCTTTATGATGATATGGAGCGCTCTTATGAAATTGTAACCCTTCGCGTGCAAAAAAATAACGCTATTGTTCACTTTAAAGGGGTTGAAGATCGTAATGCTGCTGAGAACCTAAAAGGGATTCGTCTCTATGTTATGCGTGATCAGTTGGTGGAAGATTTGATGGAAGATGAATTTTATCAAGTTGATTTAATAGGGCTTTACGTTCAGGATGGTGCCGGTCAAACTCTGGGTGAGGTGAGTGGCTTTTTTAATTTTGGTGCTGGTGATTTGCTGGAAATGCGTTTGAATACAGGCAAAACTGTCCTCATTCCTTTTAGCAAGGCGGCTGTACCAGAAATTTGTATTGATTCCGGTTTTCTCATAGTTGACCCTATGGCTGCTGGTTTAAGTGATGTAAGAGAAAATGATAAAGACAAAATAGTTTAAGCCTCAACGAATGACGTTGAAAATAGAAATGAAGAAATGCAAAAATGCGTTTTCATAGTGATGGGTATTTTCTCTTGGAGCGTATTTTGTTTTTTAGGTATTTTTTTAGGAAAAACTTTAAAATGGGCGATATGTTTGTTGGAGATAGTACAGATGAATGATTTTCCTTTCGGTCAACAATATCATATTGATGATGTGCTGTTGGGGCACTCTTCAGTTAAGGTAGAGATGAAACGATAAAAAATGAAATTTCAAGCGCGTATTTTAACACTTTACCCTGAGATGTTTCCAGGTTTTTTAGGATATTCTTTGGCTGGGCAAGCTTTAGCAAGGGGGCTATGGTCATTAGAAACAGTGCAGATAAGAGATTTTGCTTTGGATAAACACCATAGCGTTGATGATACTCCCGCAGGCGGAGGGGCTGGTATGGTGATGCGGGCAGATGTGGTTGCAGCTGCGCTGGATAGTTGCCCAAATGATTCGCCAAGGTTATTGATGAGCCCTCGTGGGCGCCCTTTCAATCAAGCCTATGCACGCTCTTTGGCACAGGAAACAGGGGTTACATTGGTTTGTGGTCGTTTTGAGGGGATTGATGAACGGATCATCGATGCACGTGGATTGGAAGAAGTGTCTATTGGTGATTATATTCTTTCCGGAGGAGAAGCGGCGGCTCTGGTTCTTTTGGATGCTGTTGTCCGTCTTCTTCCTGGGATTATGGGAAACCAGAGTTCTGCGGCATGTGAAAGTTTTGAAAATGGCTTACTTGAATATCCTCAGTATACACGTCCTGCTCTTTTTGAAGGACGCGCTATTCCGCCTGTTTTAACATCAGGTCATCACAAGGAAATCAAGGAATGGCGTCAAAGTCAAGCCGAGCGATTAACACGTCAACGTCGTCCTGATCTTTATGCGCGTTATGATAAAAATCGTCAGAAAACTTGATTCATGTTGTAAGGTGGTGTATGGCATGGCTCTCTTTTAAAGAGAGAATTTTTCTGTAAAGGGTTTTCTATAATTCCAAATTAAAATGAAGGAATGGTGTATTCGCTCCTGTGTAAGCATAACCTAAAGAACTTATTTTCTGAGTATAAAGAGAGTTTTGTGGGTAAGAGTTGAGCGCTCTGACTGTTCGATAAAGAACATGAAGGATAAAAGAAATGAATATTATCGCACAGCTTGAAGCTGAACAATGTGCAAAAATTGAAGAAAAACGCCAATTGCCGGCCTTTCAGCCAGGAGATACAGTCCGTGTCATGGTGCGTGTGACTGAAGGGACGCGTACCCGTGTTCAGGCGTATGAAGGTGTGTGTATTGCTCGATCAGGAGGTGGATTAAACGAGACCTTTACGGTGCGCAAGATCTCTTATGGTGAGGGTGTTGAACGTGTCTTCCCAGTTTACTCTCCTTGGATTGAAGGTGTTGAACTTGTACGTCGAGGTAAAGTACGTCGTGCAAAGCTTTATTATCTGCGTGCTTTAAGAGGTAAAGCTGCGCGTATTGCTGAAAAGAGAGATCACCGGAAAAAAGGTGGAAAAACTGTCGAGAATAGAGAAACTACAGCTAAGCATACGGAAGCTGCAGCGCCTGCTGGGGAATAAAGGTTTTCATCAAGTAAAGTTTTCGTAAAAGCGGCTTTATGCCGCTTTTTTCGTTTTTATGATTCGTATTTGCTAGATCAAAAATAGCTTTAAATATGAATAAAAATGGAGTGTTTCTCAAAATCTCTTTTGTTTTGTGGTTGTTAAGCTGTAGCAGAAGTCCAAAACTTTAAAATGCTATGGAAATATTCAAAAATATAAACATATATTTAAAAAAATATATGTTTATATTTAAGAAACAGTGTTACACCTTTGACGTAAGGATAAAATTGTATTAGATTGAAATCGTTTTACAGTTTATTGTACGTGGAACTATCGGTTTTTTTATGCGTGACCTTTAATCCGTTATTTGAGATAACCGACCTGTAATATTGGTATCTTGAAATGCCAAATAAGTGGAAATGAAATGCATTGGGTCATTTTGTGCGGATCTTGTTGCACATAATGCGTTTACGGTAAAAGCCAGGTCAGGATGTTGTATGGAAGAAACAATTAGGATAAAAGAGCGCCCTTGTTCTCCTCACGTGAGTATTTATCGGTGGACTATTACGATGGCGATGTCGATTGCACATCGTATCACTGGTATAGCGCTTTATTTGGGGATGGTCTTTCTTGCTATTTGGTTGATTGCAGTCAGTTGTGGGGCTGAGTCTTTTAAAACAGTTCATCAGATTTATAGTTCTTGGTTTGGCCTTTTTATCTTGTTTCTTTATACCCTTGCTGGGGTTCATCATATTGTTGGCGGTATTCGTCACATGGTTTGGGATATGAAAACTTGTCTTTTAGCGAAAGAAAAAGCAACAATGGTTGCTTGGGCAACAGTGTTTGTTTCTCTTATTGTTACTTTGATAATTTGGATCATTGGGTATAGCATTGTGTAGCTGGGGGTGAAAAGAGACATGAAAAAAGATTTTCGAACGGAACTTGCCAAAGTGCGTGGACGTGGGAGTGCTCACGAAGGAACGGAGCATTTTTGGTTACAACGTTTGACAGGCTTTATAAATTTACCGCTTTTGATATTTTTTATTGCGCTTATTCTTTCTCTTGTTGGAAAGGACTATGGCATTGTGCGGGCTCGACTTTCTCATCCTGTGGTTGCTATTTTAATGGGATTGCTCACTCTTTCGGTTCTTTATCATATGAAGCTTGGAATGCAGGTGGTGATTGAAGATTATGTTCCGCGTGAGAGCTTACGAATATTATTCTTGGTGTTAAATATTTTATTTTGTTTTGTGTTGGGCGGTGTTATCATTTTTGCTCTTTTGAAAATTGCATTAGGGGGATAAGCGATATGGCAAGTACAGGATCATCTCTGGGTGCTAAATCAAGCAATGCCCCTTATAACTATGTTGATCATAAGTTTGATGTTGTGGTTGTTGGGGCCGGCGGGGCTGGTTTGCGCGCGACCCTTGGCATGGCAGAGCAAGGATTAAAAACAGCTTGTATCACCAAAGTTTTTCCAACAAGGTCGCATACGGTTGCAGCGCAAGGGGGCATTGCTGCTTCGCTTTCTAATATGGGGCCTGATAATTGGCAGTGGCATTTGTACGATACCGTAAAAGGATCAGATTGGTTGGGCGATACTGATGCTATGGAGTATTTGGTGCGGAATGCTCCGGCTGCCGTCTATGAGCTGGAACATTATGGAGTGCCTTTTTCGCGTACGGAGGAGGGTAAAATTTATCAACGTCCCTTTGGGGGGCATACCACTCAATTTGGTGAAGGGCCACCCGTCCAACGTACTTGCGCAGCCGCTGATCGCACTGGACATGCTATTTTACATACGCTTTATGGGCAAAGTTTAAAACATAATGCCCAGTTCTTTATTGAATATTTTGCGCTTGATCTCATCATGACGGATGGTGTGTGTACGGGGGTTGTCGCTTGGAACCTTGATGATGGTACAATACACCGTTTTTCTGCCAAAATGGTTGTTCTTGCAACTGGTGGATATGGACGTGCTTATTTTTCTGCTACATCAGCTCATACCTGTACGGGTGATGGCGGTGGAATGATCGCACGCGCTGGATTACCGTTACAAGATATGGAGTTTGTTCAATTTCATCCGACAGGGATTTATGGTTCTGGTTGCCTTATTACAGAAGGGGCACGTGGTGAAGGTGGATATTTAATCAACTCTGAAGGTGAGCGCTTTATGGAGCGCTATGCGCCTTCCTTTAAAGACTTGGCTTCGCGTGATTTGGTTTCACGCTGTATCACTATTGAAATTCGTGAAGGGCGCGGTGTTGGACCCAAAAAAGATCATATCCATTTGGTTCTTAACCATATTGATCCTGCTGTATTGCACGAGCGTTTGCCAGGGATTTCTGAATCAGCCAAGATTTTCGCAGGTGTGGATGTGACAAAAGAACCTATCCCAATTCTGCCAACAGTTCATTATAACATGGGCGGTGTTCCTACGAATTATTATGGAGAAGTGCTCAGTCCGACAGCTGATTCGCCTGATCGTGTTCAACCGGGTTTGATGGCTGTGGGGGAAGCAGGATGTGCCTCTGTTCATGGCGCTAATCGTTTGGGGTCAAATTCATTGATTGATCTTGTCGTATTTGGGCGTGCTGCTGCAATTCGTGCTGGTGAAGTGATTGATCGAGATGCGGAAATTCCACCTCTTAATGAGGAGGCGGTTGACGAAATTATGACGCGTTTTGATCGTTTGCGTTTTGCACAAGGGGCAATACCTACCGCTGTTTTGCGTGAGAAAATGCAACGCACGATGCAAGAAGATGCTGCTGTCTTCCGTACAGAGGAGTCGTTGCAACAAGGATGCAAGCGAATAAGTCAAATTTGGGATGAGCTGTCTGATCTTAAAGTAACAGATCGTTCGTTAATATGGAATTCTGATTTGGTCGAAACATTGGAACTTGAAAATTTAATGGCCAATGCAATAGCGACTGTCTATTCTGCAGAAGCCCGTTTAGAAAGTCGAGGCGCGCATGCCCGTGAAGATTATCCTGAGCGTGATGATAAAAACTGGCGTAAACATACGGTTTCACATTTGTCAAAAGATGGTAAGGTCTCTTTGTCTTATCGACCCGTTCATGTGGATCCATTAACCGCTGAAGCAGATGGTGGTATCGACTTAAAGCGTATTGCACCTAAAAAACGTGTTTACTAAGGGGAGAATGAATTATGGTACAAATTAGGCTTCCCAAAAACTCTCAAGTGAAACCGGGAAAGATTTGGCCTAAACCTGAAGGTGCTACGAAACTAACGGAATTTCATGTTTATCGTTGGTCGCCTGATGATGAAGAAAATCCTCATCTGGATACTTATTATGTTGATCGTTCCGCTTGTGGTCCTATGATTCTTGATGGGCTTTTGTTTATTAAAAATCATATTGATCCAACTTTGACGCTACGCCGGTCGTGTCGTGAAGGTATTTGTGGTTCTTGTGCAATGAATATTGATGGGACAAATACACTTGCTTGTACTAAGGGGATGGATGATGTAATGCATCCGATTAAGGTATATCCTTTACCTTCTATGCCGGTTGTGAAAGATTTGGTTCCTGATTTGAAGCATTTTTATGCCCAACATCGTGTGATTGAACCTTGGTTACAAACTGTTTCGCCTGAGCCTGCAAAAGAATGGTTACAAAGTCATTCTGATCGTCAAAAGATTGATGGTCTTTATGAATGTATTTTGTGTGCATGTTGTCAGACATCATGTCCTAGTTATTGGTGGAATGGTGATCGTTATTTAGGACCAGCTATTTTGCTTCAAGCTTATCGTTGGATTGTTGATTCACGGGATGAAATGTGTGGTGAACGGCTTGATAATTTAGAAGATCCTTTCCGCCTTTATCGGTGTCATACCATTATGAATTGTGCGCAGACTTGTCCAAAGGGGTTAAATCCAGCTAAAGCAATTGCTGAGATTAAAAAACTCATGGTTGAACGTCGCCTTTAAAAGCTTATCAGATCATAAGAAATCCTCAGAGAGAGACAAAATAGAGAGATTTTTTGTCTCTTTAAAAAAGGATACTGTTTCGCGTTTTTACAATTCACATGTAAATGGCGCAATTTATGCCCTGAATTGATAAATTTTCAAAAGTCTTTAGCAATTTAGACAAAAAGGTTTAAACAAGGAATACAAGATAATTCTTTAGGGAAATTATTAGTATAATCGTCACTTTTTTACCTGTCCGATATTGCAACAGCCTTGCATTCAAAACGTTCAAGGATCTCTTCTTTCAATATCCAAATGCCAACTCCACTTACGACATGCAAAAGAATGGTTTTGATTGCTTCAATATAAAAATTTAAAACGAGAAAACCCTACGATATTCATGGCTCTTATTGTATTACAAAAAACTACCAAGCTTTCGTTCTGTTGCTACAAAAGCCCAAAATTCCTCTACTCTTTTGTCTATTAAAAATCGTGATAATTGTTTGAACAGATTATGCGCATAACATGCACGATAATCTTCAGAATGCAAGATGTCATCAACATAATAAAATAAATCATTCTTTGTAATTATAACGCTTTAGCCTTATATGACGACTCTGAGCGGCGCTGTTTTATTATTGCACCCCAAAAAGATGTTATTTTATGACACATGCCTTACGATACAATGGATAATTGGCCTTTTCAGTTCTTTTGCTTCCAATTTTGGAAGACTTTGAATAATTTTCAGAGTTTCTAGACTCACAGTAATAACCCTTTGAAACAATTCTAGGGGATAAGCAGGGTTGCCGATGGTTTCAACAGCATAGTGATTGGCATCATTGATAATGCCACTCGCTTTATCCGTTTTGATAACCTGCCGCTCCATAATCCATTCAAAGGCAGGCTTACCATTTATCATATAATTATAAGCTTCAAGAGGGATATTTTGCATCGTAATATGCGCATTATAAATCACGGTGCTTTTGTTAATAGCTCTAAGCTTACCAGCAAGTTTCATCACTTTAACAGGATAGAAGCTCTCTTCATAAGAAATCATACAAGTTTTTGGATCACTCTGTTTATAGGTAACGGGATAGGGATCTACGTCTTCATAATTCATATGCAAATCACCAAGCTGTTTACCCACTGTTACAAAAGACCAGAAGTTCTCCAATCTTTTAACTGTTGGAATACGTGGCAATTCTTTAGACAAATTATGTGCATAACATGCACGATAATCTTGTGAATGCAAGCTGCCATAAACATAATAAAACAAATCGTCTTTGGTCATTATTTCACCAAAATAAGCTGCCTTAAAATGCGTTAATTCCTCATTCGTGATGGCATCACGCCGTTGTAAACTAGTATTTTTGTTTTATTCGACAAAGTCTACAAACCAATGGGTTTGCGTATTGTTTTTATCTTTTGAAATAACAACATTTTCATAAACATACCCTGGAAAACATTGACCTTTCTCTATTGCATCGTGATTAGGGAGAATTTTACTTATAAGAACAGAAAAACCATTGTTTGCTCCTATGTCTGTAACTTGTATCATTCTATTTTCAATCGCTTGTCCCATAGGGAATATACGTGGCATTTGATAAACTCTTTCATTGAAAGTGCGCTTATAATAAAGCCATTGCTGTGTAAAAGGACGATAAAGGCTTTGAATTAAGCAATCACTCTCAAATTCGGAAAACCTTTTCTTTTACCAACTCTTGTTTGATAGCAAGGCTCTAACTGATCTTTCTGGAATTTTTATTGACAAAATCGTTCATAACTTTTGCACGCATTTTACGGTCAGCATGTGTAAAAGCAGTGTTAAAACGCTCTACTTTGCTATTATAGAAGTCAATCATATGGCTCATACTTTTCACTAAGTCTTTACGACTTGAATGATAGGCCCAAGCATCACGATTGGTTGAAACACTAAGAAAAAAGTTTCAAAGAGCTTTTTGCCGTGATTCTTCTTATGACCTATAGCTAAAAATGTCTCGAAACTTTTATTACGTTGATTTATCCAATTGCCATGCTCGTCTGGTGTCATTATTTGCCATTCTCTTGTTAAGAGGAAATACCGTCAACATTACAAAAAGACTTAAGAGTGTTAAGCTTTTCTTTTGTTATGAGATTATCACCAATGTTATGGGAGTAAATTTTACAAAATCCAGAAACATTAGGATTTTTTATAAACAGAGTCACGGTAATACCAGCCATACGACCACTCCCAAAAATATTTTGTTCTTTTTGAGCTCTTCCATTGCTGAACATATTTTTGTGAAGATCTCCTCGCAAATTAAGGACATCAATATTTGTAAACTCTTTGGCTAAACATTTTTGTAAACCATCTATTGTTGATTTTTCTACGTAATCAGAACCAGAAACAAAACCAATTATCCCAGCATTATCAATATGATCACTTGTCCAGCGAATAGCACGGATATAACTGTCATAAAGACTTCGTATATTGCTTGCTCGAGATTGAGCAACATAAGTTTCACCGATGTGTTTATCTAATATCGGATAAGGGGCATTTTTTGCATTGTCGTTTTCGCTGTTTTCTTTCAAGATACCTTTTATAAAGTCTTTTTCTCTCAGCATCTGAAACGTATTAGCCAATATGTTTGCAAGGAATGTAATCTCCTTTCATCACGCTATGATAAGTTGATTCAATATGAAGGGCTGCTATGTAATAGGTGAGCAAAACAATCTTATTGGCGTGGATATTATGACGGAAGTTATATTCCATATCCTCTGGTTTTGTCAGTCCAGATTGTAAAAGCCGTGTGATAAACATTCCCGTTCCAGTGAAAGGGTCGAGAATAGAAACGCTCTGTGATCCCAAGCTTTTCCAGATTTATTTCGTAAGACATCATCAATGGAGTGAATGATAAAATTCACAACCTCAGCAGGGGTATAAACAATGCCAAGTTTTTCTATAGTGCGTGGGAAAGCAAGCTGGTACTATCATTATATTTTTCAGTCCCCAATGTTGCCGACAACCCTTGCATTAAGATGGGTCATAAGAGGTATTTTTAGTCCCTTTTTATACAGTTTTTCTCCACACGCCAGCCCCGCTTGTGACGTACAAGCAGATAATTTTTATTAATTCAACAGAAAATAGATTTTGAAATGAGAGAATCCTATGTTTTTCGGGACCCTAATACAATATGAATAACGATAAATTATCATTACAAATCAATATGATGTTTCTTGCAGGTGAACGTTACTTCATGGTCGGTTGTATATTCAGTGGTATGAAGGAGAGTTCATGAATCATATATAAAAAAACCACTCTTTGTTTACATAATAATTTTATCATTCAATGCAGTGTTTTAAATAATGAAATTGATCCAGAGCACCGTGTCAAAATCTAAAAAGCCCAGTAACAAGCTATAATAGAAGGGCATAGGTTTATTAAAGCGGATGCCCACGGAGCAGACGTGGGGCATTGGGAGTAAGTCCTGAAGCTACTTGAATGAAATACTTTTTCATCTTTGGTGACTGATTGACAATTCCAAGACCGGCACCGCGAAGAATTCGCAAGAAAAAACGATCATTTGAAAAGAGTTTGTTGAGCCAATCATTGCTTAAAGCCATGCGCATAATTTCAAAACGTCTCCAGCTTTGATAGCGCTCTAAAGATGTAAGAGAGCCAATATCAAGCCCTAGTCGCGCGGTTTCAATAATAACTTCAGCCAGAGCAGCGCTGTCACGTAATCCCAAATTGAGCCCTTGTCCGGCGATAGGATGTATAGTATGGGCTGCATCGCCAATAAGAGCAAAACGAGATCTAATGCATTGGCGTGTTAAAGAAAGATTTAAAGGAAAAGCTTGACGTTCACCATTCCAAGAAAGTTCTCCAAGCCGGTGACCAACACGTTTTTCAAGTTCTGTTTCAAAAATGAGAGCATCAGATTTGAGATAATATTGTGCTGTTTTATGGGATTCATTCCATACAATGGCAGAGCGGTTACCTTTGAGAGGGAGAATTGCAAAAGGTCCAGCAGGTAAAAAATGTTGAATGGCTCGACCGTGATGAGGTTTTTCATGTTCAATTGTGCAGATAATTGCTGTTTGTTTATAGGGTTGTAAAAAATTTCTAAGTCCTGCTTTTGTGCGTAATTTTGAACGCGCTCCATCCGCGGCAATCAGCAATTTTGTTTGCCAAGTTTCATCATTACTTAAAGTGACGGTTGTATGTTGCTCTTCTTGGCGAAAATCAACGACACGCATATTTGTAATGACAGTTATATCTAGATCTTTTGCACGCTTTTTTAAAACGCTGATAAGCTCTCTATGCTCCACCATAGCAGCAAAGGGTTCGTTGGGGGTAACATCTCCCTCAAAGGTTAAAAGAGTTGGTTTGACAGGATCATTTGCGTATGCATCTGTGATGGTCATTGTGTGAATGGGTTGAGCATGAGAGACTATAGGATCCCAACATTGCAACTGTTTGAACATACGGATAGCGGCAGCAGAAAGGGCAAGAGCACGTATATTATAAGCAGGAGTATCATGTTGAGGAGAAGCGTCAACAATATTAACTTTTAACTCAGGAGCGGCCTGTTTGAGCGCTATTGCCAATGTGAGACCGACAACGGCTCCCCCTGCAATAAGAAGGTCACATTGTTTTATATTTTTGTGAGAATTCGTACTTTTGTTAACTTTTATAGCTTCATCGAGATGAGGATGCACAATGCTTGGCTCCATTTTTGGTATTTTGTTTGCTCTTAAATAGGGTATCTTTCCTTAACATAACTTTTTATAAAATATTTCAATTTCTTCCTTTCGTTAAAAGAGGAGACCTTCTTTTTATACCCGACTCATAAAGATTGCTCTCTCTTGGTTTGTTTTGCGACATGTTTTTTACTTCTCATTTCATTGAGAAAATCGTAAAGTGAAGACTCTCCTAGACTTTATAATTTGTTTACGTAAAAGGAAATGAAAATCGGATGAATATAACATGATATTTATTGGAATATGAGACCTTCATATCCTTAGAAGTTTTTGACCACACGATAAAGAAGCAAATGGGTTATAATAATAATGGTTAAAGCTGTATTAATGTTTTGCGGTCATAATTTTATGACGCATGAGTATGAAAGTTTTCGATTTGGAATTGATGGATGCACCAAACTTCTTCTCCTTATGATTCATTAGAAACACCACAATCTTACAGTTCTCGGCTCATTGAAATGTTTTTACGCCAAATTGGTGTTTTCATTGGGCTTGGGCTTTTGGGTTTCATTGTTTTTTGTGCTTTTGCTTTAGCGACTTGGAATGTTAATGATCCGTCCCTGACCCATGCAAGTACAAATGAAGTTACAAACTTGATGGGGTGGCCCGGTGCCATTTTTTCAGATTTCGTTATGCAGTTTTTTGGATTATCAAGTCTTGGTATTTTATTGCCGCCATTATTTTGGTCGTTTCTTTTATTGGCACAAAAGGATATCCATAATTTGGTTTTTCGGCTTTTTTTATGGATGTTGTCTGTCATTTGTTTTTTAATTTCTTTTGCCCTTATGACACCGATTGTCTCTTTTACATATTGGCCATTGCCAACAGGTTTGGGTGGTGTTTTAGGAGATAAAGCCTTAAATGTTTTTTATTCGGCTTTTCCAGTTTTTCTTTCTCCCTTTCAGAGTGTGCTCTGGGGTTTTTTCATTATCGTTTTGGGTTTTTTTATTGCTGCTTTTTCTGGCAATGTCGTATGGCGACGCCGGGCAAACACAAAAAAAGTAAAAAATCTTCAAAAAAACAAAAGCGTCACACCAGCTTTCGATACTTTAGAAGATACAGAACATACGGTAGAGGAAGAACAACATAGTTTTTTTGCGACAACTTTAGGAGCAATTTTACATCTTTTTTATTTTTTACAAGCGTATTTTTTTCGTTTTTTCTCCTTCAAACGTCATTCCAAAAAACAAGGAAAAACATTTGAACGGATTGAACCAACCTTTTTTGATGAAAAAACACAATATCAGGATAAGCCCTTTCCTTCTTCTGTGAGAAACCATGCCTTTAAATCTCTAAAGGCTTTTTCAAACGGTCGTTTTGTTCTTCCTTTGTTGGATTATCTTTGTGTTTCCCCACCTGCAGCAAAAGATGCAAAACTTTCTCCTGCTGCTTTAAAAGCAAACGCTCAGGAACTTGAGGGCGTTTTGTTAGATTTTGGCGTTAAGGGAAGAATTATTGATGCGCGTCCTGGTCCGGTGGTTACTTTGTATGAGTTTGAACCAGCCGCTGGTATTAAATCTTCTCGTATTATAAGTTTGTCAGACGATATTGCACGTTCCATGCGCGCCATTTCTGCCCGTGTTGCCGTTGTACCAGGACGCAATGTCATTGGAATAGAGTTGCCCAATGCAAAACGTGAGATGGTTTATTTACGGGAAATTTTGCAAGCGCGAGAATTTATTGAGAGCAAAGCAAAATTAGGACTTGCTCTGGGAAAAACAATTGGTGGTGAAGCAGTTATCACTGATTTAGCAAAAATGCCGCATCTTTTGGTGGCAGGAACAACAGGATCAGGAAAATCTGTTGCTATTAATACCATGATTTTATCGCTTCTTTATCGTATGACACCTGAACAATGTCGTCTCATTATGGTTGATCCCAAAATGCTTGAACTTTCAGTTTATGATGGCATTCCCCATTTGTTAACACCCGTGGTAACTGACCCTAAAAAAGCAGTCATTGCACTGAAATGGGCCGTTCGTGAAATGGAAGAGCGATACAGCAAAATGTCAAAGCTTGGTGTACGCAATATTGATGGGTTTAATGCGCGCCTCAAAGAGGCAGAAAGTAAAGGGGAAACAATAGAGCGCACAATTCAACTCGGATTTGATCAGGAGACAGGTGAGCCTCTTTATGAAACAGAGACACTTGATTTTACTCCCATGCCTTATATTGTTGTCATTATTGATGAAATGGCCGATTTAATGATGGTTGCCGGAAAAGATATTGAAGGAGCCGTTCAACGCCTAGCACAAATGGCGCGTGCTGCTGGTATTCATGTCATTATGGCAACTCAGCGCCCATCGGTTGATGTCATCACTGGAACGATTAAAGCAAATTTCCCCACACGAATTTCTTTTTCAGTGAGTTCAAAAATCGATAGTAGAACAATTCTCGGTGAACAGGGAGCTGAACAATTATTGGGACAAGGAGATATGTTATTTATGATGGGGGGAGGACGCATCCAGCGTGTTCATGGACCATTTGTGGCGGATGATGAGGTCGAGCAAGTTGTGGGGCATCTCAAAGCACAAGCAATGCCTGATTATTTAGAGACGATTACGCAGGAAGTTGAAGACAATGATACGGAGGTTTCTTCGGCTTCTCCTTCAGCAGATGATCCCTATAGTCAAGCGGTTGCGGTTGTTCTTCGTGATCGTAAGGCTTCAACTTCCTATATCCAACGTCGTTTGGGTATTGGATACAATCGTGCCGCTTCATTGATTGAGCGCATGGAAGAAGAAGGTATTATTAGTGCTGCAAACCATGCGGGCAAACGGGAAATTTTGGTGCCTTCTGAAGAAGAGCGTTTTTAAAATAAAAGCTTTTGATAATCTTTTCAAACAATATCTTTATCTTTTAAAAGTGGGTATTTATTGAGCGTTTGCTACTTAAAGTATGAGATAAAGAAATATCATTTGGGAGCATTTATGATGGAAACGCCTTTTTTACTGAAAAAAAGAAGAGTCTTTGGGTGTGTTGGAATTATTATCTTTTTTTTCTTAACATTTTCTGCTTTTGCGCAATCCTCTCATAAAGTCGTCAAGGCACAAAAGGTTGCTAATCACTTTGCAGCAATTAAAACGATGACGGGTGACTTTATTCAGTTTAGCCCACAAGGAAAAATGTCTCAGGGAATATTTTATTTAGAGCGACCAGGAAAAATTCGCTTTATGTATAAAAAAATACCTTTACAGATTATTGCAGATGGACAATTTATAGGCATTAATAATCGGGCCTTGAATACTTGGAGTTTCTCAAAGCTTTCTCAAACACCAATGAAGTTTTTGTTAGACAATAAAATTAATGTGTCATCTGGGCGTTTAGTGGCGTTTCGTGAAGATCCAGGGGCAGTAACTATCATTCTACGGGATAATAGCATGGGGGCAGGACAAATAAGGATGGTTTTTGATTCTAAAAACTACACTTTACGGCAATGGACAATTGTGGATCAACAAAAATTGGAAACCACTGTTCAAGTGATGAATGTACGCACAGGAGTTCGATTTGCTGATGGTATGTTCACTCTTCCTTCGAAGAAATAGGGTGGTGTTATATCATTGGGGTTGAAACAGATGTTTTTTCGTATTGCAACTTGGAATATTAACTCTATCCGTTTGCGTCTTTCACAGATTTTACAGTATTTGGATCTATTTTCAATCGATATTTTGTGTCTACAAGAAACAAAATGTTTAGATGATTTATTTCCTTTTGAGTCTTTTAAAGCCGCTGGATATCCGTATTTCGCTGTGCGTGGACAAAAATCTTACAACGGTGTGGCAATCATTTCACGCTTGCCTTTTAAATGTGTTGAAGAGCGGCTTTTTTGTCAAAAACAAGATTGTCGTTACATTTCAGTTGTTGTGGAAGCCTATGGCAGAGATATACGGATTCATAACTTTTATGTTCCCGCTGGGGGGGATGTACCAGATGTCAATCTCAATGAAAAATTCCGTCATAAACTTGATTTCTTAGAAGAAATGTCTTCCATTCACACTGATCAGGAAAATGGTTGTTCTTCTCTTTTGCTAGGAGACTTAAATATTGCTCCTTTGCCAGAAGATGTTTGGTCTCATAAGCAATTGTTAAAGATTGTAAGCCATACCCCCGTGGAAACTGAGCGTTTACAAGCCTTATGTTATGAGGGAGGATGGGTCGATCTGATGCGTCACCATATTCCTGTTCCCACTAAACTCTATACATGGTGGAGTTATCGTGCACGCGATTGGGCACTTTCTGATCGTGGTCGGCGACTCGACCATATCTGGTCTTCTCCAGACCTTGTACCTTTTGTTGCGGATCTTTCAATTTTTCGTGATGCGCGTGGGTGGAACCAGCCTTCAGATCATATTCCTGTGCAAACTGTGTTTGATTTTTCACGTTAAATTTGAAATAAAATGTAAATAAAGTATTAATACTAATCGTGATTCTGAAAATACGGGAGACTGAATGTATATCAGAAATCTTAGAGGGGTTGTTTCTAACGGTTTCCTTTATAGTATTGTTTTGTTCTTTTCGATATTATCAGGATGTATGGTTGGCCCGAATTATAAGAAAACGTTTTTTCGTGTTCCAGTTGTTTGGGGAGAGCAGTCTGCAAAAACTTCTGAACGTCCCGTTGTGTTGGCTGGATGGTGGCGAGGTTTTAATGATCCTGTTTTGAATAGGTTAATGGATGATGCTATTGCTGAAAATGATACTGTTGCTGTCGCGAAAGCGCGAATTCGTGAGGCACGCGCTGGTTTAGGGCAAGCTGTGGGCTCTCTTTTACCAACTGTATCGGGTTCAGTTGCAGGAACGCGTAATGATTCTAGGCAATCGGACGCGTTTTTCACTCAATATCGTAATGGCTTTGATGCCAGCTGGGAATTTGATTTTTTCGGCGGACGTAAACGAGGCGTTGAAGCGGCGCACTATGGTCTTGAAGCCGCTATAGAAGATATGCGGGCGACCATGGTGACACTGCTGGGGGATGTGGCAACAAATTATATTCAAGTCCGTGGTTGGCAACAAAAGCTGTCGATTGTGCAAAAAATTGCTGTCTCACAGCGTCAAACATATGAATTGATGCGTACAAAATTAAGAGCTGGTGATGTTTCAGAGCTTGATGTTTCAAATGCGCAAGCACAAGTGGCAAATACAGAAGCAGATATATCACAGATGGAAGCAAACTTGGCAATAAGTATTCATCGTCTTTCCATCTTAACGGGTCGTGTTCCAACAGCTTTGAAAACCCTTTTACAAAAGAATACAGAGCAAGTAAAAATTCCGCAACCACAATGGCCAATAGCAGCGGGCATTCCAGCTGATATTTTGTTAACACGTCCAGATTTACGTCGGGCTGAGCGTCAATATGCACAAGCGACAGCTCGGGTTGGTCAACGTGAAGCAGATCGCTACCCATCACTTACTTTAACAGGGAATATTACAACAGCAGCGATGACGACTGATCAATTGTGGAAAAAGGCGACCATTGGTTGGTCTTTTGGACCTAATCTTTATTTGCCCATTTTTAATGGAGGGCAGATTGAAGCTTCTATTGCTGTCGCACGCGCGCAGCGTGATCAAGCTTTTATTACTTATCGGGCAGCTGTGTTGGGTGCTTTAGAAGATGTAGAAAATGCACTTGTCAGATTGACAAAAGAACATCAGCGTTTAGAAAAACTCACCACTGCGAATAAAGCTTCTTTGCATTCTTTAAAACTTTCACGGAGCCTTTTTGAAAATGGAAATACCAGCTTTCTTGAGTTGTTAAATGCGAATCGTTCTTATTATTCTACACAAATGTCCCTTAAAGATAGCCGTATTGCTTTGGTTACTCAGTATATTACACTGATGAAAGCCTTGGGGGGTGGTTGGGATGGGGTTGTTGATGTATCACGTCCGGAAGTTGTCGATAGTACATCCCGTTCGCGTACAAAGGTAAAGTAAAGAAATGATCAAAAATTTCGTTAGAAATCATAAAAAGCTTTCGTTATTTTTAACAGTTTTAATCCTTATCATTTTTCTATCATGGGTACGTGCCACTTTTTGGGGAACGTCATCACCGACTTATATGACCGAGGTCGTCAAACGTGGTGATGTAGAAGAAAGTGTTTTAGCTTCTGGTATTGTACGTCCTTATCGATTGGTTGCTGTTGGAGCACGGGCAACAGGGCGTGTCGTCTCTATGCATGTATTTCCTGGAAGTGTTGTCAAAGAAGGAGATCTCTTGGCAGAAATCGATCCTACAGATCAAGAAAATGATTTGAAAAGAAAAAAAGCAGCATTATCGCACTATTATGCAAACTTAGTAGAACAAGAAGCCTATCTCTCTCTGGCGCAGAAAAATTTGGAACGCCAGAAAGAAATGATCAAGCTACGGGCAACGTCACGAGCAAATCTAGATGATGCCACAACACAAGTGAAAATACGTGAAGCTCAAATCGCGCAATTGCGTCAGCAAATTATTCAAGCAGAAATTGATGTGAACAGTGCAGAAGTCAATCTAGGCTATACACGAATCACGGCCCCTTCCTCTGGAACAGTTTTAGCGACCATTGTAGAAGAAGGGCAAAATGTTAATGCTGTTCAATCGGCGCCAACAATTGTTATTTTAGGTGATTTATCAAAAATGACCGTTAAAGCCCAAATTTCAGAAGCCGATATTCTTAAAGTGAAGGCAGGACAGCCGCTTTATTTCACAGTATTGGGCAATTCTCAGCGTCGTTATGAAGGTGTTTTAGAAAGGGTAGAGCCTGCGCCTGAATCCGTTCGTGCGGATGAGAGTATTAATCCTGGCTCATTTGGAAATTCTAGTTCTTTGGTGACATCAGCGATTTATTATAATGGGATTATTCATGTTGATAATAAAGACAATTTTCTGCGGACTTATATGACAGTTCAAATTCATATTGTCTTGGGGCGCGCTCAAAATGTTTTGTTGGTTCCAACTGTTGCTTTGCGTGATGAGACAAAAGAACGTAAAGCATGGGTTTCTGTTTTGGAGGGGGGAAACAAAGTGGTTGCTAAACAAGTAACAATTGGATTGAATAATAAAGTGATGGCAGAGGTTGTTTCCGGACTAAAAGAAGGTGATGTGGTGATCACCGGATCAAGCGATGGAGTGATGCCAGAGTCTTCTCCAAATCACGAAGATGAGATTTAAATTATGAAAACACAAAAAGCAGATGCTGTCCTCGTGTTGGAAAATATTGTGCGCAAATTTCCTGCAGGCGAGACATTTGTATCTGTTTTGAAAGATATTAATCTGACCATTAAACGTGGTGAAATGGTGGCGATTGTGGGATCTTCTGGTTCAGGAAAATCCACATTGATGAATATTCTAGGTTGTCTTGATCGACCAAGTTCTGGCCGTTATTGGATTTCTGGGAAAGAAACTGTCGCTCTTTCTCCTGATGAATTGTCAGCTTTGCGGCGCAATCATTTTGGATTTATTTTTCAGCGCTACCATTTGTTGAATGAATTAACAGCGCTTGGTAATGTTGAAATTCCAGCTATTTACGCAGGGCATAATCCGGAAGTGAGAAAAAAACGGGCGCAGGATCTTTTAACACGTTTGGGTATGGGGGATCGAGTCCATCATCGTCCTAATCAACTTTCTGGCGGACAACAACAACGTGTGTCTATTGCCCGGGCATTGATGAATAATGCAGAGGTTATTTTGGCTGATGAGCCAACCGGAGCATTAGATAAACAAAGCGGCGAAGAAGTGTTACGTATTTTAGAGGAGCTTCATAAAGAAGGCCGCACCATTATTATTGTAACCCATGATATGCACGTAGCTCAAAGAGCAGAGCGTATTATTGAAATCAGTGATGGAGAAATTATTGCTGATCGTCGCTCTAAGAGTAAGGGTGAAAAAACAAAAACGGCAGATCAACCTCCTCATGAAAAACAAAATCTGAAAACTCAAAAATTTCTAAGTTCTTTTCGTTCTTTTACTGAGCGGTTTCGTGAGGCGTTCATTATGGCTTTGTTGGCAATGAATGCACACCGAATGCGGACTTTTTTAACAATGCTTGGGGTGATTATTGGTATTGGTGCCATTATTGCCATGGTGGCTTTGGGAAATGGTACACGCGAGAAAATACTAGAAAATTTTAAGAGTTTGGGTTCGAATACATTAACAATTTTTCCAGGGAAAAGCTTTTCTGATCCTCAAGCAGGGAAAATAATAAGTCTTGTTGAGGCGGATGCAGAAGCGCTTTCAAATTTGCCCTATGTATCTGGTGTCACGCCACAACTTTCAGTCAGCTCGACAGTGCGTTTTGATAAAATTGAAGTCAATGCCGTTGTCGTGGGTGTGGGAGAGCAATTTTTTCAAACCCAAGGAATGACCGTCGTTAAAGGACTCTTGTTTGATCAAAAAAGTGTCCATGATCGGGCCGTTGATCTTGTGATTGAAAAAGAAGCAATTCCAGTTCTTTTTCCTCATAGTCATGAAAACCCAATCGGAAAAGTGGTACATGTGGGAAAAGTTCCTGCGCGCATTGTTGGCGTTGTGGATCCACAAAACAATGCGAGTGGAGAAACATCAAATACGTTGCAAGTTTATTTTCCTTATACAACAGTGCAAACACGTTTTCTTGGAACAACGCAGGTTCGTGCAATTGTGGTTAAAATTGCCGATAATGTCGATTCACACTTAGCCGAAACGATGGTAAAGCGTTTTTTAACAATGCGTCATGGTGAAGAAGATTTTTTCATTCGAAACTCAGAGTTTTTTCGTGAGCGTATTATGGAAAGTACCCATATCTTGACACTTTTGGTTTCTTCTATTGCAGGAATTTCATTGATTGTAGGGGGAATTGGTGTGATGAATATTATGTTGGTCACGGTTTCTGAGCGAATTAATGAAATTGGGGTGCGTATGGCTGTAGGAGCACGTCAGAGCGATATTTTGCAGCAATTTTTAATTGAAGCAATTTTAGTTTGTTTTATTGGCGGTGGGCTTGGAATCCTATTTGGATTTTCTATCGGTGGTTTATTTTTGCTCTTTAATGCGCCTATCCATCTGCTTTACACTCTTGATTCTATCATCTTCTCTCTGGCTTTTTCAACTCTTATAGGAATATGTTTTGGCTTTTCACCAGCACGACAAGCCTCACGGTTAGACCCTGTTGTTGCTCTATCGCGTGATTAAGCTTTAACCATTATTGTAGATATGTTTTTGATTATAGTTTCTACTTGGGTGACGTCTTTATAAAGTGCAATATAGATGGAAAAATTGGGCATTATTTGTTATGATTTCTTGCTATATACTTCATTCGCTCAGTGGAATGTGCCTGATATCATAGGGTGATGTTTACCGACACAATACATCATTAACAAATTCTCGTTGTATTGTAACAGAACTAAAAATGCACTGATTATCAGTTTGAAAGATTCTGTTGGAATGGTAAATTTCAAGCTTTTTTAATTCTTACTTTACTTCATTAATACAGTAAACTGCACTTCGCTTTTATGAGTGCGGTGATCTGCACTTATCGTTGGACAAGGGGGGTATAACAACCGCCTCATTTTATTTTTTCAGCAATGGATTCAAGCATTTTCTAATGAGAGCGTATATTTTTTAATTTGGAAATATTAAGCTTCTCAAAAAACACGATAAAGTTACTTGAAATCAACTATCGTACTTTTTTAGTACACTCGGTGTATTACACAACACCCTAACATCATTTGTCAGACCATTAAATAAAAGAGGAAAACGCTAGAAAATTAAGCTCATTATCCATCTTTAGTGCTCTCTATTGATGTAAATCATAAACTTTGATGAATAAATATTTCATGGTTCATCATAGATGGCTTAAAAATATAGAAATCAATCATGCACCATAAAAAAAACTTTTTCTTAATGTTTCTTTTTTGTCGCAGTTACATGAACAATAAAAAATAAAACGAGTGTCTTATATATTAAGGCTCTAAATAAAATGGGGATTAGAGTAAATTTTATAAATTACTCAACATCAAAAAAACACGCATACAGTAATCAATCTGTTGCGTTTGGTCAGAGACATTCATGTTATATATGATTCTCTTCGATCACTTATACACTTCAACGTGTCGGCTTAATGATTTGACACATTAAATACCGCTCCAAATATATTGCTTACGCTTACATCTGTTCATATTTTCAGACCTTGCCGATATTGTATCGCGCTATGTCATTTCTAATTCTTCAAGCGTGTAACCATTTTCCAACCATTCTTTAATCCACTTAGGCCGACGCCCTCGCCCATTCCATAGCTCCCATTGGTTATTGGGATTTCTATAATGACGATCTTTGTTCACAAGGTCGGCGATATCAATTCCATGCGCATGAGCAATTTCAAGAATTTTTCGCCGTGCATCCTGCTTTTCTTTTGCCTGTCGTTTTTTTAATTCTGCATCAATTTGGACACGCATTTCTTGGAGCTCATCAAGATTCATGCTTTCGAAATTATTCACCTTATTACTTTCCTTACAAAAAAATGTGTGCTGCCATATTTTTAACACAATTATATACGAATTATGCCCACCTTGTCATCAGTCGAAATGATTGCGTATTGCGCTTTGAGGGAGATGTGCTTTGAACCACGAAGGGTTATTTGTTTTCGTATTAGTTATCATAGCCATATTCTTTTTCAATGCGATTGCTAAAATGACAAAGCAAGGCATTTACATTCCGCTTCGATTTCCTGCTTCTCAAGACACAAAAATTAAAGGCGGATGTAAATCACCACTCTATAAACTATGGCAATATGTAACAAAGGACAAGTCCTTTAGATGTGGTGGCGGTATGGAGTCTTTTGGTAATAAGGAAGTCTCCTGTATGCAGCAGCTTTTTATTTCATGTTTTTGCTTTCGAAAAAATATTGCAGGCTCTCGAGGTGATATGGAGCGATTAGCGGTAATGTTCTCAAAAAAATGCCACCGAGTTTATATTTTCATCAATAAGTTTATTTGTTGTTGGGTGTGCTGCTTATGAGTGTTTCGAATTTTATCATGCTCGTGACTGCATATGCATCGGCTGTATCTCCCGCTATATGTTCAGCAGCCATTATGCAAGAATTGCATCATGATGTCTGTGGTGTAGATGTGAATGATGATCGCAAATTATCATCTCTCTCATCTGCTTTTGGAGAGATTGTCGAATTTCCTAGATATTTTAAGTGGGGTTGTCATAATTTTGACGAAAAATGGAGGCTAACTGGTGTCGGAAGTTTGGGGTGGTTTGGTTTCTCTCTTTTTGATGAATTTAGTTCATATAAAAATCCTAAAACTATGTCAGCTGTTTTAACGCCTTATTATGAGAAATCTACATTTGGGTATAATTGTGAATGGGCTAAGTTGAGTTTTTGCAGTGTGCAAGATTTTAAGGGTGGTTTTACTACCCCCTATGCGCGTGAAGTGTTGGTGTATAACCAAGTAAAAATGCCTCATGTCATAGATGAGGAGTTGCGAGAATCTGTACAGCTTCATGTGGAAAAGCTGGAAAAGATGGTTGAAACAGAGCTTTCTTCTGTTCTTCCGGCAGAAAAAGTAGATGTGTTTTTATATAAGGAAAATGGTATCCGTGATGCTTTCATGGTGGAAGATTCTTCGTTATGGGACGTCAGAAATAATAATTAGTTTTTTGTAAATTAAAGCAATAATTTTGATAGGATATGGTGATGAAAACTAGATAAAGAAATATTAAAGCTCTAATTAGTAAGATTGGATTAAATCTTTTCTAATTGAGGGCATAAACAATGAAAATGATAGAGCAAAGCAGTGTCGATAGAGCATTTCATCGGAGAGAAGCGCGTGAAGTTACAATTGTGATGCGTTCGGAAGGTGAATGGTATTTTACGTTTGTTGCAGATAATCCGGTGACGGGTGAGTCAGATAAATATACACTTCTTACACAGAGGGGAAAACTAAGGACTTGGGCTGATCCAAAATATCTTTTTAAATTTTTGCATGAAAGAGGGGTTGTCTGTGGCAGTTTTAATCTTAGCGAGGACGAAAAAAATGAAACAATCAAATATTCTTCGAACAATCATTTATAATAAAACCATTACAATAATTTCAGCTATAATAGTGTTTTTTATGGCGCATCCTGTGTATGCTCAGGCACAGAATTTAACTAATGCGAAAACTGCTTTAGACAAATTCCAAGCAGAGTTGGTTAAAATCGTGCCTATAGCTGCTGCTGTTATACTTTTATGTCTAGCGATTGGTTATGCAGGGCGTTACATTGAAAAGGGTACGTTTGTACGCTGGGCAATTGGTGTTGTTGTTGCTGGATCAGCAACTGAACTTGTTAGTATACTCTTCACAAGAGTATAATGAGAATACTATTAATCCAAAACAAAAACTATTTGTGTTAACTGCAATCTGAATGGGAAGAAGCCATATGGTACAGCCGAATACTTTTTTAGCAAAAGCTAATAATAGGTTTATTGCAACTGTTGCAATGATAAGCACATTTTTTATGACGCATCCTCTGTGTGCTCAAGCTCAAGGTTTGAAAAATGCAAAAGATGCCTTAGATAAATTCAGAGCGGAGTTAAATACAATTATTCCTGTGGCTGCTGCTATTATCCTTTTAGGTTTAGCAATTGGCTATGCGGGACGCTACATTGAAAAAGGCACGTTTGTACGTTGGGCAATCGGGGTTGTTATTGCTGGATCTGCGGTTGAACTTGCTAAGCTGTTATTTGAAGGAAAATGAAATCATAAACTTGCAGCGCCATTTTTTTACTTGAGAAAAGCTGAATTGAATAATTTTAGAAATATCCATGGATAATTTTTTACACCACTGAAAAATTGTTCATGCGAATTAAAAAACTTAATTGGGATAAGTAATATGAAGCAATTAAAAAACAATGACAAGATTATCACGGCTTGTACAGCTGTAATTACATTTTTTATGACCCATCCTGTGTATGCTCAAACATTAGAGAAAGCAAATAAAGCTCTAACCGATTTTCAGACAGAGCTGAAGACTATTATTCCTGTTGCTGCTGCCATTATCCTTTTAGGTTTAGCGATTGGTTATGCTGGACGCTACATTGAAAAAGGCACATTTGTACGCTGGGCAATCGGGGTTGTTATTGCGGGATCAGCAGCTGAGCTTGCTAAGTTGTTATTTGAAGGAAAATGAAGTCATAGACTTACAACGGCATATATTTTACTTAAGAAAAGCTGAATTTTAGTAATACTATAGCTGTTTGCACCAAATACAGTGGAGTGAGGCTGAATAATATGAAACAATTGATTAATATCTCAAGAAATAACAAGATTAGCGCAATTATTGCAGCTATGATTGTATTCTTTATGAATAGTCCTCTATGCGCTCAAAACAACTTGGAAAAAGCCGGAAAAGCTTTGGGTGCTTTTCAGAAAGAGCTCGTTGAGAAAATCATCCCTGTTGCTGCTGCTGTCATACTTTTATGTTTAGCGATTGGCTATGCAGGGCGTTACATCGAAAAAGGTACATTTGTACGTTGGGCAATTGGTGTTGTCATTGCTGGCTCCGCAACCCAAATTGTTGCGATGTTATTTAATCCGTAATTAATTTAATAATTAATGTATTAATCTGTAATGTTCTTTTAATGTGTAGAATTATTCATCGGTTGTTAAGTGATGTTACACAAGCTTTACTTAGGTAAAAGTGAAAAATGTTATTTATGAGAGTAAAAAATGAAACGGTTAAGTCATTCTTCTTTAAACAATAAAAATAGAATAATTGTAATCTGTGCAGCTATAACTACGTTTTTCGTAACGCATTCTGCATATGCAGACTTAAAGAATGCTAAAGATGCTTTAGAAAAACTGCAGGATGACCTTATTAAAAATATTATTCCTATAGCTGCTGCTGTCATACTTTTATGTTTAGCGATTGGCTATGCAGGACGCTACCTTGAAAAGGATACCTTCATACGGTGGGCAATCGGTGTTGTCATTGCTGGTTCCGCAACTCAAATTGCTGCGATGCTATTTAAGCCATAATGAAGTTAATAGCAAGTTTATTAAATACATAACATTTTTTATATGAGTTTTGTCCGTTGATTATAGATAAAAAATTGATGTTTAATATTGAAAATATAGAAAACGTTAGAGGGGTAATATGAAACAATTAAAGAATCTTCAATTTCAAACTAATAATCGGGTCATTATAATTTTTGCAATTATGACCGCGTTTTTTATAGCTCATCCTGCATATGCGGACTTAAAGAATGCTAAAAAAGCTTTAGATGAACTGCAAAAGGAGCTTACTGGTAAAATTATTCCAGTTGCTGCTGCCGTTATACTTTTGGGTTTAGCAATTGGTTATGCGGGACGCTATATCGAAAAAGATACCTTTGTGCGATGGGCAATTGGCGTTGTCATTGCTGGCTCTGCAACCCAAATTGCTACGATGTTTTTTGGAAATGCAGGAGGATAAACATTAATGAGAAGAGACTGATGAATATAAGTAATATTCTGGTACATCTCTATATTTAGCCTTCGTAAATATAGCGGTAGTTATTTTATTCAGACTGTAAATTAAGTTGATAGTTTTTATGATAAATTCAGCCATGATGAGAATTGAGAATATGAAACAGCCCGACATTGTTCAGACAAAAGTTAGTAGGAAGATCAATATTTGTTTTGCAACTCTAACCATATTTTTAACTGCTCAATTTGCATATGCTCAAGAAAAAACAAATAATGTAGATGTTTTTATAGGTCTGCAATATGGGCTCAGCATGATTGTTCCTATTGCTTGTGCTGTTATTCTTTTGTTTTTATTAATTCTTTGGGTATTCCGCATCATTGCAAGAGCTACCTTTGCAAGGTGGGCATTCAGTCTCATCATTGCTGGTGCGGCATTTTATATTAGCAGTATATTGTTTCATATAACTTAATTCGGAGTCATTCATGAAACTACAAAAGCAAGAAGCTTTTCCTTTATTTAAAGGAGCAACTCGCGTTCCAACAATCTGGGGTGTACCAATGATGCCACTCATTGTTATGGTTGTAAGTGTAGCTGTTATTGCGATGACAATAAATATCTTCTTGTGGCTTATTGCGTTGCCGCTGTGGTTTATTATGGCGCAAATTACTAAAAATGATGATAAAGCATTTCGAATCTGGTGGTTGTGGATCGATACAAAATTCCGCAACCGTAACAAAAGCTTTTGGGGGGCATCAAGTTACAGCCCTTCTAACTACCACAAAAGGAGACAAGTGTGATGGCTCTTGAAAGTACAAAACGCCTCTTATCAGAAACGCCAGTAAGCTTGTTTATACCCTATTCGCATCATGTGACAGATACGATTATTTCTACTAAAAACGCGGAGTATTTGTCGGTTTGGAAAATTGATGGTCGTTCGCATCAAAGTGCTTCAGAGGAAGACTTTTTTCAATGGACGAAAGAGTTAAATAATACTTTGCGTGGTATTGCATCAGCTAATTTGTCATTGTGGACTCATATTGTACGTCGCCGTGTTTATGAGTATCCCGATTCAGCATTTGATCAAACATTTTGCTATCAACTTGATGAGAAGTACAAACAGAGCTTCACCGGTTATAATTTGATGGTCAATGATTTATATCTGACGGTCGTTTTCCAACCGATAGCAGATAAAGTGATGTCATTTTTTTCTCAGCATGAGCGTGAAACGCTTGATCAGAAAAAGATGCGGCAGGAGTCATGTATAAAAGCTCTCAATGATATCAACAACACTTTAGGTCAATCATTAAAGCGCTACGGTGCAGAGCTTCTCGGGACTTATGAAAAAGATGGGCATGCTTATTCTTCTGCGTTGGAATTTCTCGGAATGCTCGTTAATGGTGAATATCGGCCTATGCCGATTTGTTATGATCGTTTTGCCGACTATATGTCTATCAACCGGCCCTTTTTCTCGAAATGGGGCGCTCTTGGTGAGTTGCGTACAACTTCTGGAATGCGTCGCTTTGGAATGCTGGAAATTAAAGAATATGATGCAACAACCAGACCTGGACAACTGAATGTTTTATTAGAAAGTGATTTTGAGTTTGTGTTGACGCAGAGTTTTTCAATACTCTCGCGACATGCTGCTAAGGATTATTTGCAACGCCATCAGCGTAATCTTATTGATGCACGCGATGTCGCAACCAGTCAAATTGAGCAAATTGACGAAGCCCTCAATCAACTCATAAGTGGACATTTTGTCATGGGTGAGCATCATTGTACATTAACGGTCTATGGTGGCACAGTTCAAAATGTTCAGGACTATATGGCAAAAGCAAGTGCTGCGTTGTTAGACGTTGCAGTTTTACCAAAACCTGTGGATTTGGCCATCGAAGCTGGTTATTGGGCACAACTTCCTGGGAATTGGAAATGGAGGCCACGTCCTGCGCCTATTACATCACTGAACTTTTTATCATTTTCATCTTTTCATAACTTTATGTCAGGTAAACCGACAGGAAATCCGTGGGGCCCAGCCGTTACAATTCTTAAAACAACCAGTAAGACACCACTTTATTTTAATTTTCATGCTTCTAAAATTGAAGAGGATTCAACAGATAAACGCTTACTTGGTAATACCGCTCTTATCGGGCAATCTGGTTCTGGTAAAACAGTGCTGCTTGGCTTTTTGTTAGCGCAAGCACAAAAGTTTAAACCAACAACTGTCGTTTTTGATAAAGATCGCGGCATGGAAATTGTTATCCGCGCTATGGGTGGTCGATATTTAACATTTAAGCCTGGTAGGCAGAGTGGTTTTAATCCATTTCAACTTCCTCCAACACAAGATAACCTGATTTTTTTAAAACAATTTGTAAAAAAACTAGTGGAAGCTGGTGGGGAAGTTACGCACTACGACGAGGAGGAGATCAACCAAGCTGTCATGTCTATTATGAGTGATAACATTGATAGATCACTGCGTCGTTTATCTTTTTTGGTACAGTTTTTACCAAACCCACATTTAAATGATTATAATGCACACCCATCCGTTCACGCTCGCTTGATCAAGTGGTGTGAAGGTGGTGATTATGGATGGTTATTTGATAATCCCAGTGATGCACTTGATCTCTCAACACATCAGATTTACGGTTTTGATATCACTGAATTCTTGGATAATCAAGAAACACGTACCCCAGTTATGATGTATTTGCTTTATCGCACAGAAGGAATGATTGGTGGGCAACGGTTCATGTATATTTTTGATGAGTTTTGGAAACCTTTGCAAGATCCATATTTTGAAGATTTGGCGAAGAACAAGCAAAAAACTATCCGTAAGCAAAATGGTATTTTTGTTTACGCTACACAGGAACCAGGTGATGCCCTAGAAAGCAATATCGCTAAGACTCTTATTCAGCAGTGCGCGACCTATATTTTCTTGGCTAATCCTAAAGCAAATTATGAAGACTATACACAAGGCTTCAAACTAACAGATGCTGAGTTTGAACTCATAAAAGGGCTTGGTGAATTTAGTCGTCAATTTCTTATCAAGCAAGGTGATCAATCTGCCCTTGCAGAATTAAATCTCGGAAAATTCCATGTAACAATCGATGGAAAAACCACAGAGCATGATTTTAGTGAGGAGCTCTTCGTTTTATCAGGGACTCCTGATAATGCAGAATTAGCTGAAAATATTATTTATGAGGTTGGTGATGATCCAGCAGTGTGGTTACCAATTTTTTTACAACGTGTCAGAATTGACAGGAGGGAAACATGAAAAAGGTAATTATCGCGGCAATAATAGCGACAATTTTAGGAACATCAAATTCAGCAATGGCTTGGAATTGGTTTGGAGCAGGGGCAGTAGATTTAAGTGCAGGAGTTCCATCTTGGCCCACTTGGGGAGGGAGTTCCTCTTCAAAGGCACCAGCGCCTAAAAAACCTCCAGCACCAAAGAAGGTACATCCTTTTGCAACTATCATTGATCTCTTAAAAAAACAACTTGAGGAAACAAAAGAAATACGTGGATCAATTAGAAGAAATGGAAATTCTAGCGCCACGAAAAAAGATTACACCAGCTTTTTTCTCAAGAATCCAGAATTACTTTACTCACTCAGTGAAGATAGTGAGATATTAAAATCAGTTCAGGAGATTCTGGCAAAAGAAGAAGCTTCCCATGTTAATGATCAAACACAAGCACGTGCACTTATTGAAAGACGTAAGCAATATGTAGCAGCTGTAGATAAAGTTGTGAGTTTACAAACTTTTCAAGATGCACAAAAACGTTTTGAGCAAATATCACAGCTCGTAGAGCAAATAAATAAAACGACGGATCTAAAAAGCATTGCTGAACTACAAGCACGCATAAAAGGCATGCTAGCCATGATCCAAAATGAATCAACGAAATTGCAAATGGTCTCATATTCACGTAATGCAGAACAAACCCTTATCAATCAACAAAAGCAAATACGCAATATGAGAATCCTTAATAGTAAAAATCAAAATATGCCAACGATACGTGCTATACGATGAAACTCTATGATAAATTGCTTATATTTTTTAGGCGTTCTGTAGATTATGTGAACCATCTACAAATGGCTCGCAGAAATATAAGCTGTATGCAAAAATATGCATTACGCGCTTGGATAAAAAATCTTATTGCGTTCATCGTATACCTACTAAAGTAATACTGCAAATACATTGATTGGTAAAATATATCACATTTGAATACATACTTAAGTGTAGTAAAAAATGTTTTTTATAATAACTCGATAATTAAAGTTTAGCAATAGTATAGAAGCGATATGAGCTTGCAAGAAAGTAGTCGTATAAAGAATAGGGCAAGTTAAATAGTATAAGCGATTAAGACCTTACTAGACAGTTCAAAAAATAATATGAAAAAATTATTATCTCAGGGGTAAAAACAGTAATTCTAAAGACATAGAACATCGACTAAGATGAAAACATCTTTATATGGTATAGTTGCTCTGAATTTCTTTCACAGAGCAGATAAAGGATAGTTACCATATTAAAAACATTCAAGAGTATAGACAAAAAATACTCGACGCGATACAGAAAATTGTAAATAATTGAAAACAAATGTTAATTCCTAAATAATAGTATAATATTTATCAAAAATCGATAATTGATTTATAAAATCAATGGAAAGTCTGATATATACAGATGCAAAAGAGAAAAAATTTCTTGTTCCATTCTTTAAACACGTAAAATTATTGAAAAATGCAATATGAGGTTTTTTAAGCGTAAAAAATATGCCAATAATATATTCTATACGATGAAAATTTTGTAATCATTTACTTATATGATGATACCTTTTATTCGTGTTTTAGCGGCATTTTGGTGAGCTTTATTCAGTTTTATTGATAAAGGTTTCGTTTTAGATTGTGCGTGTAGCTTTACAGATAGTTCATAAAAATGCATGCCATATGTGAAAGTGAAAACCATGAGACTGGAGAAAAGGCTTCTTCCTTGTTGTCACTTTAAATATGCTGTTTCTCAGAATTTTATATGTAAATATATCGGTTGGAAAAAGATTGCATTTGAATGTCCATAAAACTGGTTTTAGTAGAAAATAGTTTTTTCCATAAGATTCAGATAACAAAAGTTCAACAGCGTAAAAACCGATGTCAATACCGTAAATAAATATTAAAATGAACAAAATAAATTTACGAAATTCTAATAATTAAAAATTATCTATTTACATTCAAAATTGAAATAATAATAGCTATATGTTATAATAAAAAAATCGATTAAAAGAGAAAATAATATGAAAAAAATCATTATTTTGGTAGCGATAGTATCGGTTTTGGGAGTGCAGAGTACAGCATTAAGAGCGGATATATTCAGTAATCTGGGAGTTTCAGATGATAGAGAGCAGAGTTTAAGCAATATATGGAATGACTACAATGTACAGCAAAAAAGACTGAAAGCATTTGAAGATTTTGAACGAAAACAAAAAATTGGGGAAGAATCTGCGCGACGAGTGCGACGAGAAATAGATGTGAAGAAGGTGTGCCAAGAACGGCACGAGGACGTACTGGCACAGCTTGGCTGTGATGAGACACTTAGAAGGAAAAAATATGCTATTGATATAGCAAAGTATCATATGCGAATTATGCAATCCAGCATAGAAAATATTCAAAAAATATACCAGTCTTTGACGGGGCCTCGTGAATTAGGCCCCACGAGGGCGTCTATGAGCTCTGATTATCTTCCGAATCCGCAGCTTATATACAATAGTAATATGTTTCGTGGAACAGATTTTACGAAAGATACTACATATTCAAATTTTTTGTATGATTCTGATGTGGGAGACTTTACAGTAGGAGATCTTGTACTAGAGGAAGATGTTAAATATTTTTCAATTCCTGAAATACGTAGATTGGTTGAGGAGCGCAGTCAATATGCATCGATTGCAGATAAAGCTGTAAGCTTGCAGATTTTTGAACAAACAGAGAATCGTTTTAAGTATGTTGAAAGTTTGTTAACCGATTTGCCAACTTTGAGCGACATAAAAAGAGTTTCTGAGCTACAGGCACATCTTAACGGCGTAGTCGCCGTAATCAAAAATGAAGCGACAAAATTGCAAATGGTTGCGCATATGCGAAATGCAGAGCAAGCACTGATCAGTCTGCAAAAGTATAAACGCAATGTCCAAATTTTAAATCCCAAAAATATAGAAACACCAACTGTAAGATATAGGCCCCCTCTGTGATAAAATCTTTTATAAGAACACCGTTTATATTAGCAATTTTCTTTGATTGTAGAAATAGCGAATCATAATTAACCGTGAAAGTAAATGACTGGAGAAATATATAAATTTGATCACTTGAGTATAAAAAAAGTATTTTTAGAAAATAATATAAATGCGAAAAAATATAACACATACCGCTATTTTTAAACAATAAAATGAAAATTCGTGAAAGAAAAATACCATGAGTTTCCAAATATTCTCACAACTATTCCGTGAAATTGATCAAGCAACAAGTGCGTATGTCACGGATATTTCATCAAAAGCAATTGTCGTCATTACACCTTTTGTCTCCGCTGGTCTCGCCATCGCTTTTATACTCTACGGGTGGCTTGTCATTCGCGGTGCTGTAGATATGCCGGTTTCTGAATTCTTGAATCGTTGCATACGCACGAGCATTATTACTTCTACTGCACTGGCTACGGGGCTTTATCAGCCGGAGATTGCAAATTTGGTAACTCAAATTCCTAATGACTTATTAGGTGCTCTCATAAAAGATTCACAAAATCATGATCAGTTAGGGAGACTGATTGATACTGTAGCGAAAGAAGGATTTGGAAGTGCAAGCAAAGCTTTTGAAGAAGCTGCTTTTTTAAATTCCGATGGACTTCTTTATGGACTCTTTGGAATTCTTATCCTGCTTGCAACAAGTTTCCTAACAGCAATTGGCGGGGCACTCATCCTGCTAGCAAAAATTGCCCTTGTTCTTCTCGCTGGACTTGGACCACTCTTCATTATTGCTTTGCTTTGGCAACCGACTTACCGCTTTTTTGAGCAATGGATAGCCCAAATTTTAAGTTACACAATTCTTATTATACTACTAGCGACCGTATCTAGTCTGATGATGAATATTTTTGCAAATTATATGAAAGATCTAGCATTTGATGGACAGCAAAATGTAGCTTATGCACTTGGTGGCTCTCTCATCTTATCTATTGTCTCCATCGTATTATTGCTCAAATTATCAAGCATTGCTAGCGCGTTGTCAAAAGGTATTACATTAGGGCATCTATGGAGATTAAATGTGCCCAGAAACAGTAATTCTCACAGCAACCGCATAGACAAATAATAAAAATATTAAAGTTAAAATGTGGATGTATTGAAATAAGTCAAATTTATTATTTTGATTATATTTTTATCTGTTTGTCTGTTTACTCTAACATAAGAGCAATAGATAGGGCTTTTGCCTTTTCATGAAGATGTTCCTACGAAATTTCAATGAGAAACCATATGAGAATAAACAAGCCAAATAAGAAATAGCATTTCATAACTTGAGCTTATCCACATATTTATGAGACTGTACAGAGAAACAATATAATTTTTAATGTTCATGTAAAATATAAATTTAAAAGGAAAAAACATGAAAAGGCTGATTATTGTAATAGCAATGGGCGTTTTTGAGGCAACATTAAGTCCAGCATTGACAGCACGAACACTAACAATTGAAGACGAAATACAAATGGAGTTGATTAACACCATGGCAGCTCAGTCTGAGATAATGAAAAATCAAATTTCTGAAACGAAAAAAATACATGAGTCTATAACAGGCTTTCGAATGAACAATATCGCAATAAGGGATGGTGATGATATTTTACTTTCTGGACCCAAATATATTTACGATAAGAAGGAACAATCAAAGGTTTCTCCAGACTTTTCTAATTTTTTTAAAAATGTTGAAACACAAGAGCAAAACTATTTTGAAATCATGGATTTTGATACAGCACGTAAACTTATTGATCAACGTATTCAATATGCAGCTATTATTGATAAATTCATAAGTTTGCGATCTTTTGAAGAAACAGAAAAGCGTTTCATGCGAGTTGTGCAATATTTAATGGAAGTTAAGAATACAGAAGATTTGAAAAGTGTTAATGAATTACAAGTGCACATTAAGGGTGTACTTGCTATGATCCAAAATGAAGCAACAAAATTGCAAATGGTTACACATCTGCGTAATGCAGAGCAAGCATTAATACGCCAGCAAAAATATAACCGCAATATACAAATTTTAAGTCATAAAAATGTGAAAATGCCAATTGTTCAGATACAATATAAAAGACACTAGTGATAAAATCCTTTATAACATAACCGTTTATATCGGCAATTTTTTTGATTGTAAAAATTCGATATATCCTGTTCAACAGGTCTGTCTAAAAACACATAATGGCCAATTATTATAACACATAAAAGTGTTTTTGGTCAATTGTATAAATGCAAAATGTACCGCTGTTCTAATACAACAGAAAAGTGAAAATTGGAGAGAGAGAGAAATACCGTAGTTTTCAAATACTCTCACAATTATTCCGTGAAACTGATCAAGCAACAAGTGCGTATGTCACGGATATTTCATCAAAAGTAATTGCGACAATTAACTCCTTTGTGTCCGTCGATCTTACTATTTCTTGTATCCTTTATGTTTGGCTTATCATGCGCGGTGCTGTAGATATGCCAGTTTTTGAATTCTTGAACCGTTGTATATGCATAAGCATTATTACTTCAATTGCATTCATTGCAGGACGTTATCTTTATAATGAGTATGCCTGATGACTTGTTAGAGGTATTGATAGGCAATCCGCCAAGCATACAAAAATCGCTATTTCATTTGACAACGTTTTTGAAAAAGGATTCCAGTGTGCAAGCAAAGCGTTTGAAGAGTCTGCTTTATAGATTCTTCGATATTCTTACTCTATCTGTAACAAGCTTCTTTGTAGTAATTTACGGAGTGCTCATCTTATTAGCACGAACTATACTTACCCTTCTTGTTGGACTCAGACCACTCTTCATTGTTGCTTTACTTTGGCAACCAACCTATCGCTTATTTTTAATAATGGATAGTGCAAATCTTAAGCTATACAATTCTTATTATGCTTTTAGCCATCGTGTTTAATATGCTGATAAACATCTTTGCTAATGACATGAGTGATTTAAAGTTTGATGTAAAAACAGAATGTAGGTTATGTCCTTGGTGGTGTTCTTATCTTGTCTATTGTCTCCATTGCGCTGTTGCTTAAAATGTCAATCCGTTTGCCAATGTTCTGGCAAAAGGCGTTACATTGAGAAATCTCTGGATACTAGATGCTGCCTCCCACAGTCGTCGCATAATGAAATAATCAAAATATTTAAGAACATAAGAGAAAATACCAACACAATAGATAAATACGTCTATCAATAAAAATAAATACAATTATAGACAATATATTTTTTAATCAAAATTGAAATAATGATAAAAAAGTGTTAAAGGTGTGTATAACAGTTGCAAAAGAGGAATATTAAAATGAAAAGAATCATTTTTACGATTTTGATTGCGAGTCTTTTATCGGCTTGCCTATTTGCTCCAAAGCCAAAGCAACCAAGTAATTGGAACCGTGTGCCGATTAATAAAACAATTCCTGCCGAAATTCAGCGAGGAGTCATATGATAAAAAAACAAGCTAAACCAGTCGAAGTTGAAAAGCTAAACAGCTATTATGAGGAAAGCCGAGGCTTAGAACGCGAACTCCTAGACGAATTTATAAGATCGCGGAAGACAGCATGGCGTGTAGCAAGTGTCGTTGGTATTTTTGGATTACTCGGTATGGTATGTGGGGTCGTTGGTTTTTATCAGCCTGCTCCAACACCTTTGGTGCTACGCGTTGATAATACCACAGGCGCGGTTGATGTAATCTCGATCATGCGTGAACATGAAACCAGTTATGGAGAAGTTGTAGACAGATATTGGCTCAATCAATATGTGTTGAACCGAGAAGCTTACGATTACGATACAATTCAGCTCAACTATGATACGACAGCGCTTTTAAGTAATCCAGCCGTTCAGCAAGAGTTTTACAAAATTTATGAGGGTGAGACGGCGCGTGATAAAGTGCTTTCCAACAAAGCACGTATCACAGTAAAAGTGCGATCAATTCAGCCTAATGGTCTTGGTCAAGCGACCGTACGTTTTACCACACAACAACATGATAATAATGGTGCAGCTGGAGCAAAACAACATCAGATTGCAACGATTGGTTATACCTACGTTGGGGCGCCAATGACCTCATCTGATCGGTTACTAAATCCTCTTGGTTTCCAAGTGACAAGCTATCGTGCTGATCCAGAAGTACTTTTGCATGATTGAGGAATTAATTATTATGAGAAAACTTGCGTTCATTACTTTATTTTCCTCACTTTCCTTTCTTGGTACAGTGCCTGTACAAGCGCTTAAAACTCCATCGAGTTCACAGTATGATCATCGCGTTCGCTATGTAACATATAACGAGGCCGATGTTGTTCAGATTGAAACTGTTCTGGGCGTTGCTACACATATTATTCTTGAAGAAGGTGAACATTATGTCACCCACGCTTTTGGTGATTCGGAAGCTTATGCTTTTGCACATAAGGGACGGCATATTTTTATTAAACCCAAAGCGGAACTTGCAAATACAAACCTCATCGTTGTTACCGATAAACGTAGCTACAAGTTCCGATTACAGTTTCGCAATGATCGTGCTGATGCAACTTACGAATTGGCTTTTTATTATTCCGATACAAACAACCAAGAGTTAGAGGAAAATAATCGACGTCTTGCTATTGAACATGGTTTTCACAAAGGCGTAAAAGGTTACAATCTCAAATATACTATGAGTGGTGATCAAGATATCGCCCCGATAAATACTTGGGACAATGGGCGTATTACCTATTTCAAATTTCCTGCTAACATGGATATGCCGACCATTTACATGGTGGACTCTGAGGGGAATGAAAGTCTCATTCCACGTACTGTTGTAGGCAGTGCCAATGATATTATTGCCGTTCACAAGATCAATCCCAAGTGGCTTATACGGCTTGGTAAACGTGCTTTGGCTGTTTTCAATGAAGCTTATGATCCTAATGGTATACCAAATACAACTGGAACAGTTTCTTCGGTGGTTCATCGTATCAATAAAGGAGGAAAGTAATGTTTAACAAACAGAAAGGAGATGAGATCAATAAAGGTGCAAAAAAGGATAACACCGAACAAACATATATTGAAGGTGCGTATGGGAGTTCAGAATTGGGTTCTGAGCGTCGTCCGACAATTCCTGGAGCGCGCGCATTATTAGGGGTGGGGCTTGTTGTCGTCATAGCAATACCAATTGCTTTGACTTGGAAGGCATTGAGAATGCACAATACCGTAGATATTGAGGAAGAAAAACCTCAACAGACGGTGCAACAAGTGATACCCAGTTATATTCCTCGCGTTATAGAAGAGCCAGAGGTTATAGAAGAAGTAGAAAAACCAACACAGGCAGCAGACGATTCAAAAAATGAAATGCCAGCAGCTTTGGCTAAGCTTTTGCAAACAACGATACCATCACATTTAATAAAAGATATCGAAGAAATAGCGCGCACACGTATGCTCAATTCTAGTCTTAACAACGGTGGTGGTGAGAGTTCTTCTATAGACCATTCAAAAGATCCATATCACCATGATCAAAATAGTAGTGCTTTGTTTGATAATCTTCAACCTGTACGATTAGGTCAATCACGTGCTGCCCAACTTCACAACCGCGATCTTTTGATTACACAGGGGACACAGATAGATTGTATCCTAGAAACCAAGATCGTTACATCGCAGCCGGGAATGACAACGTGTCATTTAACACGCGATGTTTATTCTACAAGCGGCCGTGTTGTTTTATTAGATCGTGGTTCTAAAGTCGTGGGCTTTTATCAAAGTGGTGTGCAACAAGGGCAATCACGTGTTTTTGTACAATGGTCACGTGTTGAAACACCTTCTGGTATCATTATCAATCTCGACTCACCTGGCACTGGCCCTCTTGGTGAATCTGGTATTGGTGGTTGGATTGATACACATTTTTGGCAACGTTTTGGGGGAGCAATCATGGTGAGCATCATTGGTGATTTAGGAGAATGGGTAAAAGAAAAAATGGGACGAGGAAGTAAAGAGGAAAAAGAAAAACCACAATCTCAAAATGTGCAAGGTGCTGAATCGGTAGTGAGCGAGGTTCTTCAAAATTCAATTAACATTGCACCAACACTTTATAAAAACCAAGGCGAACGAGTCAATATTTTCGTTGCCCGTGATTTGGATTTCAGTGATGTCTACAGCCTCGTTACCCGCTAATTCGATACAGAAAGATCAAGCTGTTGCACAACTTTTACAACCACTTGATCATTTTTTGGGAGATCCCAAAGTTACTGAGTTATCAATTTGCCGCCCCTGTGAAGTATGGACAAAAAGCTTTGAGGGTTGGCAAATCCACGCTGTGCCGGAATTAACAACCACTTTTTTACAGACACTTATCACAGCGCTTATTGTGTATAACGGTATGGCGCCCAAAAGTATTAATTATGTACGTTTACCCGGTGGACAACGCGGTACAATTGTACAAACACCCGCTATTATTGATGGTGCACTATCCTTTGTAATTCGTAAACATTCTCTTACGGTGAAAACATTAGAGGAACTCAATAAAGAGGGGGCTTTTGATTGTTTTACGGATGTAAGTTTTAATAAGCCTTCTGAAAAGGAGGCAAATAGCTTATTGTTGAAGCAAGATTTTACGCGGTTGGAATCATTTGAGGTAGAACTCTTACGTTTTAAACGTGATAGAAAAATTATTGAATTTTTAGAACAGTGCGTCTTTCATAAACGTAATATTATTATTGCAGGAAAAACAGGATCGGGTAAAACAACATTTGCTCGCTCTTTAATTGAGAAGGTACCGATAGAAGAGCGCATTATCACAATTGAGGATGTTCATGAACTTTTTTTGCCTAATCACCCGAACCATGTCCATATGATTTATGGTAACGGAGCGGGTCGTGTTTCGGCTGAAGAATGTTTAGATGCCTGTTTACGTCAATCACCTGATCGTATTTTTCTTGCTGAGCTGCGTGGCAACGAAGCGTGGGAATATCTTAATTCTTTGAACACTGGACATCCTGGATCAATTACAACAACACATGCCAATAGCGCTTTGCAAACATTTGAACGATGTGCCACATTGATCAAAAGATCAGAAGTTGGTCGTCAACTCGACTTAGAAATGATAAAGATGGTGCTTTATACAACAGTGGATGTGGTATTGTTTTTCAAGGATCGAAAACTTTCTGAAGTCTTTTATGATCCCATTTTTTCTAAATCAAAAATAGTTTAAGAGGTGTTGTTCTTTCAATAATATGGCAATCAACAACCATTAAATGACGAGGTCATATGAGTCGTAAAGAATTTTTATTTTATGATTCTATTACGCTTTTATTTATCTTGCATTTTGGGGAGTTTGTTATCATTCTAAGGGCAGATTTTCTATGATCTGCTCTTTTTGTATAAAAGGATGCCATATTGTCGTCCATCACTTCAAAAAGCGCTTTCAATTGTGAGACTATTGCATCGGAATTTGTAGTATGTGTTGTTGCTAAGTTTCTTGAACTGTATGTCGGTTTTTTACACCTGCTTAGCTAAACATATTATAAAACAAAACTCCGAAACTTTCTTTGGGACGTGTTTTCCGGTGTTCACTATAAATGCATGTTTTTGCACTTATAGGACCAATTTTAAGAGTTTCTGTGAGTTTGGGTAAAATTGGAATTATTTTTTGTTTTAAGGTAAATAATGTTGTCTTTGACAGCTGTTCAGTCAATGTAAACCTACATTACTATGACACAAGCCAGTGTACAAAATAATATTGGTCTATAAGCGCTCATATGTATTATGTGTATGGATATTCAAATTGTGATTTGCGTGGTTTTTGAGTTAATGCTGTATCATCAAACTGTGAACATGTAATAACAAATTTTTCTCATCGTCATCCTTATATGACAGCGAACAATAGCGAGAAAATGTGCGCACATGTTCGTAAACCCCCTTGATTCTAGATAAGATAATGCCAATGATTTTACAGCTCTCTTATCATGATTTTCTGAGACAATCTTTCATAAAAATGAATTTTTTGCCTAGCAGTATTTGTTAAATGAGATATTCTTTTATCGAAGAATCTTATAGGGGAAGAGAATGACTTTTGGCAACTTACAAAACTAGGTTGGTATACTCGTGTGATGTTTTGGCTAATGCCAGGAGAGAAACAACGTATTTTAAAAGCATTTATTGCAAAAAAAAGTCCGATGAAACGGATGAGTGTATAGCTAAAAAAGAGCTTATGTATGATAATAACCTATTCATTGCTATATTTGTTCTTCTCAAGAAGAAGTTTTTCTACTGCAATTAAAACGAAACTCTGGTTTATTTTGATCATTTCCTGAAGATGTTTAAAGTATATCTCTTCATAAGGAATGGGGTACATATTGCTGTTTTTAAACTCAAAGTAATATGGTCAATATTAACTGAAAAAGGCGTCTTCTACGCGTCGTCAAGAATAGCGAAATTGACAATGTTTTTGCCAAAAATAAGCATGGTTCTTTATTGACTTATGTTGACTTTATCCCTTTTTATAAAAAATAATTATAAAAGAATAACGCGCATAGTGCATTATAATAAATGTTAAGAACAGTACCACACGCGTGTGCAGAAGTGCTCTATTTATTATTCTAATATGGCAGATTCTGATATAATATTTTTTTATATTATTTCCTTTTTAAGAAGAAACTCAGAAAAAAAATGATTATACTGCGTGATTTGGTCTAGATGCTTGTATGATGATGCATATTTCTTTAAAGCTTTTCTATTAACTTATGAAGAGGTTTATGAGGATATACAATTTCTTTGAAGTTCATATCACCAATTTTATTATAGAGAGTGCAATTTTAAGTGTAGAAAAGTTTAATATCGAATGGTTGGTACGAACTTATTTTTAAAAAAGAGTCCGTTCTCTCTTTTTTGGTCCTATAGGAGGTTGGTTAGCGGATAATTTCTCTTTGAAGAAAAATATGATCTTAAGTGAATTTGTTAGATTATTAGCCTCATTATTCGTTTTTGTAACCACAATAACAGGGACTGCGCATATTATTGTGCTTATTTTTGCAGCAATATGTACAACGATAGGAAGAAGTATTTTTCAACCGAGTTTTCAAGCTGTTATTCCCAGAATGTTTTCAAGAAAGGATTTTACAAAGGCAAATAGTATTGCACAAATTATAGAGGAAACCGCATCTGTCATTGGCCCTTTGGTTTGTTCGGTACTAATTTTTTTAGCGAATAAATCGGCAGTCCTCATTTTTGATTTTTTGACCACTTTTATCTCTATTATCGTGTTATTAAATCTCATGAACTTCAATCCAAATGAGAATAAACCTTTCAATTTTATAAAAATTTATCGAGAAACAGCTTCTTATCTTCAATATATTTCTACAGAAAACAAACATTTATTTATGACGCTTGTTGGCTCGTCATTTGCTATTCTCTTTGCTGGTGCAATTTTAAGATTTTTAATTCCAGCTTTTGTTTTCTCTGTGGGGGGGAGAGGAAAGCCTTGTGAGTTCACTTTTTTCTCTCATGGCTGTGGGAACGATTGTCGGTGGTTTATTATATCATAAAATTATATTGAAGATTACATCGTTGAAGCTCATGGTATTTTGGCTTCTTTATGGGGTTATTCTGTTTTTTATGCCTTTAGCTGCAGAACTTTATTTAAAACTCCTTCTCGTGTTCGCATTGGTTTTAGGGGTTATTGGTGCGTTTGTGGATATTACTTTAGTCTCAGCTTTTCAATTATATTCTCGTCGTGAAGACTTTGGTAAGAGTTTTGGGACCTTTTCAATTTTAGCGAACTCTGCAGAAGCCCTGTCTGGCTTTATTGCTGGTTTTTTTGCACTCGTAGGATTAGTGAGCTCTTTCTTGGCTATGTCTGCACTCATTATTTCCACTGGAATGATGGGCGTTATAAAAATTAAGAAAAATAAAGAGTTAACGCCTCCTAACACGGCAGAATATGATAATCATTGACATCCCTACATAACATTTCTTTTTTTAAGATGGCTCGTCAATGATATTTGAAACAAAAATATTGATATTCCTAACGGTTTTTTGATGATTTGATGCAGAACAGTGTGAATTTGCCAGATTTTATAACAGTTGTTTTGTTGCAAAAAGAAATGAGATTTTTTACATAATGCAACATGTTGATTTTATTGATAAACCTTACGTTCCGTAATTTGAATGAGGCTTTCAAATAGCATATGATTTCCTTATTTCAAATCTGCTTATTCTGATAAGGCTATAACAAAAGAAGATATTTTCTATCATAGTTATAGATTGTTCTTTTCAGAAGATGGACCGCACTTGCTATGCTGGTAATTTCTCTAAAGAATGACCTTATATCCCTTGTGCAAGAGTGCTGAAGATTTTTAAAAAATTGATCAATGCATGGCGTGCATTTGAGTTCATTTGCACGTAAATGATGAAACTGTAAAGCTTTATCCTTTTACCTTTAAAACGAGTCATTCAAAATTGACAGATATTCTTGCATCCTGCACAACATCTATAATGTTGTTGAAAGGAATTTGCAAAAATTAACAATGGTCAGGAAAAGGATAAATCGACGGTTGTTGATAACAGCAATATCATCATGACAAATATTTCTTTTGTATTTCTTTTGAGGTTTATGATGATATTGTAAATGGTCACTTTACTCTTGAAAGTGTTATGGAGTGTTGATGAGTTAAGACAGATAAAAAAAGTGGACTTGCTTATGATGCCAATTGCTATGCTATTGCAACCGTTGGCAGTCCTGCTTGCCCACTGGAGTTGTTTCAAAGGGTTATTTCCGTGAGTTTAGAAGCTTTGAAAATTGTTCGCAGACTTCCAAAATTGAAAGTGAAAGAAACTGAAAAGGTTAAGTTGTTTGTTGTATCGGAAAACATGTGTCGTCAAGGAATGTTTTTTGAGGTGCAGTAGTAAAACACCGCTGTTGAGAGTCGTTCTATAAGGCGAAAGCTTTATGATCTATTTTATTATGTTTACGGTATCTTACCTTCTGAGGATTACCATGCGTGTTATCGGTATGATTTGTTCAAGCAATTATCACGATTTTAATAAACAGAAGCATAGAGGATTTTGGGCTTTTGTGGCTGTTGGTTGAGCGTTTTGTCATTTGTATCATTCAATAACGAACCTGAAACTCGCTGGGATTTCTCATTTTAAATTTTTATATTGAAGCAATCAAAACCATTTTTTTACATGTTGTAGGTGGGGTGGCGTTTGGATACTGAAAAAAGAGATATCTTGAACGTTTTTAATGCAAAGTGGTATCGGGCTGGTAAAGAGCGATAGGGCTTCTTATAGAAAATGAAAAGGGTAAAGATCAGAATGCGGTTCTTATATAGACCTGGATCATTTTTATATATTGGAATGCAAGAATGCGTATTTGATTGATTTGTTGTATCATACTTGCATTGTGATGACTTTTAACCGGATAAGCAATAAAATGAATGTCAGGCATGAGATATTTTAATTCACGCATTGAACGCCACATGTGGTAATCATGCGTGACGATATAAACTGTTTTATAATGATGCTTTTTAATCCAAGCAGCGCTTTCTTTCGCATTTCCTTTTGTATTAATTGCTTTATGTCCGATGTCGACGCAACAGGTGAAGAGTTGTGGCGTAATATGGCGGGTGTGCATGAAGCTCTTTAAAGTGGTGGTGGCATTAACTCCACTGATCAAAAGTCGTGAACCAACCCCCTTTTTTAAGAGATAGAGCCCTGTCTCTATTCGGTTTTCTCCCCCTGTCAGAACGATAATGGCATCTGCTTTTTGTAAATGGTTTGGTGGTTGGAGTCGTTCTGTTTTTTCAGAAAAAACAATGAAACCAATACAAAAAAGCAGAATAATGATTAAAAGAAACAATGCTGTGGGTGGAAAATAACGAAAAAACCAGCGCATACTCCATAAGCTGCTTGTAGCACTCTCTTTTAGGGAATGCTCTATATCATTTTCCATGAGGGTTTCAGAATTGTCAGGGTCGTGAATCATAAAATTAAAATAAACCGTTCTCACATTGGTCAATTTTTTTAAGTTGTGTCAGAATAGTCATGCGGTTTGTGAGTGTTGTCAGAAAAGAAACAAAGAGAATAAGCCCCATAATTTTTCCATAGGGAATGGATTTTATGGAAAAATGTCCAAATAAGGCAGCTATTTGGCTCGCTTCTACTCTCCCTAAGTTATAATTTGTCCAAAAGGTAAAGACAGCAAAGAGAAGTATGCTGGTAACCCCACCATATAAGGCACCACGTAGTGCAGTTTTAAAAAAATGCCAGTCAAATTGGCGCGCAATGAAGAGTGTTTCAGTACCAAGGAAGTATAGGACATTGATAATATGGGCATTTTCTGCCAATGCGTTGCGTGTGGCAAAAATCACCGTGAGTATCAGTGAGCCTAGAACCAATGCTAAAATTGCGAAGCCAATGAAAACAGTTGTATGGGCCATTGTCGCAAAACGATCTACCCAAGCGCGGTGATCATCAAACTGTCCTCCTGGAATTTGTGTTTTGATTGCATGACTTATGGCGTGAAAATTGATGTCTTCATTCTCTTTCAATTTTACAATAATAAGGCGGGGAAGGGGCAATTCACTTAAGCTTAAACCTGTGCCGAGCCATGGTTCGAGGAGCTTTTCTGTTGCGGTTTCGTCAACAATTGTGGCATCTTGTACACCCTGAAATGTTTTAACCAATTTAACGGCATCATCAAGGGATTTTTTCATATTAATATTTTCGATGGGGCGTATTTGAATGGTCGCTTCATAGCTAATTTGATTGCTCCAGCTCTTTCCAGCACGCTGTATTAAATCAACGCCGATTAAGGTGAGGCTCGAGAGAAAAGTCATAATAGCAATAACGGCAACGAGAGCTTGTCCAGAAATGTTGCCATTGGGAATAATCGCTGTTGTGTTTTTTTGCTTGCTGGTAAATATGGGAAAAGGTTTATTCATGAATTGTCATCCGTCCATTATGGAGGAGCATGCGCCGTGCAGCGACTTGTTCCATTAATGCAATATCATGGGTAGCAATAACAACCGCTGTTCCAAAACGGTTTAACTCGATAAACAAACGAAGCAAGCGTTTTGCCAAAGGTGGATCAACATTTCCTGTCGGTTCGTCAGCTAGGAGAATTTCAGGCTGATCAATAAGTGCACGGGCAATCGCTACCCTTTGTTTTTCTCCACCAGATAGAACTGGGGGTAAAACATGAATATGGTCTCCAAGTCCTACCCAACAGAGAAGATCTTCTACTTCACTGCGATATGTTGCTTCCTCTTGTCCTTTAATGCGTAAAGGTAAAGAGACATTTTCATAAGTGGTCATATGATCAAGGAGGCGAAAATCTTGAAAAACAACACCGATACGTCGTCGTAGAGCAGGGAGTTCTTTTTGTTTGAGTAAGGCTGTATCGTTGCCAAATAAATCAATATGTCCGCGTGTTGGTCTGAGAGCCAAAAACATAAGACGCATCAACGATGTTTTTCCTGCTCCAGAGGCGCCAGTGAGAAATTGAAATGATCCAGGGGGAATATGAAAGCTAATATCGCGAAGGACCTCAGGCCCCATTCCATAGCGCAATCCAACATTTTCAAAATGAATCACTTTTCATTACCACTTCTGCTTTTATATTGCATTGTTATAAGAACTTTTTTTCTCATTGTGTCAGGCTCTTGGTTGGGTTTACACTACACAGTTTCCAATATTCTGCTTTTTTCGTTTCTCATTCGTTATTAAAACAATACTGTTTGTGATAATATTACCAATTTATTATACTCTTTTATATTTTCCCTTAATCGATGATTTTAGCAGGAATTCTAAAGCGTTTCTAGCAGAAACATGAGAAGCGTCATGCCTGTTTTTTGCTTCGTCATGAATCGTCTTGTTTGCGCGCTTGCGAATGAGTGTTGTCCATATAGTGCTGAAATCTTGGGTAGAAGGTGTGTTCCACAATATTTGAATATTATTTTCCTTTTTCTTGATTGATGATTTTAGGAAAAAATCCAAGATGATTGGGATAAAGAGGTTAAAACCATCATGTGTATTTTGTATGAAATATTGTTTTCTCTTTCGTAATCGGCAGAGGATTCTTTACTTTCTTTTTCTTTCGGTTTTCAGGATTTATATAAACGCGTTCTGAACATTTCTTCTTCAACTCTTTTTGAGAAGATTGAGATATTTTATCTGTTTTGAGTGGTACGAATTGCATCAAGAATGATTTTTTGTAGAAGGCATTATAGAAAGAGCGCTTCTGGTGGTTCTCGTAAAAAAAAGCCAGAGCCACCAGAAGAGCTAGATATTACGATTGTTGTTTTGATGAGGTGTTGGCTTCCTTATTTTGGCGATTGGCAATCAGATCATCAACGACTTGTGGTTCGGCAAGGGTGGAAGTATCTCCTAGATCATCAAAGCTATTTGCAGCAATTTTTCGTAAAATACGCCTCATAATTTTTCCTGAGCGTGTTTTTGGTAAGTCAGGAGCAAACTGAACTTTATCTAATATGGCAATGACTCCAATTTCGTTTCGGACATATTCAATAAGTTCTTTACATAATTCTTCGCTTGGCGGTGTGCCTTCCATTAAGGTGATAAAACTGTAAATTCCTTGCCCTTTAATGGGATGCGGATAACCGACAATCGCTGCTTCTGAAACCGCTGGATGAGAAACAAGGGCCGATTCAATTTCAGCTGTTCCTAACCGATGTCCAGAGACATTGAGAATGTCATCAACCCGTCCGGTAATCCAGTAATAGCCATCACTGTCGCGTTTACAGCCATCACCTGAAAAGTACTTTCCTTTATAAGGTGAAAAATAGGTTTCAATAAAGCGCTCATGGTTATTATAGAGGGTCCTCATCTGACCAGGCCATGAGTCAGAAATACAAAGATTGCCTTCTGCTTCACCTTCCAGAACATTGCCTTGGGGATCAACGATTTGGGGTTGAATACCAAAGAAAGGGCGTGTCGCTGATCCTGCTTTGAGTGGTGTTGCACCGGGGAGGGGCGTAATCATATGCCCTCCTGTTTCTGTTTGCCACCATGTATCAAGAATGGGACAGTGACTATTTCCAACCTTATGATAAAACCATTCCCATGCTTCTGGATTAATCGGTTCGCCCACGGTGCCTAAAAGACGTAAAGAAGTCCTTTTGGAGTGCTCAAGAAATGAATTTCCCGCACCCATTAAAGCGCGAATAGCTGTTGGTGCGGTATAAAGCGTATTCACTTGGTGTTTGTCGACAATTTTCCAAAATCGGCTTTGGTCAGGAAAGTTAGGGGTCCCTTCAAACATTAAAGTGGTCGCCCCATTGCATAAAGGACCATAAATTAAGTAAGAATGCCCAGTAATCCAGCCAATGTCGGCAGTACACCAGTAAATATCACCAGGGTGATAATCAAAAACATATTGGTGCGTCATTGAAGCATAAACAAGATAACCAGCTGTTGTATGCAAAACGCCTTTAGGTTTGCCTGTTGACCCTGAGGTATAGAGAATAAAAAGAGGATCCTCAGCATTCATCTCTTCTACTGGACAATTTGGGCTGGCATCAGAGACTTCGTCATGGTACCAAAAATCACGCCCCTCTATCCAGTTAATTTTTCCACTGGTCCGTCGTATGACCATGACTTCATTGACATGAACATTTTGCTGGGCTGCTATGTCAATAGCGTGATCAACGCTATCTTTTAACTTGATCTCTTTTCCACCACGCAAGCCCTGATCTGCGGTAATGACAAAGGTCGATTCACAATCAACAATGCGTCCTGCTATTGCCTCCGCAGAAAAACCAGCAAAAATAACCGAATGAATGGCACCAATGCGCGCACAGGCAAGCATGGCATAGGCGGCTTCGGGAATCATGGGGAGGTAAATGGTAACTTTATCACCTTTTTTGACGCCATGTTTTTTTAAAATATTGGCAAAGCGGCAAACATGGTCATGAAGTTCACGATAGGTTATTTTTTTATCATGGTAAGGGTTATCACCTTCCCAAATTAACGCGATTTGATCACTGTGGTGTTTTAAATGGCGATCAATGCAATTATAGGCAACATTGGTTATGCCATCCTCATACCATTGAATGGAGACATTATCGTCAAAGGAGGCATTTTTTACTTTTGTATAAGGTTTAAACCATTCAATGCGTTGACCATGTTTTGCCCAAAAGCTTTCTGGATCATTGATACTCTTCCGATACCATTGTTGATATGTTTCTTCATCAATCAAGGTATGTTTTTTGATATGGTCTGGGATTGGATAAATTTTTTCAGACATTGTTCCCTCGCTTTTTTTATCTTTTGGAAAAAAACAGTCATTGTGTTTTGATGTTTTGGGTAGCGTTTTCCAGAAGCTTATTTATTTAATAAAAATATTGAATTTGGTAGTAGACTAAATGACAAATATTGGAATAGTCAATTTTTAAATTTTGAGGAAGTTTTATTAAAGAGAGTATTATTATTCTATGTTAGGATACTCAAAGATGGCAGACTATATTATAGCAATAGAGCCTTTTATCAGTGCATAAACAAAATAAAATTTAAAAAATATTATAAAAAGGGGGAGATAGGGTGAGAGTGTTTTTTAGATGATTGATTTAAATGTTTTTTGTTTTGTGTTCTCTTAATTTAAAAAAAATAAACGCATTAAGATGCTAATATACACCAAAATATCTACACAAACTATCAAAAACAATAAACAGAATTACTGTATATAATGTTGATTTTATAACGACTCTCCAACTGTAATCGCTAATTTTTTGTAAAACCAATAGCATATATAGGGATAAATATAATGAGAATGCAAAACAATCTTATGATTTCACAACGCATATTCATTATAACAAAATCCTTATTATAATATATTGATATATAATAGCTATCTCTGAAAATGAGTTTATCTCTAGCTATAGATATTTAATTTTGGTGTATATATATTTACAAAATTACTTAAATTCAGAGTTATCTTTGTCGCTACTTTCTATAAATGAGAACCAACACTCATGAATTTTATCTATAAAGCCTGAAGTAGCACTGCTTACAAGTTCCCCTCCGAGACCTGAAGCCCACCTGAAAGTTTACCTTCTGATCCCCCAGTAAAGCCGCCTATGGTTGCATTCTTCATTCCTGTTACAGTTCCTATTTGAAGCGTCTGTATATCCATCTGAGAAGCAAAATCACTAAGGCTACATGCATTTGCATAAACAGGTGTTGAATCATTTAGATTATAAACATCGCGTGAACCAAAATTTCTCATATATCCCCCCTTTAACGTATCAATATGATGATATTTAAAGTAAATATCATGCGTTTTAGAGAAAAATAAAATAAAATTTTTGAAAACTTGGTGTTATTATTTTGATTTGCATATAAATATATTTATAGCGCTAGATAGTTTTGTTTTTATTATTTTCTGTTTTTTTGTTTCCCTCATTTGTTTTTTAAGCGATTATTGAGTGTACCCTTTTTCGTGTGTGAAAAGCCTTTATGCTTTGGGAGGATTGTTATCATTGCATGGTTTTGAGCGTTTTCTTGAGTGTTTTAGGGGAGTATTTAGCTCATTAGTTTATACTAAAGTTTGGGTGCTTTGTTGACACCCGTGTTTTCAGTTTTTTGCACCCTTTGCGTGTTTGGTTAAGTGAGGGGCATTGTTTCCGTAGAGTGGAGAGGTATAATCTTTGGCTTTTTAATGCCAAACATTGCGGTTATTATATTGAAATAACAAGCTTCATCATTATATTTGCTTGCTCATGGGGGTTACCAACTGCCCTTTCTCTTGAGATGATTCAGCAGGGGCATTTTCCCCCTCTAAAGCGGTTTTTATTCATATACTCATTCCGTTGATAATATGTCAGGATATAGTTTTGATTGTTTCAACATAAGCGGGTTTGGAATGAGAAAGTCTTACCGACTTTATGCTTTTAACATGATATGAATAACGTTCAATGATTATTATCAATCAATATATTATCTGTTGTTTGCGATGACTGATTGCGGAGTGCTTTTGTTATTCGTGTGTCACACACCTTTATTGTTTTTATCATTTGTCCTTATATAAAATTATACAATGGATTCTTGTGTGTGTTATTGGGGGCGGAAATGGCTTTAAACAGGGCGTTGTCCAAATAAAGCAGAGCCAATACGCAAAACGTTAGAGCCAAATTGAAGAGCTGTTTTAAAATCACTAGACATCCCCATTGAAAGTTTTGGGAGCTCTGCTTGTTTTGCTAGTTTTGCCAATAGTGCAAAATAGGGACCGGGGTTTTCCTCTACAGGAGGGATAGCCATGAGACCCACAATATCAAGCCCATAATCATTTTTACATTGGGTAACAAAGGAGACCACTTCTTGTGGTGCGATACCACTTTTTTGAGGTTCTAATCCAATATTAACTTGAACATAACAGGGAAGGTGCTTTTTTTGTTTTTGCATTTCTTCAGATAAAGCTTTGGCTATTTTTTCGCGGTCAATCGTTTGGATAACATCAAAAATTTTAACAGCTTCGGCTGTTTTATTGGACTGTAAAGGACCAATGAGATGAAGTTCAATATTTTTAAACTGTTGATGCAACTCAGTCCATTTTTTTGCGGCTTCTTGTACGCGGTTTTCTGCGAAACGAGTCTGACCTGCTTGTAAAAGAGGACGTATATTTTCTACAGGAATCGTTTTGGAGACAGCGATAAGTTGTACTTCTTCTATGGGGCGATTATAGTCTTGACATATTTGAGCAATGTCTTTTTGGAGATTTTTCCATGCTATCACAGAAGAGACATCAGATGTTGTGTGTGTGTTCATATTTTTATACTTTCTGTTTTTATTTTGAGAGTTGAGCCATTATTTGTAAAAACTTTGTAAAATATTTACTGAAAATATTGACGATGGGGTTAATCCATGGTCAAGCATAAAACAAGTTTTTTGGTTCAATTTTATTGAAGAGTATAATGGGAATGACGATTGAACGTTATAATTTAGGTGAACGCTATAATCCGCGGGCGCGCGAAAAAAAATGGCAAGCCATTTGGGAAGAAAAGAAAATTTTTCAGACCAAGGAGGAAGATCAGCGTGAAAAATATTATGTTTTAGAAATGTTCCCTTATCCGTCAGGGCGCATTCATATGGGACATGTGCGCAATTATGCGATGGGAGATGTGGTTGCACGCTATAAACGCGCAAAGGGGTTTAATGTGCTCCATCCTATGGGGTGGGACGCCTTTGGGATGCCGGCTGAAAATGCTGCGATGCAAAATAAGGTGCATCCTAAAACTTGGACCTATCAGAATATTGCAGTCATGCGTGGGCAATTAAAGCAGTTAGGGCTTTCACTTGATTGGTCACGTGAATTTGCGACGTGCGATGTGGATTATTACCACCGCCAACAAATGTTGTTTCTTGATCTCTATCAAAAGGGGCTGGTGGCGCGCAAAGTGGCTAAGGTCAATTGGGACCCTGTTGACCAAACTGTTTTGGCTAATGAGCAGGTTGTGGATGGACGGGGATGGCGTTCTGGTGCTTTGGTTGAACAGCGTGAATTGACGCAGTGGTTTTTCAAAATTAGTGATTTTAGTGAAGACTTGCTGGCAGGGCTGGAAAAGTTGGAGCAGTGGCCTGAAAAAGTTCGTACAATGCAAAAAAACTGGATTGGGAAGTCACAAGGTCTCTTAATTCGTTGGGCTTTGAAGGCGACAGAGGGCGCTGATGAGGCTTGTGAAGCATGGAGTGAGGTTGTTTGTTATTCAACGCGACCTGATACACTCTTTGGTGCTTCTTTTTTGGCACTGTCTGTTGATCACCCCATTGCCCAGTCTTTGGCAGAAAAGGACAAAGCATTAGAGGCGTTTATCGAAAATTGTCGTTGTGGTGGAACCACAACTGCAGCACTTGAAACTGCTGAAAAACAAGGTTTTCGCACACCGCTTTTGGCTGTTCATCCCTTTGATGAAACGGTGCATATTCCTGTTTATATCGCTAATTTTGTGCTTATGGACTATGGAACGGGAGCTGTTTTTGGTTGTCCTGCCCATGATCAAAGAGATTGGGATTTTGCTCGTAAATATGACCTTCCTGTGCAGCCGGTGGTATTACCCTTTGGGGTTGAAAAAGAAGAGTTTGTGGTTGCTGAAACGCCTTATACCGGTGAGGGTGTCATGATCAATTCCAGATTTTTGGATGGTTTGGCGCCCCAACAGGCTTTTGAAGAAGCAGCGAAAAAGCTTGAAGAACAAATGCTTGGGGATAAGCCGCAGGCGAAAAAAACAGTACAATTTCGTTTGCGTGATTGGGGGATTTCACGTCAACGTTATTGGGGGTGCCCCATTCCGATGGTCCATTGTCCCTCTTGTGGTGTGGTTCCTGTGCCACGTGCTGATTTACCTGTTGTCTTGCCTGACGATGTTACTTTTGAACAGCCTGGTAATCCTTTATTGCGTCATGAGATATGGCAAACTGTTTCTTGTCCGACCTGTGGTCAATCTGCCAAACGTGAAACTGATACTATGGATACATTTGTGGACTCCTCTTGGTATTATGCACGTTTTACCGCACCTTTTGCACAAGAACCAGTGGATAAACAAGCGATCACTGAATGGTTGCCTGTGCAACAATATATTGGTGGCATTGAACATGCCATTTTACATCTTCTTTATGCGCGCTTTTTTATGCGTGCCATGAAAATGGTGGGGTATGGGGCTGTGGAAGAGCCATTTAAGGGACTGTTTACCCAAGGGATGGTGGTGCATGAAACTTATCGGGATGATCAAGGGTGGGTTTCGCCAGAAGAAATTTCGATTGTCGAAAAGGATGGAAAGCGCAAAGCTTATAAATTAACCGATCAAAGTGAAGTGACGATTGGTTTGATTGAAAAAATGTCAAAATCAAAAAAGAATGTCGTTGATCCTGATGATATTATTGCATCCTATGGAGCAGACACTGTGCGCTGGTTTGTGTTGTCGGATTCTCCTCCTGAACGAGATGTTATCTGGACAGAATCAGGTGTTGAAGGGGCGCATCGTTTCGTGCAACGTGTTTGGCGCCATGTGGCTTTGAGTGCTCCGGTGTTAAGGGACGTTACGCCTCGTGCTGGGTATGAGGGGGCGGCTTTGGAACTTTCAAAAGCAGCACACCGAATGCTTCACACTGTGGAAGATGATTTAGAAAAATTTGCTTTTAATCGGGCTATTGCACGTCTTTATGAATTCTTGAATATTATGGCGCCTTTACTCAATAAGGTGGAAAGTGTTGAGGATGAAATGAAGGCTGCCTTGCGTCAGGCAATGGATTTTTTCTTGGCACTCATTTCGCCTATCATGCCGCATCTAGCGGAAGAGTGCCATGCGGCTTTAGGGGGAAACACTTTAATGTCTGAGCTTTCGTGGCCTGTTTATGACCCTGCATTAATTGTTGAAGATTGTTATACCTTGCCGGTGCAGATTAATGGTAAAAAACGTGGTGAGGTGACGGTTTCTGCAAATGCGACGAAAGAAATGATTGAAGAAGCGGTTTTGGATCTTGATTTTGTAAAGGTGCATTTGAGCGAAAAATCTGTTAAAAAGATGATTATAGTGCCACAAAGGATTGTGAATGTCGTTTTTTAAAAGCTTTATTCTTACTGCTTTAGCTGGTTTTTTAACTCTTTTATGCGGGTGCAAAATTGAACCGCTTTATCGTGAAGTCTCGCAGATTTCGACAACGATGGATGCTGAGAGTTCTGTTGCTTATGGCAAGTCTTTTGGAAAAGAGCCTTTAGGGCTTTCTCAAAAACTTGCTGCTATTGTTATGCCAGAACCTTCAGATCGCTTTGGTCAAATGGTGCGCAATCGTTTGTTATTTCTTCTTTATGGACATGGAGGGAAACCTTCCGTTCCAATTTATCAGTTGGTTTTGCAGACATCGGTGTTTACAAGGGACTCTGTACGGGTTGAGGTTGATCGCGAGAGGAAAAGGGAAGGGCGCCCTTCTGTTGGAACTGTGACGGGTCGAGCTTATTATATCTTACAAGATATGAAAAATAATCCTCTTGCCAAAGGTGCTGGAACGATGCGTGCATCATTTGAACGGCTTCGTCAGGAATATGCAACCATACAGGCAGAGGAGGATGCGCAAAAGCGTGTGGCTGAGGAATTGGCTGAACAGCTTTTCATGTTGCTTTTAAGGGATCTTTCAAAAGTTAAGTAATATTTTGTCCGGTTTTTTTCCAATCTTCTAGAAAGGTTTGTAGACCTTTATCGGTGAGGGGGTGTTTAACCAGTGCTTTTAAAATTGTTGGTGGTACAGTTGCAACGTCTGCACCGCTTAGTGCTGCTTCTTTGACGTGGTTAACGGTACGGATGGAAGCTGCTAAAATTTGCGTTTTAAAGTTATAATTGTCATAAATGGTGCGAATTTCATGGAGAAGTTCGTTGCCATCACTTCCACAATCATCAATTCTGCCAATAAAGGGTGAAACAAATGTTGCGCCTGCTTTGGCAGCTAATAAGGCTTGATTAGCAGAAAAGCAAAGGGTGAGATTGGTTTTTAACCCTTGGGCTGTAAGTGCTTTACAGGCTTTCAGTCCATCAAGTGTTAAGGGCAGTTTTATGCAAATATTATCGGCAATTTTTGCTAAAACAGCCGCTTCTTTCATCATGCTTTCAAATTCTGTGGCTGTAACTTCGGCAGAAACAGGTCCATCAACGAGGGTGCAAATTTCCTTTATCACTTCAAGAATATTGCGTCCGGACTTTAGGATAAGGGAAGGGTTGGTGGTGACACCATCAACGAGGCTTAGATTTTGCAGTTCTTGGATCTCTTCAATTTGTGCACTATCCACAAAAAACTTCATCTCTAATCTCCTTGTTTTAAGCTCTTTAATGTCAAAGCTTTTGATGTTTCATCCTGCTTCTGTTATGCTCTATTGTTTGTGGTAAAAGCAAGAGAGAGGATATTGATTATATGGTCGGTTGAGGCATAAATTGGTAAAAGGGAAAAGATACAAGTGAAGAAAATATAAGAAGCGTTTGTTTATGGTATGGGCGTTGAAAGTGTTTTTGCACAAGTTCATTTGTTATAGAGTGTTCTCTTGTATGAAGAGTGATGTGAGATTTTGTTTTTTTAAGAAGGTAAGATATTGATATTTTATCACTTTTCATGTTAAGAGAGAGCTCTAAGTATCATAAGATTCCTTACATTTCAAACTTGTTTATGTTAAATCAATCAAGACTATTTTGACACGTCATAAATGCGGCTTGTCTGGGGGTAAAACATGAGAAGAAAAGACTCAACACCCTTTTGATGTTTCAATGTAATGTTGTTGTACCCACAGGTTGACAAATAAAACAATGGTGCTGGCTTACTCCCTCATCAGTATAAAGGTGGTGGCGTTCAATGGCTTTTGTCAAGCATTCTCGGATGATATCACGGGATGGGCTTTGGGGGGCGTTGAGGGATGTCTTTAGGGCTTAACGCAATAGCGTTCTGTTTTGGGCGCTTTGTTTTGCGTGAGGCAAGTGTGTGAAAATATTTGTGATGCGTAAGGTGTTTTCAATGAAGGTGAAATGATAAGCGACACAAATCATTTTCTCGAATGGCATCAAAGAATAAAAAAGTACGATTACTGTGAGCGCATTCATATTAAATGAGTATCGATCATAAGCGTCAAGATTACAGAAAAATTGTTTCTATTTTGGCATTGCTTTTTACTGTGTATGCTTATTGTTTTTATGTCTTATGGTTTTGTGATAAGTAGTGTGTGGGGAGAATATTATTGATAGAGCCTGAATGATAAGGCACATAAAGAATTTTCTGCAAAAGATTTAAAAGATTAAGGTGTAGAGACACTGTTTATATAAAAGGTTCGTAAAAATTTGAGACAAAAAATGACGTCAAATGAGACAGAGGATGTGACGGAGAGCAAAGTTGTTTCGGTATTGGTGCCTCTTCCTGTTGCTCAGGCTTATAGTTATGAGGTTCCGGTTGGTCTAGAGGTTGAACTTGGTTCTTTTGTGCGCGTTCCGGTGATGGGGCGCGAAGTTTGCGGTTTTGTAGTGGGGGTTGGAGAGCAAGCGGGGAAGGATAGGGCTACATCTGTGGCAGGTAAAAAATTACGCGCTCTCCTGCGGGTTTTTGATTGTCCACCCTTAAAGGCGGAAATGATTGCTTTCTTGCGTTTTATGAGTCGCTATACGATGACTCCTTTTGGCCTTGTTGCACGATTGATTTTGTCTGTGCCGGCTGCATTAGAATCAGAAGCACAGTTACCAGGTTTGCGATATTGTGGAGGAGATGTGGAGCGTCTCACACCCGCACGATCACGGGTTTTAAAGTTGGTGCGCGATGGAGGGGTTTGGACACGTTCTGGTCTTGCACATGCAGCAGGAACTTCTGTTTCTGTTGTTGAAGGGCTAAAATCGCTGGGCATTTTTGAAGAGGCTATGGTGCCATCATCTGATCTTGTGGCGACGCCCAATCCTGATTTTTGTCCTCCTGTCTTAGAGGGCGCACAGAGTGAAGCAGCCAAACTTTTGCGGGAAGGGGTTTTGTCTTTTCAGTTTCAAGTTTTTTTGCTTGATGGTGTAACGGGATCAGGAAAAACTGAGGTTTATTTTGAAGCGGTTGCCCAAGCGCTTACAGCTGGTAAGCAGGTTTTGATTTTATTACCGGAAATTGCTTTAACACAACAATTCTTAGATCGTTTTCATGCACGCTTTGGAGCTGAGGCAGCACAATGGCATTCCGATTTATCACCACGTCGGCGAGAACGTGTATGGCGGCAGGTTACTGAAGGGCGGGTGCGGGTTGTAGCGGGGGCCCGTTCGGCGCTTTTTCTTCCTTTTCATGATCTTGGGTTGATTGTTGTTGATGAAGAACATGATGGTGCTTATAAACAAGAAGAGCGCATTTTTTATCATGCACGTGATATGGCGGTTGCACGAGGTTCTTTCGAGCATTTTCCTGTCATTTTATCATCAGCGACACCGTCGATTGAAAGTCAGGCAAATGTTTTGTGGGGGCGTTATCAGAGGGTTCATTTGCCATCACGCTTTAAAGCGGCTGCACTGCCGCAGTTGCGGGTGGTTGATATGCGTAAAGGGGGCGTGCAAAGAGGGCGTTTTATTTCCTCTGTGCTTGAAGATGCTTTGACAAAAACCATCGAAAAAGGTGAGCAGGCACTGCTTTTTTTGAATCGACGCGGTTATGCGCCTTTAACGTTGTGTCGGGTTTGTGGACACCGCTTTCAGTGTCATGATTGTTCAAGTTGGTTGGTGGAACATCGTTCACAAGGGCAACTTAAATGCCACCATTGTGGTTATCATCAGCCGATTCCAGAAGCTTGTCCTGAATGTGGGACTCTTGATCATCTTGTCGCTTGTGGACCAGGGGTGGAAAGAATTGCTGAAGAAGTACGGGGGCTGTTCCCACAAGCGCGATCATTAATTCTCTCGACCGATCTTAAAGGTGGGGTTGGTCAGTTGCGGCGCGAATTGGAAACAGTTGCTAAGGGTGATGTGGATATTATTATTGGAACACAGTTGGTCGCTAAGGGACACCATTTCCCTGGATTATCGCTGGTGGGAGTGATTGATGCAGATCTTGGTCTTGCGAATGGCGATTTACGTGCGGGGGAACGTACTTTTCAGCTTTTGTCTCAGGTGACGGGGAGAGCTGGACGTATGGGGTTGGAAAGTTTAGGATTATTGCAAACATATCAACCGGATCATCCCGTGGTACAAGCTTTGCTTTCGCGACAACGGCAGGATTTTTATGCGCATGAGATTGCTATGCGCCAACAGTATCATCTTCCACCTTATGGGCGATTGGCTGCTTTAATTGTGTCTTCGGAAAAGCGTCAGGAGGCAGAAAATTATGCGCGGACATTGCGCCAAGTTGCACCGAGTGTGAAAACTGTCTCCGTGATGGGACCCGCAGAAGCTCCATTGGCGATGATTCGAGGACGTTATCGTTTTCGGCTTTTGGTGCAAGGGCAGCGTTCTTTTGATATACAAGGTTTTATTGGTACCATGTTTGCACATGCACCTAAAATGCCCCGTTTTGTTCGGGTTCAGATTGATATTGATCCACAAAGCTTTCTCTAAAATAAAGTGAGAGAGTACGAAGGCTTGGTGTTTAAACGGTAATCTCTTAACAGGGTTGTTTTAAGCCAAAAGGTTTATTTTTCCTCCATTTTAATTTTAGAGGAAAGTTTATGATGATTAAGTTAAATGATGGTCGTATAGCCTTTTAGTTTTCTGAACTAGATCACAATGTAGCTAACATTCAATCGATGGGGCGTATTTTACGCTGCTAGGTTGGTGAGGTAGAGCCGATAACAAAGACAACTTGGTAGATGCTTATTCCAACGTTACGTGGAGAGGGGGATGGCATGTAGAGTTTTGGGGCACATATTTGCTTATAAGGTTGAAATAATATATTTTTTGGTAACGTATAATATATTGAGTTATAAAAATAATTTAGTGCTATTTATATTTAATGAAAATCCTAAGTTACGTAAGATTTTCTCATTTTAAAGCTGTGTATGTCATCAAAATGACCTGCTTGCACGTTATAAGTGAGAGTGATGTATGGACAAAACTGTAATAAGACAAGGACCAAAAGTTCCTTTTATCAACCGTTTCAATACAAAGGCTGTTGCAATATTTACAAGCTGGTAAATAGAATAGAGGTGTTGGCTTATTTCTTAACGAGATGAGCGTGCAAAATGGCTTTATTTTTATACATTTTAATGAGGTGCTGTTGTGAAATGGGTTTTGGAGAAGATATTTTTTTAAAATAGGTGCGTGTAACTGCAACACAATGGTGTTTTTGTTTTGCGTGAAGGGTGGGGTTTCATTTAAAGAATGGTAGAAACAAAAGCGGTAGCGGTTTTTGGGTGTTAGTTGCCAAAAATATGAAACGGAAGAGAACAGATGTTCCTTCATTGATGTGGCTCCTTTGATAGAGTCTAAAAAACGCTTGAAACATCATTCAAAGAATGTCAAAAAGAAATAGAGATAAATTGCGGTGGTGACCGACTTATTCTGAAAAATTCTTTTTAAAAATATTTCGAAGATTTTCGTTAAAATTTTTAGAAAGCTGTGATTTGGAGTGTTGCGAGTCGGTGATGTCTATGCTAGAAACCAAAAAGCTTTTTATTCTGGGTTTTAAGAAGAGAATTCTTAAAATGAGGAATGTCTGTTTCATTTCATCTGATAAATATCAGAGAGTCGCTCAAGGGAAAGAGGCGGTATTTCGTGTCTGATTCATTTTCTCTTATACCGCTGCCATTGGTAGATCAGCGCTACGGGCAAGCGTTTTTTGATTTTGTTCAAGAAGCAGGAGCCATTGAAAAGGTCGAAAAGGCAGTGGAAACTTTTTTACTTGTCTTGAATCAAAATGAAGACTTAAAGCTCTTTGTACAGAGCCCTTTCTTTTCCGTAAAAGAGCAGGCTAAAGTGATGCATTCTATATGTGAGAATATCAAGTTTGCTGATAAGGCTGCAGGGCAGATTGTTGGAAATTTCTTGCGCGTTATTGCCGTTAATCGTCGGCTTCATGCCTTATCTGGTATTTTACATGCTTTTCAGCGTTGTGTTGCTCTTTCTCGGAGAGAAACGCCAGTACAGATTATTTCTGCTCGCTCACTGAGTGCTCAACAGGAAAAAGAGTTGCGTGTTGCTTTGGAAGGTGTCGTTGGGGGAAAAGTTTTGCTCCACATTTTCGTCGATCCAACAATCCTTGGTGGGTTGATTATTCGTGTTGGTTCATCCCAAATTGATACATCTCTTGTAACAAAATTATCTTCACTTAAGCTTGCATTGAAAAAAGAGGTCAGCTGATGGATATTAGACCATCTGAAATTTCAAAAATTCTAAAAGAGCAAATCAAAAACTTTGACCAAAAGGCTGAAGTTTCAGAGATTGGTTGGGTTTTATCCGTGGGGGATGGAATCGCCCGTGTGTACGGTTTGGACAATGTTCAAGCAGGGGAAATGGTTTCCTTTTCAAATGGTGTACGCGGTATGGCTTTGAATCTGGAAACCGATAATGTCGGGGTTGTGATTTTTGGCTCGGATCGTGATATCCGTGAAGGTGACTGTGTTAAACGGTTGGGTGCTATTGTTGATGTGCCTGTTGGTCCTGCTTTGCTTGGGCGCGTCGTTGATGCTCTGGGAAACCCTATAGATGGGAAAGGTCCCCTTAAAACAACAGAACGGCGGCGTGTTGATGTGAAGGCTCCAGGAATTATTCCGCGTCAATCTGTGCATGAGCCAATGTCAACCGGATTGAAAGCCATTGATGCTCTTATCCCTATTGGGCGCGGGCAGCGTGAGTTGGTGATTGGAGATCGGCAGACAGGAAAAACGGCAATTTTGCTCGATACCTTTTTAAATCAGAAGCCGTTCCATGACAAAAATGCTGGTTCTGAGCAGGATAAAGTCTATTGTATCTATGTTGCTATTGGTCAAAAACGTTCAACAGTGGCACAATTTGTGAAAGTTTTAGAAGAACGGGGTGCTCTTGAATATTCTATTATTGTTGCTGCGACCGCTTCTGATCCTGCTCCACTTCAGTTTATTGCACCTCTTGCTGGTTGTGCGATGGGAGAATATTTCCGTGATAATGGTCAACATGCTTTGATTGGCTATGATGATCTTTCAAAGCAAGCTGTTGCTTATCGTCAGATGTCGCTTTTGCTTCGTCGTCCTCCTGGTCGTGAAGCCTATCCTGGTGATGTCTTCTATCTTCATTCTCGTCTTTTAGAGCGTGCCGCAAAGCTCAATGCTGAAAATGGTTCTGGATCTTTGACGGCGTTGCCCGTTATCGAGACCCAAGCAAATGACGTTTCTGCATATATTCCTACAAATGTGATCTCGATTACAGATGGACAGATCTTTCTTGAAACCAATTTGTTCTATCAGGGAATTCGTCCTGCTGTGAATGTTGGTCTTTCGGTGTCACGTGTTGGTTCTTCTGCCCAGATTAAGGCGATGAAGCAGGTGGCTGGTTCGATCAAAGGGGAATTGGCGCAGTATCGTGAAATGGCAGCCTTTGCACAGTTTGGCTCTGATTTGGATGCTTCAACGCAGCGTCTTTTAAATCGCGGTGCACGTTTGACAGAGCTTTTAAAGCAACCCCAGTTTTCTCCTTTGAAAACAGAAGAGCAGGTCGTGGTTATTTTTGCTGGTGTCAATGGCTATCTCGACTCCTTAGCTGTTGCGGATGTTGCTCGATTCGAGCAGGGGCTTTTAATTCTCTTGCGCAGTGAATATCAAGATCTTTTGCAGGAAATTGCTGATCAAAAGCAGATAACTGATGAAATTAAGAGTAAGTTGCTTACTGTTCTTAAAACTTATGCGAAAAATTTTTCGTGATAAATTGATGGAATGTTTGAATGGCGTCGTTAAAGGATCTTAGAGACCGTATTACCTCGGTTAAGGCAACACAGAAGATTACCAAAGCCATGCAAATGGTTGCAGCGGCGAGGTTACATCGTGCACAAGAGACTGCTCAATCTGCACGTCCTTATGCGCAGAAAATGGCTGCTATTTTAACCAGTGTTGCTGCCGATGTTGATAGAATTGATGCGCCGCCTCTTATGCGGGGAACAGGTCGGGATGATGTTCATCTTTTGGTGGTATGCACCGCTGAGCGGGGATTGTGTGGGGCTTTTAATGTGCAGATTGCTCGTCGGGTACGCGAGCGGATTAAAGCACTCCTTGCGGCTGGTAAAATCGTTAAAATTTTGACCGTGGGTAAAAAGGGGGCCGATATTTTAGCGCGTGACTATAAAGATTTCATGATTGATCACATCGATTTGCATGCTGTAAAGCGTATTGGTTTTACTGAGGCAGCCATGATCAGTCAACGCGTTGTTGATTTGTTCAATGAGGGCGCTTTTGATGTCTGTACCTTGTTCTATTCTGAATTTGTTTCCGTGATTAATCAGCGTCCAACAGCTTTTGAATTGATTCCAATGGTTGCTCCAAAAGCCGCTGTTGAGGCAATCGAGGAAGTTGAAAACGTCAATATGAGCGCAGATCATAAGACAATCGTTTATGATTATGAACCGGATGCTGCTTCTCTTTTGGAAACTCTTGTGCCACGCAATCTTTCGGTGCAAATTTTTCGTGCTTTACTTGAGAATGTTGCTGGTGAAATGGGTGCAAAAATGACGGCTATGGATAATGCATCGCGCAATGCGGGTGAAATGATTAATAGATTGACGGTGGCTTATAATCGGCAACGTCAGGCACAGATTACGACAGAATTGATTGAAATTATTGCGGGCGCTGAAGCGCTTTAAACGGAAAAGGTAAGGATTGATGGTAAAAGCAGTGACGTCAAGCAAGGAAGCAGAAAAGGTTGAGAAAAAGAAATCACCTGCTCGTTCAGGCGTGAAAAAAGCCGCCTCAAAATCTCAGATTCGTGCGAAGGTTTCTTCTGATCCTGCATATACTTCTCCTAACAATACGTCGGCAAAAGGCGCTGTGGGTGAGATAAAGCAGGTTATTGGTGCTGTTGTTGATGTGCAATTTGAAGGTGCCTTGCCCAATATTTTGAATGCGTTGGAAACAGATAATTTAGGGCATCGATTGGTTTTGGAAGTTGCTCAGCATTTGGGTGAAAATACTGTACGTACCATTGCTATGGATACCACCGATGGTCTTGTGCGGGGTCAGAAGGTTTTTGATACTGGAACGCAGATTTGTGTTCCTGTTGGAGAGGAAACGCTTGGTCGTATTATGAATGTGATTGGAGAGCCCGTTGATAATGTGGGGCCTATTGCTGCAAAAAAAATGCGTGCGATTCACCAAGAAGCACCGGAATATGTAGAACAATCAACGGTTTCCGAAATTCTTGTCACGGGGATTAAAGTCGTGGATTTGTTAGCGCCTTATTCTAAAGGTGGTAAGATCGGCTTGTTTGGTGGTGCTGGGGTTGGGAAAACCGTTCTTATTATGGAGCTTATCAACAATATCGCAAAAGCCCATGGTGGATATTCCGTATTTGCCGGCGTTGGAGAGCGTACCCGTGAGGGAAATGATCTCTATTATGAAATGATCGAAAGTCGTGTGAATGTGAATCCAAAAGATAATAATGGTTCGGCAGAAGGGTCAAAATGTGCGCTTGTTTATGGACAAATGAATGAGCCACCAGGAGCACGTGCGCGTGTGGCTCTTTCAGGGTTAACCATTGCAGAAAGTTTCCGTGACGAAGGACAGGACGTTCTGTTCTTTGTGGATAATATTTTCCGCTTTACGCAGGCAGGTGCTGAGGTGTCTGCGCTTTTAGGACGTATTCCTTCTGCTGTGGGATATCAGCCAACTTTGGCAACCGATATGGGGGCGTTGCAAGAGCGTATCACCAGTACAAAAACAGGGTCTATTACTTCTGTTCAGGCTATTTATGTTCCTGCTGATGACTTAACAGATCCTGCGCCGGCAACCTCTTTTGCCCACTTGGATGCCACAACCGTTCTTTCGCGCTCTATTGCAGAAAAAGGAATTTATCCAGCGGTTGATCCACTGGATTCCTTCTCACGTATGCTTGATCCATTGGTTGTGGGAGAGGAGCATTATAGTGTTGCTTGTCAAGTTCAAGCTATTTTACAGCGTTATCGAGCGCTGCAGGATATTATTGCTATTCTTGGGATGGATGAGCTTTCTGAAGATGATAAATTGCTGGTTGGGCGTGCACGTAAAATAGAGCGTTTCCTTTCGCAACCTTTCCATGTGGCGGAAGCCTTTACGGGATCACCAGGGAAACTTGTTCCTTTAGAAGAGACAATTAAAGGTTTTAAAGGTCTTTGTGCTGGTGATTATGATGATTTACCAGAAGCAGCTTTTTATATGGTTGGTTCGATTGATGAAGCCATTGAAAAAGGAAAACGTCTTATGGCAGAGGCTTCTTCATAAGAAGAAGTTTGTTAAAATGCTTGTGGTAAAGAGGATGAAGAGTCCTTGTATCAAGCTTTGTGGAGATTTTTGTGGAACACAATAAAGAAGAGCATTTTTTGTTTGAGCTGGTATCACCTGAGAAAATTGTGTTTTCAGAGCAGGTGGTATCTGTTGTTCTCCCTTCAGCCTCTGGTGCTTTGACCGTTATGGCGCATCATGCACCGTTGGTGGCAAGTGTTATACTGGGAAGTGTGCGTGTTCGCACCTCCTTAGGGGAGACGCTTTTTGCTGTTTGTGGAGGGGTGGTCAACGTTACCTTTTCAGGATGTTCTCTTTTGGTAGAGCGTGTTGTGCGTGTGGAAAACCTTTCTTGGGATGTGTTGGAACAGCAGATTTTGCAAGTTCGGGCCGCATTAGAAGGTGCTTCGAGTGATGAAGCAAATCATAAGTTGGAAGCGTTTTTTCATCAATTGACAACTGCGGGTGTTATGTTGACTGAGGCTTAAAGGATTGTATAGGAAAAACGGGCATGAGCGGAAAAAAGAGTACGGTTGTGTCTGCTAGAAGGAGTGCAAAGCCTTTTCCGCATCCGGGTCGTGTTTTTGCTGGTCCATTGCCAAAGTGTTTTGTTTATATTTTGGCCTCCTTTATTTTGCAGTGGGCTTACGGCTTAGGGGCTAATATTGTTCAATCGAATATTATACAGCTTACTGGGGATTTTCATGCAACTTTGATTGAAACAACATGGTTGGTTGCTGTTTATATGGCGCCAAATGTGAGTGTTGCGATCATGTTGATCAAAATTCGCTATCAGTTTGGTCTTCGCGCTTTTGCTGAGTTATCAATTCTGAGTTTTGTGTTGGTCTGCGTATTGCAGTTATTTGTTACAGATTTGCGTTCTGCTCTTATTATTCGTTTTTTTGCTGGTATTGCTGCGGCGCCTTTAGCTTCACTGGCACTTCTTTATATGATGGAAGCTTTTGCGCCGGCAAAAAAATATACCGTCGGCTTGACTTTGAACTATATGAATGCTGCTTTGGCGGCACCTTTATCACGTTTGATTTCGCCATATTTGCTGGAAAATGGTTTTTTTTCTAGCCTTTCAGCCTTAGAAATGGGCTTGGTTCTGATTAGTTTGGGATGTATTTATGCACTTCCACTCACCCCTGTGGTTCGCAGCAAAGTTATTCAAAAGTTAGACTGGATAAGTTATGGCTTGATTGCATTTGGTCTTGGACTCAATGCTGTGATTATGTCGGTTGGTATATTGTACTGGTGGTATGAAGCGCCATGGATTGGTTGGGGACTTGTCTTTGCTATTTCCTCTTTGGTTGTTGCGACTATGATCGAGTTGAATAGAGAAAAACCTTTAATTGATTTACGCTGGCTTTTCAGTAAAGAAATCGTACAACCTGTTCTCATTTTATTGGTCTTTCATGTTTTTTTATTAGAACGGTTAACTTTAGCTGTAGGATTTTTAAATCTTTTTGGTTTGTTTAATCGTGAAATGGCGCCCATGTATTTTGCGGTTATATTGGGAACTCTTTTAGGAGGGGCTGTTTGTGTCTTTTTTTTACGGTCTGGGCGTGAGGATTATTTTTATCTTTTGTCTTTAGGGTGCTTGGCACTTGGGGCCTATTTAGATAGCCATGTGAATTATTTAACACGACCTCAAGATATGATGTTGAGTCAAGGCTTGATCAGTTTTAGTTATGCACTTTTTTTACCTCCTGTCCTTTGTAAGGGGTTTATCGTTGCAGGAGAACGGGGAGCTCGTTATGTGTTAAGCTTTATTGCTGTCTTTCTGCTCACGCAAGTGACCGGTGGACTGATGGGATCGGCTCTTTTTGGTAGTTTGCAGTTTTTGTTTGCACATAAGAATTTTGAAGCTTTAACACAAAATATTGTGGTGACAGACCCCATTATTTCAGGAGAGGATAATACCTTATTTTCGCCATCTTATGGTGCTCCTGTTCCTCATATTTTGGGAAGTGAGCAAGGTGTATCACAACTGATTGAAAAGTTTAAGTTGACAGCCAATATTTTTGCTTATGGTGATGTCTTTCGACTTTACTTTTATATTGCGGTGCTTGTGTTTGCTGTTTTTCTTGTCAAAATACTTGTAAAGCCATACTCTTCACGTGCATTCGGAAAGCAGAATAATATCATAGAAGAGGGGGAACAAAAATGATAAAGGCATTACGGTCAAGAGCAACGCTTATTACATTTTTTTCTGGTGTTGTTGGGGGGTTGCTGATCCTATGGGCTTGGAGACTGCCTCCTTTTGTGAGTACGATTCAAATAACCGATAATGCTTCCATTAAGGGGAATGTTACGTTGGTGAGTTCTCAGATCGCTGGGGTGATTTCGCGTATTTATGTTCAAGACTATCAACGTGTTGAAAAAGGAATGCTTTTATTTGAACTTGATGACGCTCTCTTCCGTCAACAATTTGCACGAGCACAGGCGATTCTCGATTCAAAAAATGCAAAACTTGCAAGTATCATGTTACAGGCACAGATTTTGCAGGGAGAAATTAATGTTGCAGAAGCGGAATTGGCGCGTTCAAAAGCATTCTCGAATGTTTTGCCTGAAAATAAAAGACTAGGCTTTAGCGATACTTCCAATTCTCACTCCCTTTCGCAATTATTGGAAGCGCTTGAAACAAAACGCCAATTGCAAAAACAGTTAGATCTCGAACGGCAAAGTTTACAGTCTGAAGTTGCTGGAGCGAAGGTTGGACTTGAATTGGCTAAGATCAATCTCGACCATACGAAGATTTTATCTCCTAGAACGGGGTATATCGGGTTGGTGGGGGCACGTGTGGGACAATATGTCTTGCCTGGTGCACAATTGGTTTCAGTTATTTCTGATGATATTTGGATTATTGCCAATTATAAAGAAACACAGCTTGCTCAAATGCGTGTGGGGCAACCGGTTATTTTTTCTGTTGATGCACTGAACAATAAGAAATTAACAGGGCGTGTTGTGCGTTTCGCGCCTGCGACGGGGTCAGAGTTTTCCCTGTTAAAAACCGATACGACAATCGGTAACTTTATTAAAATTGCACAACGTATTTCGGTGCGTATTGCGCTAGATCCTGGACAAGAGGGGGTTGAAAAGCTTATTCCTGGTATGTCTGTTGTTACATATGTGGATACTTCAAAGCGTGTTGATTCTGGAGGATAGAATTTTGGGTTTTTTGAGTTTTATATTTGTTCCCTTTGCATATAGCAAATGGGTATTTACTATAGAAGATTTTGCTTGGTTCGTTATGATCCATATTTTTAAGTTTTTATATATTATGCTCAAGCATCCCCCTTCAGGATGGTGATATGAGGCTTATTCATCGATTGCTATAGTATGATCGTCGTTCTCTTTCTATTTTGGGGTATTAACCAAACGTAGAAGTGTGACATTAAATGAAAGATTAATAGAAAGATTTATCTGTAGAGTGTGTAAAATTGCGCAATGCATTTTACCGTTGTACTGAGCAATTCTTAGAGTTGCAGCGACTCTTGTGTTGAGGTCGTGCATTGTAAGATATTTTCATTCCTTTCTTAAGTAACTTTATCTTTATGTTTTTTATTTGATGTGTATAGAAATGGCTTTTATTGATATATTATAAGACGCCTTTGAAATAAGGGCTTATTCATTTCGTTTTCTTATTCGATTGGCAAAGTGATATGTAATTTTTATAAATCAATGTATTGATGAGTAACGTGTATCGTTGGTGTGTTTTAGTAAAATGCATCCCAAAGAGGAATGAATCTCTTATCAGATTGATGAAACGGGGAAATCTTCTTTTTTCAGGTAGAATGGAGTTTTTCATTATAATCTAAGAGGATGGTGGTGGTTTTATCAGCTATGTTGAATTTTTCTTTGTCAGGGCTAAAAAAATGCCCGATTTAAGGCGGGCATTTAAAAGGTATTTTGGGTTATATTATCTGTATTTGCGCGCTAGCAGGAAACCAGATAAAATCAATCCTGCAGTTAAGGCAAGAGTTGTTTTGGGGTGTTGTTTTGCTTTTTTCTTTAATGCTGTCGTATGCTCGTTAAGGTGGTAGAGTGCATGACGTCCTTTTTGTTTCCATGTATTCAGTACATCAGAGATATTTTCAAAGCTATTATGATGAGAGTGCCAGTGATTTACAGGGACAAGTTCATTTTTTAATTGTGCAATGCGTTTTTTAATTTTAGCATTTTTGCTGTGGGGTGAAAATAGATACATTTGTTGACTCCTTTATCTGTTATACTGTTTTACGGGAATGGGAACGGGTTTTGAGGTGTTGCGATAACGGTTTGGCAATGAAAAGGTTGCATTTGGTTGTGTTTGTCGGCGAGGTGAAAAAAGCTAAGGGCTTTGGTTGAGTGAATTGGTATTTTTTGTGCGTTTTTTAAATTGTACTGTAATAAGTGGTATTATGAATGATGTTTGAGAGCGCAGGTTTTGGGAATTTGAGGATTTGATGCGTACAGCGTATTATTTATCTAAACCTCTTGAGCGTCGTCGGTCTGTTGGGGTTGCGGTTGGCGATGTGATGGTTGGTGGTGATAACCCCATTGTTGTTCAGTCAATGACCAATACCGATACGGCCGATATTGATGCAACTGTTGCGCAGGTTGCTGCTCTTTGGCAGGCTGGTTCGCAGTTGGTTCGGATTACTGTTGATCGTGATGAAGCGGCGGCGGCTGTGCCCAAAATACGCGATCGGTTAGAACGATTAGGTTTTTCTGTACCATTGGTGGGAGATTTTCATTATATTGGTCACAAGCTTTTATCGGAACATCCTGCCTGTGCTGAAGCTCTTGCAAAATACCGGATTAATCCTGGAAATGTTGGCTTTGGTGCCAAAAAAGACCGCCAGTTTGCAGAAATTATTGAAATTGCTTGTCGGTATCATAAATCTGTTCGTATTGGTGTGAATTGGGGGTCGCTTGATAATGCATTGTTAACACAGCTTATGGATGAAAATGCACAGCAGGAAAATCCTTTATCTGTTGCAGAAGTTATGCGAGAAACCGTTGTGCAGTCTGCTTTGCGTTCGGCTGTTCTTGCTGAAGAGTTGGGGATGGGACGTGATAAAATTATTCTTTCTGCAAAAGTGAGTGATGTTCAAGATCTTATTGCTGTTTACAGTGCTTTGGCGGCGCGTTGTGATTATGCGCTCCATTTGGGGTTAACAGAAGCAGGGATGGGAACAAAGGGTGTTGTTGCCTCTTCCGCGGCTTTGGGAATTTTGTTACAGCAAGGGATTGGGGATACGATCCGTATTTCATTAACGCCTGAACCGGGTGGAGATCGAACACGCGAAGTGAGAGTTGGGCAAGAGCTTTTACAAGTGATGGGGTTTCGGCAATTTTTACCTGTGGTGGCGGCTTGTCCTGGGTGTGGACGTACAACCTCTACGGTATTTCAGCAATTGGCGCAAAAAATTGAAGCGGATTTATACAAAAATATGCCTATTTGGCGTAAGAAATATCCTGGTGTTGAAACGCTTAAAGTTGCTGTGATGGGTTGTATTGTCAATGGACCAGGAGAATCAAAGCATGCCGATATTGGTATTTCATTGCCTGGAGTGGGTGAAAGTCCAGCTGCCCCTGTTTTTATTGAAGGAAAAAAGGTAAAAACTTTGCGGGGTGATCATATTGCCGAGGAATTTGAAGCACTTTTGAGTGATTATATTCATACACGTTTTGGGCAGGGGTAAAATAGACGAGCTGTTTATAATGGTCATTTATCGTTTTTCGTCGTAAAAACCCCAAGAGCGCAAACTTCTTTCACGTCAGATCTGTTTATTTTGAAGCAATTAAAATCTATATTTTAGCGCATCATAAATAGTGTGAGCGTGTGGGCGAAAGTGAGCAAAGAAAGGCGCTGTATCTTATGAATCGTGTAACAATACCCACAAGCTGGCAAATAGCATGATGGTGCTTGTTTTCTCTTTCATAAACGCAAAGATGCGTGTTGCTTAATAGATCTTATTATATCATTCACAGGTGTCGTTGTGAAATGGAGTTGCGAGTGATGTATATTTTGAAAACAAATGCGTGAAATTGTGACGCAATGGTATTTTGTTTGACATGAGGAGTGTGATTTCATGAAAAAACGTAATAAAAGCGTGAGGCAATGCGTCATCTCTCTTTTTAAGAGATTTCTGGAGATGTCTTTGACAGGTGTAAAGATAAACTAAAAAGAAATAGTAGGTTTGAAAGCTGGTTTTTACTTTTAAAACTTCATATTCCTTTCAAATTGGGTTTCTCCTGTTTCAGAGATACTTCATACCAACACCTTTGTCCTTAAAAGGTGGGAATTTCTTATAAACATGTCCAATTTGGTCGGAGGGCATCCGTTGTGTAACTGGATCAAGTTAAAATGAGCTATTCAATGATGGGGGTGAAATAAGTTGTTTTTAATGGTGGAGTGAAATTCTTCAAAAAGTTTAACATAAAGTTTTTGTTTTTTATCTTTCAGTTGTTTTACGTTTTATTGGAAGTTTGGTGCCTTTAATTTTTTCGTATTGCGCTAAAATGGGCTGCTTGTCGGAGTGATTTCGCTTTGATGCCAAAAGGGTGTAAAATTTGTTCTGCTTTTGTGATGAGTTCATTGCGCTTTTTTTCTGTTTCTTTAATCCCATAAAGGTCAACAAAAGTGGCTTTGTGTGCTGTTTTATCTTTTCCAGCAGTTTTTCCTAAAATGTCACTGCTGGCGGTGACATCTAGAAGATCATCGGTTAATTGAAATGCTAAACCAACATAGCTTCCAAAAAGAGAGAGTTTTTCTGTCAACTCTTTTGGAGCATTGCCAATGATTGCGCCTGCTTGGCAAGCAAAGCTTATAAGGGCTGCCGTTTTCATGCGTTGTAGCGTGATAATGTTGCTACTTTCTTGCGGTGTTTTTTCTGCTGTAATGTCGAGCATTTGACCGCCTATCATCCCACCAAGTCCTGACGCTTGTGCAAGGGCAGTGATTAGCTTTATTCTGGTTTCAAAAGAGAGGCTGCTGGATTTATGGGAAATGATTTCAAAGGCAAGCGTCAAGAGAGCATCGCCTGCGAGAATCGCTGTTGCTTCATCAAAGGCTATGTGAACTGTTGGTTTTCCACGCCGAAGCGTATCGTTATCCATGGAGGGAAGATCATCATGAATGAGTGAATAGCAATGGACACACTCTAAGGCACATGCAACATCAAGAGAGTGTTCAAGAGGGATATCAAAAAGTGCGGCACTTTGAATCACAAGAAAGGGGCGTAAACGTTTTCCACCATTCAGGACACCGTGACGCATGGCTTTGATCAAATTTTCAGGACGCGCAATCTCACCATTTTGAACTTGATCACTTAACAGTGCTTCAAGACGGTTTTCAACAGCGCGCCCATGCTCGGCAAGAAAGGTGGCAAATTCGTGCATCTTGCTTCCTTATATTTTATGAAACTTTAGAATGGATAAGAGAAAGTCTATTTTTTCTCGTTTTTATCAATTTTCATCGGTTTCTTCATTTAAAAATCAATTTCTTTTTTGGTCCTTAAGGTGAGTGTACGCGCAAGTCATTGTTAAAGCCAAACAAAAAATGAGATGAAAGTTTCATGAAAAGTTTTTCATGTGTGCATAAAACCATCATTTTGGTCATTATATTACTACTTTTGACATTGCCTCTTCTTTTTTATCAGTGTATAAGAGTCTCAATTTTTATGTTTTTTGATATAGGCTCTGTCATTTTGACATTGCCTCTTCTTTTTAGTGGATTTGGAGTGTCTCTTTATGGCTGTACCTAAACGAAAAACCTCTCCATCGAAGCGGGGTATGCGCCGTTCGGCTGATGCCCTTAAAGCGCCGACTTATATTGAGGATAAAAACTCTGGTGAGCTGCGTCGACCTCATCATATTGATTTGAAAACAGGAATGTATCGCGGTCGTTCTGTTTTGCCTGCTAAAGATTGAAACTTTGTCTCTTTAAGCAGCGGTAAAGTTTATTGCATTTAAACAGATATTTGCAGCGGTGGGGCAGATTTTTTAGTTATTTTCTTACAGAAGATTTCGAGATGTACGCTGCCCTATCATATTTGAGAGCAGGAGTGTGTGGCTGTTGTTCTATTTTTTCTGCTAGCGATTGAAACTTTATCTTTCTCGTTATAAAGTTTATTGTGTTTATAAGCAGATATGTGCAGCAATCAACGCTCATCTTTACCGTTACCTTTTCATTCCACTTTACGGTTTTTAAAAGCATTTAAGACAATGTCTTGTAAAGAAGAGAAATGACGCATTGCTTTACGTTTTTGTTTGTTGCTTCCTTTAATGGGTGCGCGCCCCTCATGTAAACAGAACGCCATTGATTTGCACATTCATGCGTTTTTTTTAAGAAATATTTTGCAACGCATCCAAGCCCATTTCGCGTCGGAAGCTGTGAAGGATATAACGATAAAGCTATTGAGAGCCCCCATCTTGACGTTTATAAAGAAGCAAGCCGGATTATATTTGCCTGCTCGTGGGTGTTGCGACAGATCTCGTATTAGGACTCTTCATAAGAGCCATTTTTATTCTTTTCTTATACAAATTTGATCCACACACGTATCCCGCTTATTATGCGCAAGTGATACTGATTGATCCAACATAAACAGTTTTGAAATGAGAGAATCTTACGATATTCGGAGTTTTAATTCAATATGAATAACGTATCATTATAAATCAATATATTATATGAGAAAGTGAGTGATTTTGATTGATTCAAGATAAGCAGGTTTGCAATGAAAGAAGCTGGTGATATTTAGTTTTCTTACTTAACATGTAAAACAATGAATTATTTTTATAGATCAATATGCTGAAGTGATCTCCAGAGCTTCCAGCTGTGTTCTTAAAAAAGATATGGGGTATCAGCTTTTCACTTCATAGAGCGTATTTAGAGATATCTCGTTGCCTTCATTGAAGGTTTGGGTATGTGCATTTGATGTGGTTTTTACTGTGAGAAAAACTCATATATTCGCTCTTTATCAGTATCAATAGAAACTAAGTCTGATAATTGAATTGCCTTTTTATAAATATAGAGATTCGAAAGGGAAGAAAAAAGACGAACACACGACTTTTTAAATAGATTCAGAACTGTAATATGGCTTATTATATATCAACGGATGAGAACATTTGGTAAACTCTTTATCAAATGTTCTGTTTCCGATAAAAGTTTTCTGATAATAAAAAACATGCTTGATCTATTTTATTACCAGAACATTAAGCTATTATGCAGCACAGATCGCTTCACTGCTTACGTTTGTTTCATCTTTTTCCACTTCAAATTCGCGCTTTGATTTGTTTGAAAGGTGCATTTCTATAAGATTAATGGCTTCTGTTTCAGAAAGATTATTAATGACAGCAATTTCACGAGCCATTCTTTCAAGAGCAGCCGTATAAAGTTGACGTTCAGAATAAGACTGTTCAGGCTGTATATTGGAGCGAAAAAGATCGCGCACCACTTCAGCAATACAAATCAGATCACCTGAGTTAATCTTAGCGTCATATTCTTGAGCACGGCGCGACCACATGGTTCGCTTAACGCGTGCTTTTCCGTGTAATATTTTTAATGCACGTTCAACGGAATCAACAGCTGATAATTTGCGCATTCCAACGGAAATAGCTTTTGCAACCGGTACTTTAACGTCCATTTTATCTTTTGCAAAATGAATGACAAACAGTTTTAACTTATGTCCTGCGACTTCTTGATCCTCAATCGCTATAATCTGCCCAACGCCGTGGGTAGGATAGACGATATATTCAGATGTTGCAAATCCTTTAGCATTGGAGGGTGTTCTGCGTTGGGATGCCATATCTTAGTTTACTCCCTTTATGACCAATAAATGTACTGGAAAACAGGCTATAAACCTGAAAATTGAATATTCTTTAACCAAGTATATTACAAATTGAATGAGCATAAAAGTTAAGTACTTTTAAATCCAACAAAAAGTACATTGCTTTATAAACAAAAGCAAAAGACAATACTTAGAAAGGTGATCATGTTAGAGTGACACTAACACCAAAATTCAGAAGAATCAATCATTTCGCTTAAGATTTTTTGTTTTTACAAAAGAATCTTCTTTATTTTTGAAAGAATAAGATCAAAACCGTATCGTTATTACTCACCGCTTCCTGGATTTTCTGAAAAATACTTTTCTAATTTATTCGAAACTCCGTCCATTTCTTTTGCTTGAGGGAGAGGATCTTTTTTGGTTGTTAAATTTGGCCATTGTTCTGCATATTTTAGATTAAGTTCTAACCATTTTTCTAGCCCTGGTTCGGTATCAGGTATAATGGCTTCTGCTGGACATTCTGGCACACAGACACCACAATCGATGCATTCATCGGGGTGAATAACAAGCATATTTTCACCTTCATAAAAACAATCAACGGGGCAAACTTCAACGCAATCCGTATATTTGCAATGGATGCAGTTGTCGGTTACGACATGAGTCAAGATTGAACTCCCTTTATTCTTTTAGTGATCCTTGGAGGCAGTGGGATACACCTCTTTCTTAGCGATGAGCTGTTCGCGTAGCGCAGCTAATTTTGCAAAAGGTGAATCAAGATCAGGGCGTTTTTCTTTTTGAAATGACTTTCTCTTCACATCTTTGGTGGAGGGCTTATAAGGATATTTCGTGTGGGATGTTTTTTCTTGAGAGGAGAAGGCATTCGCACGTTCTCTTTTTTTAAAAGTCTTTTTCGGTTTATTTTGCCACTCTTGTTCAGATTTATCACGTTTTTTTGAGGTGTGCTTTTTGGGGGTATTATAGCGAGGTTGGGGATTATAATGCCACAGTAAGACGACGTTATCATCTTCTACAATGTGTTTTTGCTGTGCAAAATCGCCAATGGCTTCAGCTGCCGGTAAATCATCTACGCTCTTTGATTGTATCTTATGAAAAGTGGATAAAGTGTTTTTTGTTTCCTGTGTTGTGGCTACTGTTTCCACGGTTTTCCATTGATCTCCAACACATTCTGCTTCAGGAACATTTTGTGTTGCCTGACATGAATGGGAAGAGACTTTGCTTGCGAGGAGATTTTGTTCAAAAATAGCTTTGGAAATGCTCTGTGATTGATAGCCAAGTTTTCTGAGAATTTCTTCCGTATCAGCCTCACGGGCTCCTAGAATCGACATCATGGCAGATGTAATAAAGAAACTCTTACCATCATAAGCGCCATCGGGTTTGGGGGTGTTGCCTTTTGTCCAGTGAAGGGCAGGGCGGATTAGGTTGGCAAGACGTTCTAAAATATCAACTCGTACAGCACGCTGCCCTAAGATTCGATAACCAGCCAACTGATAAAATTGTCGGTTATAGCTGGGCTCAACAGCCAGGGACGTTCGTCCAGCTGATAAGGCAGAGAAAATTTCATCCAAACCGGTTTGGTCATGACCTTCATTTTGAAGGTTCCAAAGCAATGTAATGGCTTGCACTGGGATTGGTTTAAGTACGCCGGAAACATAAATATAAAATGCACCAAAACGCACACCGAGACGCCGAAGAACCGCGCGTGATGCTTGGTCAAGATTTTTGACGGTTTCGGCAACTTTTCGGCGGGGTAAAATCCCTAAAGAGTTAACAAGTTTTGAAGCAAAATCGCTGGTAGCATCCGTTAAGTTGTCACCATTACGCAAAGCAAAAAGTGGTTGTAAGGCCGTTTCAAAATGAAATGTTACAAAACGCTCTAATCTTTTGGCAACATTGTCGCGGGATTCTGTTGTTAATTGCGTATCGGCTAAAACAATGAGTTTGGGTTTTAAAAAATCCTCTGTTGCAATAAGGCGTCCCACCGGTTGACCAATCCAGCGCACAATTCCATCAGAACTGATTGTAAAATCTTTATTGGCACAAGCACAAAGACGAGAGGCACGTTTGGAAAAGGCAAGAATCAAATCTTCATTCTCTATGGAGTTTTGCGTGTTCGTGCTTTGATCGCTATTGTTCTTGTTAACATAAAAACGAAAACCTTCAAATTTTCCATTTCCATGTTTTTCAATAAGAAGATCATCCTGAAGAATATCATTCTGCTGAACAATTTTGCTATCCATAATTATGCTCTTTCTTGGTGCTGCACGGGTCAAAAGCCTATTCTTAACGATTTTGGCATTCTGCTGCTTCTTTAACATGTTTGTTCCATTTGCTTCAATCTTTCTTATCGTTTTTTGGCGCTTCTTTTTCCTTCTTTGTTCTTGGATATTCCTTTTTTGCTTGCCTTAAATTTATGGCAGATTGTTGCACCTATGGGTTGTATTGTGAGTCTAAAACCATAAATAAATGCTTTATAAAAAGGATAAGTAGGTCGATGATGAAACAAAACAGTATTCAATTTTCCCGATTATCTTATTTTTTTATTTTGTCATAAAAATTATGGGGAGAAGGTTTTTTCAAGCATTCCTTGATAATAGGACGTTTTTCAGCTGTTGGTTTGTAAGCGAAATTGTGGCCTATTCAGATAAGTTTTGTGATTACAGTCAAAAAAACAATTGCGATTATAAAAATACACGCTAAAGTAGTGGTATGTAAGTAAACAACTTTTACGTTCTTTTTCTAAAAGAACAGTGATGTCGTTACCAAATCAGTTTTGATAATTTTAATCGCAAGGGGTTATTATGGGTAATCTTTCAAATACTGTTTATAAAAGCAGTAAAAATTATAATGACGCAGAAAAAAGCTTGGGGCGTAATATGATGCGTTCTGCCATGCAAGCGCCTTATCTTGAACGAGAAAAAGAACATGATTTGGCTTTGCGGTGGAAAGACAAGCGTGATGATGAAGCAATGCATCAAATTGCAGCTGCTCACATGCGTTTGGTGATTGCGATTGCTAACCGTTTTAAACGTTTCAAAATGCCTTTGGGGGATCTGGTGCAAGAGGGTTATGTTGGGCTTTTGGAAGCGGCTGCGCGTTTTGAACCTGATCGGGAGGTTCGCTTTTCAACTTATGCAACGTGGTGGATTCGTGCTTCTATACAAGATTATATTTTGCGAAACTGGTCCATTGTTCGAGGTGGAACAAGCTCTTCACAAAAAGCGCTTTTCTTTAATCTGCGGCGATTGCGGGCTAAATTGGTGCAAGATGATAATGCCCTTTCAAAACAGGATATTTTTCGTACCATTGCTGAAAAGCTCGGTGTTTCAGTTCGGGATGTTGAAACAATGGATTTTCGTTTTTCAAGTTCCGATAATTCATTGAGTGTTTCTGTTTCTGAAAATAGTGATAACTCCGTTGCTAAAATGGATGCTCTTGTTGACGATAGCCCTTTGCCTGATGCTCTAATCGAGCAGATGATTGATGGTCAACGACGGACACAGTGGCTTTATGATGCCTTGCAGATTCTCAATGAAAGGGAACTTGAAATTATTCGTTTTCGTCGCTTGAATGAAGAGGGGGCAACTTTAGAGGTTTTAGGCGAAAAACTTGGAATTTCAAAAGAGCGCGTGCGTCAAATTGAAGCGCGGGCTTTGCAGAAATTACGTACTGCTTTGCTGAATGTTCATTCAGAAGATGCTTATGAAATGTAGGATGAACTTTTCAAGAAGTACGTTTTGAGCGGGGGGGCCGTATAGAGATATGACAGATTTGAGGACTTCATTATACCTGCGGGAAAAAGAGGTTGTTAAAAGGAGGGGACATAAAGTGAAGAGAGAAACCTGTGTTGAAAAGAGTTATATTATTGCGTGATAATTTTAACTTTTGTGCCAATGTTTAAAGTTTTTGTTGGCGAGAGTGCATTGAGAATGCAGAAGAGTTTTTCTTTATGGGCGCTGTTTTGCATTTTGTTTGCAAGGCTTGCAATGCTGTCTCCCTTTTTAACGCGGATAATCCGAATTCTTAAGGGTTTCAACTTTTTGAGCTGTGAGGATGATAGGAGATGAAAACTTTCAATTGTTCTTTTGGCAATTTTTTGAAAATTTTGAGATTGATGGGGCGCGCCGATAAGAAAACGGAAAATGTGTTTTTTAAAGAGAACAACAACGACATCAAATTGCCACTGTTCGTTGGTTGCGCGGGCACGCGCACCAAGCAAACCTTTGATCGTGATGGAATGAACAGAGGATGGATCGAGCCCTGCAATCCAGCCGCTCTTTACATAATCACTGGCAGATATCTGTGTTGGGCGCGGTATAGCATCAAAACGAATGGCAATTTTATCGGGGCCACTGGCCCAAACAGTGTGTGCTGAATTCTCTATTATGAAATCGTCTGGAACAGAAAAAGTGATGCCTAACTGTGGGTGAATAAATTGGTTTTCTCGCACAAAGCCGCTATGAAAGTTATCCCAAAAAATCATGCCATCAATGCTTTTCAGAAAAGAATCATGCTCTTTGTTTCTTGTATGTACTGTATTGATTTCACTTATGTGTTCTTTACTGATTTTACGCGCTTTTGTTAATGCAAGGCGGACGCGCTGCGGGGTGTTTGGATGACTTGCTAGAAAGTCAAGAGGTGTATTGGTTACATCTGAGATATTACGAAAAGCGTTATAAGCTTCCATAGATTGGAGAAAGTGTGGCAAAGCAAAAGGATCATATCCTGCCTTTTGCAGAAGTGTAAGAGCAATTGAATCGGCTTCGAGTTCTTGATGACGTGAAAATTGGGCAAGTTGTTGCTCGTTTTTATGCGGAGAAGGATGTTTTTTCTCTTTTTGAGAGAGAAAATTTGATGATATGCCATGTGCCATTTTTAATTCGGCTTCTTTTTGCAGGCGTAAAATGCCGTGATTGGCTATGATATGGGCGATTTCATGCGCTAAAATTGCTGCAACTTCTGACAAATTGTTGGTCAGTGCCAGCATGCCGCGTGTGATATATATTGAGCCACTTGGATGAGCAAAGGCATTGACGCTTTCTGAATTTAAAATGGTGACAGAATAGGTTTTGTGAGGATTTTGTGATACAATTGCAAGTCTATGTACAATATTGGCCAACAAATGTTCTAATTTGGGATCGTCATATGCGCTGCCATATATCTGCAAAATGCGCAGGTGTTGTAGCTCACTTAAGGTGGCATGGATATCGTGAGCGCTGGCATGTGTTATTTTTTTAGACAAGCTCCCAGAAGAAATGGGCTCTTTTGAAGAGAAAGGGGAGTGACACGCAGAAAGGAGGAGCATTAAGCCTATAAGTGTTGCTTTGTACCCTTTGATGCAGACTTTATATTCTTTGGCGTAAAAAAGAAAGAATCGCTGGAAAATCTGGTGCTTTTGACCAGTCTGCACGGTGCTTTCTGAGGATATTGCGACAAATTCCATTTATATCTTTGTTGATGTTTTTTAATAAAGCGAGAGGTTATTTTTACAAGAAAGAGACATGATACCAAGAATATTTTTGACAAGAATTTTTGTCGCTCTATATCACGGTTATTATTTATAAAGACAGCTCTTTTTTATCATTTTTTTAACATATGTAAGAAAGCAGGACGAAAGGCATGGTAACATTCACAATCTTGTTAAACGGAGATGTTTGTATCACGGATCGTTTGCGCAATCAAATTCGCAACAGTCGGGTGATTGCTGCCGATGGTGGAATGCGCCATGCGGCAGCGTTGAATGTGACTCCTGAATTGTGGATAGGTGATTTTGATTCATCAAATCAGGCTTTAATGGATAAATATCGTGATGTTACGCGTGAGGTTTTTCCCTCTGATAAAGATATGACGGATAGTGCTCTGGCATGTGAGAGAGCGCTCCAAAATGGTGCACAAAAGCTTATTTTATGTGGCGCTTTGGGAGGTGAAAGAAGTGATCATAGCCTTTCTCATATGACACAAGCGCTGATGATGGCTGAAAAGGGCATTTCAGTGTTGTTAACAAGTGGTCGGGAAGAAGGATGGCCGGTTTTGTCAAAGCCTTGTTCCTATGATTTGCCGGATAATTGTTTGTTTAGTATTATTGGTTTTTCTGATTTAAAAGGCTTAACCCTTTCAGGTGTAAAGTGGCCAATCTATGATAAAAATGTGTCATTTGGGTCATCTTTGACGCTTTCTAACTGTATTTGTGGAACCTTTTCTTGTCATTTAGGTTCTGGGAAGGCTATATTATTAGCGTCTGTACCTATTCCATAAAGCTCTTCCAGCATATTTGTATCAGGTAGGGGGGGTGGTGATTTAAGGGCTGGCGCAAATAATATTTTATTATAGAAGGAGAGGTTTTATATGTTGAAATCAGTTTTAAAAGTGGCTGTGGTTTCTGCCATTGGACTCAGTACGGTGGCTTGTTCTGTGAGTGATCAGCGTGTTGCACGTTATGGTGTGGGAGGCGCTGCAATAGGTGCTCTGGCGGGAACAGCAATTGGTGGAAGTACTCCTGGAGCAGCATTAACCGGTGCTACATTTGGTGCCCTTGCTGGGACAGTAACAGGGGCTGCGGTTAATCAGAAAAAACGGCAAAAACAAAATGCTCAGTCATTGTGTACGTACCGTAGTCGTAGAGGGCAGCTTTATCAGGCACCTTGTTCTCCCATAGTACAAAGACCACAATTATGCACTTACCGTGATGGAAGAGGTATCTTTTATCAAGCACCTTGTCCGCAACGCGTTCGTTGATGTCGGTGCCGCTGTTGCGGCTTGACCGCATTTTCTTAACCTTTGGCACAACCCCTTTGCTCAATCAAGCGTGCTTGTCGATTGAGCAAGGGGCACGTATTGCCTTGGTGGGCCGTAATGGCTGTGGAAAATCAACGCTGTTAAAAATTGCTGCTGGAATGATAGAGCCCAGTGGAGGAGAGATCTTTCGTCATCCACGTGCTATTGTTCGTTATGTTTCGCAAAGCCCCGACTGTTCGGGCTTTGAAGATATTTACGCCTTTGTGGAGGCAGGGCTTGATGATACGTCTGATGTGCAGTGGGTTAATACACTTCGGACAAGTTTGGGGTTTTCAGGAAATGAGAAGTTAGAAACGCTTTCTGGGGGGGAAAAGCGGCGCGTTTCGCTTTTACGCGCTATTGCCGCGAAACCAGATATTCTTCTCTTAGATGAACCAACAAATCATCTGGATTTACCAACGATTGAATGGCTTGAAGGTGTTTTACGTTTTTTGCGTTCAGCGATTGTGGTTATTTCACATGATCGGCGATTTTTAGAAAATGTTACGCGTTCAACTGTGTGGTTGGATCGGGGGATAACCAAAAGGCTAGAGAAGCGTTTTTCAGAGTTTGAAAGTTGGCGTGATAAAGCCTTGGAAGAAGAGGCTCTCGAGCAGCACAAATTAGGGCGGCAAATTGAGCGTGAAGAACAATGGTTACGCTATGGTGTGAGTGCACGGCGTAAACGTAATATGCGCCGTCTAGGCGCGTTAAAAGAACTGCGACAGATGCATCAAGCCTATCAAGGACAACCGGGAAGTGCACTTTTGAATGCGGCTAAAAGTCCTCATTCTGGACAGTTGGTTTTGGAAGCAAAGCGTATTTCAAAATCTTATGGTGATCGGGTTATTGTGAAAGATTTTTCTTTGCGCATTCAGCGTGGGGACCGAATTGGTTTGGTTGGTCCTAATGGTGTTGGAAAGACAACCTTGCTTTCTACCCTGATTGGCAAGGAAGACCCTGATCAAGGAATGGTGAAGCATGGATATAACCTTTCCATGGCATTGCTTGATCAACAGCGGATTTTAAATGGAGAAGAAACTTTAGCTCATTATTTAACTGATGGAAGGGGAGATACTCTGTTGGTCAATGGGCAAGAGCGTCATGTTGTTTCTTATATGAAAGATTTCTTGTTTTTGCCTGAACAAGCGCGAACACCACTTAAAGAATTTTCAGGTGGAGAAAGAGCGCGAATCATGTTGGCGCGGCTGCTTTCACGCCCAGCAAACTTTTTGATTCTCGATGAACCAACCAATGATTTGGATATGGAAACATTGGACCTTTTGCAAGAATTTATTGCCGATTTTGATGGAACTGTTTTGTTGGTCAGTCATGACAGAGATTTTTTAGATCGTACTGTTACCCATATATTGGCACCTCAAGGCGATGGTCATTGGATTTTATATGCCGGCGGTTATCGTGATATGATCGCACAAAACAAACAAGCTGCAGTGCTGGGGCGCAAGGATAAAGAATTATCACAGCGTAAAGCGGTGGAAAGTGCGCGTGCGAGGGGGGATATAAAACATCTCGCATCATCAAACCAAAACAGTGTGGGGCAGGAAAAAACGAAGCCGCGCAAACTGTCTTATAAGCAGGTTTACGCACTGGAAAAATTGCCTAAACAAATTGCTGCCTTGCAGGATGAAATCAAAAAAATTGAACAAGAGCTCTCTGATCCAGCACTCTATTGCAATGATAAAGAGCGCTTTGAGCGTTTATCAATAACTCTGGAAGAAAAGAAAAATATTTGCGTACAAAAGGAAGAAGAGTGGCTGGAACTTGAATTGTTGCGCGAAGATATAGAGTGTGTGAAATCATAAAACGCTTTAGCGTTAATGCTGAGAATGTTCTAGAGAGAGTGTGCTGGTTTAGGTGCTATGAGCAGCTCTCTTTCTCATTTGTGATTTTAGAGAGCATTGATAAAAGTTTGAGAGGCAGAATGCTTCTCGTTAAAAAATCATAGGTTCAAAAATACTGTTTTTATTGCCAATCCCTTGAAATTATTTTACGGGTTAGAGGGTGTTTTGGGGTTGTATATACAACAATCAATCGGGATCTAAAAACCCTATAATCTGAGTGCGAGAATGAGTCCACTCTGTGACTGTCTCAGGATTCCGGGAGGTTTTGTTATGTCTAGGTGCTTCTCAGCACTAAAAGCAAAAAGGCTGATTCGGATTCAGTGTTTTCAAGCTCCCGGAATACCAATGCGAGGGTGCTCGCAACCGGTGGGGAAAAATGCAAGATAAAAATCCCGATAATGACATTTTCGTTGGCAAAAAAATTCGCTTTAGGCGAAAAATGCTGAAAATGTCGCAAAAGCAGTTGGGGCATGCTCTAAATGTCAGTTCCCAACAAGTACAAAAATATGAAACAGGGTTAAACCGTGTGAGTGCGGAGCGTTTAAAAGAAATTTCCGATATCCTTAAGGTTCAGATTTCCTTTTTTTATGCTGATATTTTAACAAAACAACAGCCTCCCTATCATCATGATGAGATCATATCGAGTAGAGAGGAATATCTGCTTCTTAAAAGATTTCGCGTTTTAACTTCCGTAAAACAAATAGCCATCTTGCAGTTAATCTCTGATCCAAATGAAAGTTTTTAAAAGCGTAGTATAGGAATATAGAGTGCAAATTTTTTGTCTATCAGTATAGTTTTTATTTTTAAAAGAGCAGCATCCGATGTGGAGGCTTTTTGATTTGAAACGATGTGTACTTATATGTCTGATAAATGCTTGTTCTCTGTTTTATCTTACACTTTTAAAGAATGGAAATTCCTACGCGTGCCGATTTGTAAACAGCGTTTTTAACAGTCTGCCTTTTTGGAAGAGGTCTCATTTGGCTGGGTTCTCATGGGATTTACGTGATATGTAACGTATTGATTTATCACAGGTTATTTATTGTTTTGTCTATTGGATGAGAATTCAGAAGATGATGCGTTTCTCTTATCACAAACGATCTCATTGAATCCATTAAAATCATTTCCTTATAGATCATAAGTGCGGTTGGAATGTGGGGAAAAACACTGAGAGAAAAGAGTCAAAAGGTCTCTCCATGAATTTCCTAAAGCTTTGTATTGTTTAAACATCTGATAACAGTAACATCTGATCAAAAGACTTGAACACACTTTATTTTGGTGTTTGGGCAAATTTATATGAATCATTGATTCGAGAGGTAAGAATGTGATTTCTCCATTTGCCAGAAATCATCAGATAATCTTTTGCATAGTCTTCTTTTTCAAAATCAAGACGCTTTAATAAATTCCCGCTTCTGATATTTTCTGGCATATAATTCGCCATTACTCTATGTAGGTGATAGACATCAAAAATATGGTGTATAAGAACAGATAAAATTTCGAACATCAGACCTTTTCCTTGATGTTTTTCATCAAGAGAAAAACCAAGATGACAGGCTTGAAAAACACCACGAACGACATTTGTAAAGTTAACAACGGCGATGATTGTACGGTCATTTTTTAATCGGACAGCATATCGGTATGCTTGTCTTTGTGCGCTCTCGTACGTACAAGCATTTGTGTTTCTACAATTATTCTTTAAGAAGCTTGATTATACGTTTTGGAGCCAATTCTTGCGTGGTGCGATATTGAGCAATTTTTGTCATGGCATTTGTGTAAAAGCGGGTATGGTATAGGATAATATCGTCAAAGGTTTTTTGATATTGTCATTCATATATCTTTTCATTCTGTATCTTAACGGATGATTGTAGGAACAGAACCGCTCTGAGGGCAAGGGAAATGATAATCTTTTAAAGATTCTTTTCCCTAGAGGGTCATATATTGTCAATATCTTCATCATACACGACACAAACGACTCATTTCTGGTAAAGGTTTTTGTGCGTGACTCATTTTTCGTATTTTCTATTTTCTCTTTATTTTGAGAAAAGGTCTCATGTTCTTCATGGTATCAACTCATACCAAGGGCCTCTTTATAAAGTTGGATGATAGCTTCTTCTTCCATGCGTTCATGTTCTTCTTTTTTCCGTAACCGTATAATACTGCGAACAGCTTTGCTATCAAAACCAGAGCCTTTTAATTCAGCGTAAACTTCTTTAATATCCTCGGAAATGGTTTTTTTCTCTTCTTCTAGTCGTTCAATGCGTTCGATAAAAGTACGTAATTGGTTTACGGATATTGCGTGTGTTTCATCGGTGACTGTGTTCATTGTATTTTTCTCCAGACTATAACTTTAAGTTACTTTTCAACAATTAATTTGCGGTGAAAAAGCTTGAAAAACAAAAAGTCAATCAAACTGTAAGTTTTTTTTACGAATTGTCTTTAAATATTTTGTAAAAGTTTAAGGTATCTACATTGATAAAAAGGCTATAAAAAGTAAAATATAGTTATACCGGTCTATGAATTTAAGAAACTTTTTAAAAGAAAAGGGATGTATGCTTTATTTGAGCGGTTTACGTTGTGAGGGACGTTTTTTGATTGCCACAAAACGGGAATGGGTTTTCTGGAAAAGATTGAGAGTCTTTCTTTTGGCTATTTTAATTTCCTGTTCGTTGGTTGCTTTTGCAAAGGCTGATTTTAGGGTGTGTAATACAACCCAACAGTCTGTTGGGGTCGCTCTTGGATATCGGACCCTTTCAGGCTGGGTGAGCGAAGGGTGGTGGGTGGTGCCAGTGACAGAGTGCCAGACTTTAATTGAAGGACCGCTTTCTTCAAGATTTTATTATTTTTATGCGGAAGGCGCGCAGAAAAAGGGAAATTGGCCGGGTTCTGTCACGATGTGTGTGCAAGATAGCCAATTTACGATTCAAGGCGTGCATGATTGTTTCCCCCGGGGTTATCAAAAAGCTGACTTTAAGGAAATTGATACAGGGAATCAGACAAGTTGGATGGTGCAACTAACCGATGAGGCTTTATTTGGTGATTCGGTTGTTAATTCTTCTTCTTTTTCAGGAGTTTCTCCACCGTGAAGCGTGCACGTAAAATTAAAATTATTGCAACCCTTGGTCCTTCTTCTTTTTCTGATGTTATGATTGAAAAGCTTTTTAGGGCAGGGGCTGATGTTTTTCGTTTGAATATGAGCCATACTGATCGTGAAACCATGGCTGATTTGGTCAAGGGCATACGAAAAGTTGAAAAGACTGTTCAACGGCCTATCGGCATTTTGGTGGATCTTCAAGGGCCCAAATTGCGTGTTGGTTGTTTTGCTAAAGGGCAAGAAGAGTTGCGTGTAGGGCAAAAGTTTATATTGGATGATCGTGATGTGCCAGGTGATGTCCAGCGTGTTTTTTTTCCACATCCGGATGTGATCGCTGCTGTTCAATCAGGAGATCGGCTGCTGGTTGATGATGGAAAACTGGAATTGCGTGCAGAGATATGTGGTGGGCATTTTATTGAATGTCGTGTGGTGACGGGAACACATATTTCTGATCGCAAAGGTGTGAGTTTTCCTGATACAGTGTTGCCTCTTGGTTCGATGACACCAAAGGATCAGGATGATCTTCAAGCTGTTTTAAAACGGCCTGTTGATTGGGTGGCGCTTTCTTTTATCCAGCGCCCTGAAGATATTATGGCTGTGCGTCGACTCACAAAAGGCAAAGTGTCTTTGATGGCGAAGATTGAAAAACCGCAAGCAGTGGAACATATTGAAAAAATTATTAATGTTTCTGATGGCATTATGATTGCACGAGGAGATCTTGGGGTGGAAATGCCGTTAGAGAGAATTCCTGCTCTTCAGATGGAGATTATAAAAGCTTGTCGTTTGGCTGGAAAGCCCGTTGTGGTGGCAACGCAAATGCTTGAGTCTATGATCACATCATCTATCCCCACACGTGCTGAAGTGTCTGATGTTGCAACAGCTGTTTATGCTGGCAGTGATGCTGTGATGTTATCTGCTGAATCTGCGTCGGGGCATTATCCGGAAGAGGCGGTGCTTATGATGGACCGAATTGCTCGGCAGATCGAGCAAGATCCTACTTATGCGGCTCAGGTTGGAGCGCAACACCCTACACCAGAATCAACCGGTACAGATGCGATTTCTCTTGCGGCGCGTCAGATCGCTGAAACACTGAAATTAGCAGCTATCGTTGCTTATACCGCTTCAGGGACAACGGGGATACGGGCATCACGTGAGCGTCCTAATCGTCCTATTATTGCTTTGTCACCTATTGTTGAAACCGCACGGCGTTTGTCTTTGGTGTGGGGGCTCCATTGTGTGGTGAGCGAGGATGCCCAGAACTTAGAAGATATGGTGGATCGTGCGGCAGCACTTGCTTTTCAAGAAGGTTTTTGCCAATCGGGCGATCGATTTTTGGTGACAGCGGGTATTCCCTTTGGAACACCGGGGACGACCAACTTATTGCGTATTGCCTCTGTTTCTGCCGATGGAACCAAGGCAGTTTAAGAGGAAACTTGTTTTTTTCAGGAATGTTGAACCCATGATTGCGATCTATTGTTGAGACCGCACGACGTTTGTCTTTGGTGTGGGGGCTTCATTGTGTGGTGAGTGAAGATGCCCAGAACTGAGATATGGTGGAACGTGCGGGTAGAATGGTTTTCCTTAGAATGGTGATGTAAGGCGCATGTGAAAAGAGTATATTGTTTATATTTGATTTCAGTTTTTTGTATCAACCAAATATATCAAATATATAAAGTGTGCATTTGAACGAGATTTTTAAGGCTCATTTATCTGTAAAGCTTGATGTGAAAGCGCACCAATCATCATTTAAGTGGAATCTATTTTGATTGCTTGGAATAGGGTGGTATTTTGTTTTTTGAGGTGCGGGGAAAGTCAATAATATTCAATGTATCTTTAAAAATTTGATGGCATTTGCAATTGCAAAGGAAAAAAATGGCGTGGTCACAAAAGTTGAGAGTGTTTGGTGCATTTTTGATGCAACACTTTTTATAAAAAAGAAAATGCAAAATAGGTATATTTTTCTCTCTCTTTCGTTGATTGTTCGCTGGACAGTTTAAATGAGACCAAATTGTTATCATTGATGAAACTGTTCAGGATTTGATTGAAGGAACAAGGTGATTTAGGGCGCATGTCCCGTTTGTTAACATTGTTGTTTGTTAAAATTCATGATAAATATTGATTTATAACGATTATTGACTGTTTTGTATGTTGAGTTAAGAGATCTGAAGATTTTATCATTTCAAGCTTGTGTATACAGAACCCATGAAAATCATATCCTAACATGTCATCAAGAGGGTTGGCGTGAGGGTGAAAATTGTAAAAGATAAGGGGTATGGTTTTCGTGAATTGTTGCAGGGGTATTTCAACATTTAAGAGGTGGTAAAACAATAAAATAACGCAAAGGCGTTAAGGGTATCAATTCAATGGTGAATGGGTTTTGTGAATATAACAACAAGTTTAAAATGTCTCGTTTTGGTGCTCAGTATGACAATTCCTCAATGAAAGCATGACATTGAAAAAGCACGATAACCAAAAATTGTAAAATGCGAGGTGCATTTTCGTCATAACAATGGGATGGGCGCAATATCTATTTTTTCGGTGAATGACAATGGATACCCAAAGATGACGGGTTTTATGAAAAAAAGATATAAGTTAATATGAGGAATGGTTCATGCAATCACCATTGATTGAACTTGAAAACGTATCAAAAATATATCACAACGTCGAGAGAGAGCTTGGCTTTAAAAATAAAGTGGTTTCTCTTTTTAAGCCTGTTTATAGAAATGATCAGGTGCTGGCAGATATTTGTTTTACCCTCTTTTCAGGGTAGTCGCTCGCTGTTTTTGGTCCTAATGGGGCAGGTAAATCAACACTCATTAAAATACTTTCTGGTATACAATGTGCTGATACGGGGTGTGTTCAAGTTCTTGGTGTTGATCCCTATAAAACAAAGAAAGATCTGTTCAAATATTTGGGCGTGGTCTTTGGTCACAAGAATTGCTTATAGTGGGATTTACCCTTACGCTATAGTTTGAATATGGTTCAGCCATTATATGGTCTTGAGCGCGCTGCTTTTACCCGTGATCTTAGAGAAAACACAGAACTGCTGGGTATTGAGCATGTCATGGATAAACCAGTGTGGATGCTGAGTCTTGGTGAGAGAGTGAAAAGTGAATTAGCTTTTAACCTCTCATTTAGATCTAAACTGTTGTTTTTAGATGAACCAAGTATTGGTCTTGATATTACTTCCAAGCATGAAATCAGAGAGTTTCTTTAAAAACTAAAAAGGGAGCAAGGCATAGGGTATATCATCACGAGTCATGATATGGGGGATATTGATGGTTATGTTGATGATATTCTTCTGTTGCATAAAGGAAAAAAACAATTTTACGGGGATATCAATGAATTTAAAAATATGTCTCCTTCTTTGGTGAGAGGCACCGTTTTTTGTGAGAACGCTGTAGCGTTTTCAGCTGTTTTAAAGAGAATTGATGAACTTACGTTAAAATTGTCTTCTCCCTTGAAAGATAAAAAACTCAATCATGAAGAATGCTCGTTGGAGATTTCTTTAGTTCGTTAGGATTATCCTTGTTTTATACGGGAAATGACAACACAGCTCAATTGTACGTTTTCTGTATCCACTCCCTCCCTTGAAGAGATGCTCCGTGTTAAATTTAAAGAATTTATATAATAACTGCTTTGCTCTGTTTCTTTTTGCGAAGAATGGATTACTCACTGTCGTCAATGATAGGGCAATGTTCTTTACCGATTTTGTGATGGGAACCCTTTTGCCATTCATTATTCAACTGTTGTTATGGAATGCGCTTTTTTCTGATATGGGCAGCACCATAAACGGTTTTGGTTTTCATGATATCATTTATTATTACGCCTTTGCTCTCATTTTATCGCGCTTAAACAATGGTTACGGTGTTATTTTGACCTTTTCTCATCATATTAAAGAAGGAAAACTAGAAGTTTACCTCACAAAACCATTTCGTTATATGATACAATTGTTGTTTACCTTTTTAGGTAAGAGTGTATTATATACAACGCCTTTCATTGTTCTCTTCATTGTCAAGCTGAGTTTATCCTCTGAAGATATTGTGGGATGCTGCCTCTCTTTACTGTTTCTTTTTTCATTATTATTTTATCACAATTGCTTTGTTTTTTTACTCTCTTTCACCATTTCATTATTGGCTTTCTGGGTGATTGAGTACAATATATTGCTCTCTTTTAGTATCCTCAGTTCGGCTCTTTTGAGGGGTGTTTTGTTGCCACCTTCTTTTTGGCCCACTTGGCTTATTCCAGTCATGCAGTTTAATCCTTATCGTTTTATGATCTCTGCTCCTGCCGAGTTTCTTGCAATGCGTGATTTAGCCGTTTTCCAGCAGTTTATACGGGGGAGTGTTTTTTATATTTTGTGTCTTTTATGCTTTATTCATGTTGTCTGGAAAAAGGGAATGAAGGCGTATCATGGAGCGGGAGGTTGAGGTGAAGATTATGATTCATTTTACCGGTATGAATATACGTCGACAAATGGCTTATGGGAAGAATTTTACGGGGGAGTTTATTCTTGCTCTGTGCTATTATTTTATTCAATTCATCTTTATTGATGAAATATCTTCTTTTTCAGGAAGAATTGGTTCCTATAGCAGAGATGAAGTTATCTTATCTTTGTTGTATTTGTTTTACTTGGGGTGTTTTTGAATATCTTTACCAGCTCGATTGAAACGTTTTTTGAAAAAGTGGCAGAGGGTAAAATTGAGGTTTATCTGACAAAGCCTGTTTCAATTTGGGTGTCATGTTCCTTGGATGGTGTAAACCCCTTAATCTCATGAAGCTCTTTGTTCTTTATATAGGGGTGTATTTCTTTGTATCATTGCCGGATATGGCAGAAATGGAGCTGAGATGGTTCCCTTTTATCGTTGCAATGTTTTGTGTCTTTATCATTAACTTGTGTTTTTTATGGTTTTCAATTTTATAACATTTATGACCGGACGCAAAATGCCCGTCGAATATTTTCATGAAATGGTTTATAAACTTTCTTTTATACCCATAGCAATTTATCCTTCAAGCATTGTTAAATGGCTTTTGTTTCTGTTGCCCATGGCTTTTTCTGCTTCCTTACCTGTGTCATTGTTCCTTGGTAAAAATGAATGGGATATCGGATATCTTTTGTTAAGTGCTTTTTTATCTATTGTCATGACGTTTATGGTTTATAAAAGAACAATCCGTCAGTTTAACGGTTTAGGGGGATGATATAAAACCAGCGTGGTTGTTAAAATAAAGAAAAAAGTTATGCACTATTTTGACCAAACCACTCTTAGAGGACTCTTGGAAATGTTGCATAATAGTTTTTTCTGAAACGAATATTGTGTTGATATAGGAATATCGAACTGGCTCTTCTTCAGATAATGCGTTGATTTATAATGATAGTCTTGCATTATTGATATTGAATGGGAGCCCCGAATACCGTAAGATTCTCTCATTTCAAATCTGTTTATCTTGAATTAATCAAAACCATTCGCTTGCACGTTATAAGCCGGGTTGGTGTGTGGGGAAAACCACGTGAGAGGGGATGCAAAATGCTCCTTAGGAATCAATTGTTTCTGGGGTGTTGCAATTGTTTATGCGTTAGAAAATATCATGCTGCTGCTGGTTTGTGCTTTTAATGAAGCGTAAAGGTGATAATGTCTAATAGCTTTGCCATTACAGATACTGGTGGTGCCATGAAATGGGCTTGAAAGTAGGAGACGTTGTTTAAAAGCAAGCGCATGAATGAGAATCTTTTTGATCATCATCTTCGTTCAAAATTGAAAAATGATTTGCATTATGCAAGATGCAAGGCAGTGGCAGGGCTGGTCAAATTTTTTGAGAAAGGTGTTGTTATCGCTTTTGTGAGTTGTGGTAAGATAAGGGAATTGTGTGCTCTAAAGTGGTGCCTATCAATAAAAGTGGCGCGTATTGATACGCGTATCAATATATGAAGAGTGGAGAAAGAAAGCGGTGGTCTTTCTGATTGAGACATTTAAAGGCGCTGGTATTCAATAGATTTTAATACCCTTTTGCGAGGCGTTTTTCTGTTTTGGCAGCTGCTTTACAGCTTATTTTTTTCGGAAAAGACTTCTTTTACTTCTTACTGTTGCAAGCTGTTTGTTTTCTTATCCTTGATGGGCTTAAACAAATTATGAACAAATAAAATATGTTTTCAAAACGAAAGCGGGTGTTTTTATGAGAGAGAAAATGGTTAGGGGTGAGAGTATCTGTATCTTGTGAAATGCGCTGGGGGGGGGTAAGAGAGGCTGTTCTGTGAGATGCCCAATCGTTTCCCAACAGGATTGTTTTGCCAACCGATTGCAGAGGGACGTGTGAGCTGTTTGGGGGTGGGACATCCTTTGAGGCATGGAAAAGAGGACGTTTTTTTGAGATGTGGGAAGGCAGAACGAGAGTGGAGTATTTTTGTGCTTTTAAAAACGTTTATTTGGGTTAGAGAGCAATTATAAAATGGCTCTTTGTTTTACGGAAGTTAAAAAGCGAAATCGTTTGAGAAGTAGATATTCTTCTCTGCTCGATATAATTTCATCATGATGATATGGGGGGGGGGTTTGTTAACATATCCGCATAGAAAAAAGAAATAGGAACCTTGAAGATATCAGCAATTTCTTTTAATTGCCTCGCACTTACACGGTTTAAGCCTTTTTCATATTTTTGAATTTGTTGGAAGCTTACCCCTAGAGATTGCCCTAAGGTTTTTTGAGACATTTTGAGCATGTTTCGTCTAAAACGAATTTTTTTGCCAATGAACTTGTCAACCAAATTGTCGTTCTGAGGACTTTTACTTTGCATTTCCCCTCCCACCGGTTGCGAGCGCCCTCGCATTGGTATTCCGGGAGTCTGAAAGTACTGAATCCGATTCAGCTTTTTGCTTTTAGTGTTGAAAAGCACCTGGACATAACAAAATCTCCCGGAATCCCGGGATACCCACAAAGTGAGCTTATTTTTACGCTCGGATTTAGGGCTTTCAGCTCCCCATTGGTCGCCGCGTATACGACCAAAAACACCTTTTAAGGTATAAAGTAATTTTAGGGGACTAGCAATAAAAACAGTGTTTTTTCACGGACAGCTTTTGAATGGTATAGCGATAAAGCTTTGAGCATCTCCATCTTTACGCTTGTGTAGTAACAAATCGGCACCATCATGCTATTTGCTAGTGCGTGGGTGTTGCGACAGATCTTGCTAAGATAAGTTCATAAGAGCCATTTTTAAATTCTTTCTTATACAGTTTTTATTCACACGCCAGCTCCACTTGTGATGTGCAAGCGAGTGGTTTTGATTGTTTCAAGATAAACAGATTTGAAATGAGAGAATCTTACGGTATTCGAGGGTCTCATTTAATATCAATAATGCTTTATTATCATTATAAACCAATGTATTATATGAATAAAAATGGCTTCATTTCTCACATGGTGCCAAAAATAGTGGTTCTTTTAGGGATCGTGTTGTCTGAAGCAAATGATCAACAAAAAAGCGTGTTTTCAAAATGAAGGGGAAGGTGAGTTTCGTCTAAAACGGATTTTTTGCCAATGAATTTGTCACCCAAACTGTCGTTCTGAGGACTTTTACTTTGCATTTTCCCCTCCCACCGGTTGCGAGCGCCCTCACATGGGACTTCCGGGAGTCAAAAACACTGAACCCTGGTCAGCTTTTTTGCTTTTAGTGCTGAAAAGCACCTGGACATAGCAAAATCTCCCGGAATTTTTAGGATAGCTACGCTGTGAGTCTATGTTTTAGGTTCTTTCACTTCTTTTGAGAGTTACGGATGCGGTTAAAATATCTTTTAAAGTGTAAAGTTATTTCAGGGGGTTGGCAATAAAAACAGTGGTTCTTAACGTATAGTTTTGAATAAGAAGGCACTCATGTTATTTCACAATAATGCCAAAAACAGTGGTTCTTTTGTGCATTGGATATGATTGGCTGAAAAATAGCTGTGTTTTTACGAATTTTCTGATTCGTGAGTCTCAAGACTGTTCTGGTTGTTTTTAAGCGTTGGATTCAACTGATCATCTTTAAGTAATTGATTGGTGAGTTTTTCAATGCGTTCTGTTGTGTTTCTTATAACTTTTCCCATGGTACGGTCTTTTTCATTATGGAGTCGTAGAAGAGCTTCGTAATCTTCTTTTAATTTTTTGTTTTCTCGTTGTATTTCTTCCATTTCATCGATAATCATAATACCAGCCATCACGGATAAACGATGATCGCCAATTTCACCGAAATTTTTCTTTAAATGTGTGATATACTGGTCGAGTCGAGATGCAAGAGCAATAAGGTGATCTTCTTGCCCTTTGTTGCAAGCCATGCGATAAACTTTACCATCAATGGTGACGGAAACAGTTTCCATATATTCAAACCTTTATCTATCAATGACGATGCGAATCGTTTCCATTGCTTTAATGAGACGTTTAGAAACCTCTTTATTGACAGACTCTAATCGTTCAACTTGGGCTTCAGATTTGTCAAGCGCTTGGGCAAGATGGCTACGATCAGCATTCATGCGTTGAATTTCTTCTTCCCATTCGTTGCTTTTATCAATAACAGCATTGCGGTTTATAATGGTGATTTCTAAGGTTCTTAATGCCCTTTCCAATTGTTCTAGTGCGTGGGGTAGAACCGTTGTTTCTTGGCTCATAATGTTCTTATCCTTTGAGTGATTGCACCTTTTAACAGCTCTTTATGTAAAAGCGAATCACTTTTTTTCTTTTTCTCTATGAATTTTATTTTTAAATATGTAAGGAATTTTAGCAAGTAAAGCAGGAAATACTTGTGAATTAAAAGCTGGATTTTTTGAGAATATTGTCATAAGTGATATCTGCGTAAAGAGTGCGTGAGGGGGATGTGATTGGTGTTACGTTTAAGTGGTCAGGAAATCTCACGCTGAGAATGAAAAAGTCGTATTTTTCAAAAATGAAAAAAATACGCAAGTAGCAAAAAATAATGTGTTTAATGTGTTTAATGAAATGGTTTATCCTTTATGACAAATACTGAACAACAAAATCAGATGGCGAATGCTATCCGTTTTCTTGCGATTGATGCGATTGAAAAGGCAAATTCTGGGCACCCCGGTTTGCCAATGGGGGTAGCCGATGTTGCTACCGTTCTTTATACAAAATTCTTGGCTCATGATCCTAAAAAACCTCATTGGCCTAATCGTGATCGGTTTGTGTTGTCGGCGGGTCATGGCTCCATGTTGCTTTATGCTTTGTTGTATCTCTCTGGTTATGAAGATATCTGTCTTGAAGATATCAAGAATTTCCGCCAATTAGGGTCAAAACTTGCGGGGCATCCAGAATATGGGCATGCTGCTGGAATTGAGACAACCACCGGTCCCTTAGGACAGGGATTGGCCAATGCTGTAGGGATGGCGCTTGGTGAACGTTTGCAGAATGCACGTTTTGGCAATCTTATCAACCATTACACTTACGCGTTGGTTGGTGATGGTTGTCTTATGGAAGGAATTTCTCAAGAGGCAATTTCTCTTGCAGGTCATTTAAAGCTCAATAAGCTGATTGTGTTATGGGATGATAATAATATCTCTATTGATGGGGAGATTTCTCTTGCTGATAGCACTGATCAGATAGCGCGATTTAAAGCTTCTGGCTGGAATACACAAAAAATCGATGGACATGATCAAGCTGCCATAGAACGCGCCATTGAGATGGCACAAGAGTCTGATAAACCAACCTTGATCGCTTGTAAAACAACAATTGGCTTTGGGGCACCCACCAAAGCAGGAACCAGTAAAGTTCATGGAGCGCCTTTGGGAGCACGAGAAATCGCTGGTGCTCGTGTCGCTTTAGGCTGGGATTATGAGCCTTTTGTGATACCCGCTGATATTCTTGACTGTTGGCGCTTGGCTGGTCTGAATGCGGCTAAAAAGCGACAAAAATGGGAGGAAAAATTCGCTGCCCTTCCTGTTTCTGAACGGGTGGAGTTTGAAAGATTAATGCGTGGCGATTTGCTTGGCGGATTTGATGGCGCTATTGATGCCTATAAACAGAAACTTGCTGAAGAATGCTCTGTTGTTGCTACCCGTAAAGCTTCTGAAATGGCTCTTGAAGTGATCAATGAAGTTGTGGTTGAAACCATTGGTGGTTCTGCTGATTTAACGGGATCTAACAATACAAAAAGCAGCAAGATGAAAAATATTTCTGCTGAGGATTTTTCAGGTCGCTATCTGCATTATGGAATTCGCGAACATGCAATGGCAGCTCTGATGAATGGTCTTGCTCTTCATGGTGGATGTATTCCTTATGGAGGAACTTTCCTATGTTTCTCTGACTATATGCGTCCTGCCATGCGTCTTTCTTCTTTGATGGGGTTGCGTGTGATTTATGTGATGACCCATGATTCCATTGGTCTTGGTGAAGATGGCCCTACACATCAACCCGTGGAACATTTGGCTTCGTTGCGGGCAATGCCTAATCATTTTGTTTTCCGGCCCGCTGACGCTGTGGAAACTGTTGAATGTTGGCAACTGGCTTTAAAAGCACGAAAAACACCCTCCACTTTGGCTTTGAGCCGGCAAAACTTGCCTCTTTTGCGTCAAGAATATGAAGAAGAAAATCTTTGTACCTTCGGTGCTTATGAATTATTAACCGCTAGTGATGATGCGCAGGTGACGCTGTTTTCTTCCGGTTCAGAATTGCAAATTGCCGTCAATGCCCATGAAATATTAGAAAAAAAAGGCATTCCAACGCGGGTGGTTTCTGTGCCTTGTTTTGAACTCTTTGCAAAACAATCTCCTTCCTATCAGCGTGCTCTTATTGGTGATGCACCCATTAAAATTGCTATTGAAGCTGCAGTGCGGCAAGGATGGGACTGTTTTATCGGATGTGATGGTCTATTTATTGGTATGGAGGGATTTGGTGCAAGTGGTACAATTGATGCACTTTATGCCCATTTCGGGATCACTTGTGAGAATGTAATCGCGACCGTTGAAAAAGAGCTTAAAAAGATCCATAAGAAAAATGAAAAATGATTGTTCGCGTTGCAACTTATGGATTTTATCCTATTGGGCGCATTATTTTGTGCGCACTCTAAAGATGGTGATTGGGCAAGATATTGAATATTGTTTAAGTTATAGACATCTGGTGCTCGTTTGTTGCGCTGTAAAGAGAGTGAAGGAAAATATAAAATGACTGTTCGTGTTGCAATTAATGGGTTTGGTCGTATTGGACGCAATATTTTGCGTGCTATCGTGGAAAGTGGGCGTAAAGATATTGAAGTGGTGGCTGTGAATGATTTGGGGTCGGTGGAAACCAATGCCCACTTATTGCGCTATGACTCCGTTCATGGGCGTTTTCCAGGTCATGTTAAAGTTGTGGGGGATGCGTTTGATGTTGGCACCGGTTTGATAAAGGTGTTGGCAGAACGGCAACCAGAAAAATTGCCTTGGAAAGATTTGGATATCGACATTGTCTTAGAATGTACGGGCATTTTCACAGCATGTGATAAAGCGCGTGCCCATTTAGATGCGGGCGCCAAACGCGTTCTTGTTTCTGCACCTTCGGAGGGGGCTGATCTGACCGTGGTTTATGGCGTTAATCATCAGTCCTTGAATAAGGAGCATCGTGTTGTTTCAAATGCTTCTTGTACAACAAATTGTTTGGCACCTGTTGCCCAAGTGTTGCATAACACTGTTGGTATTGAAAAGGGATTTATGACGACAATCCATTCTTATACCGGAGATCAACCTGTATTGGATACAATGCATCGTGATTTGTATCGTGCACGCGCTGCCGCTCTTTCAATGATCCCGACCTCGACCGGGGCAGCAAAGGCTGTGGGATTGGTTTTGCCAGAATTAAAAGGATTGTTGGATGGGGTATCGATTCGTGTTCCAACACCGAATGTTTCCGTAGTGGACTTAACATTTACTGCTCAGCGTTCTACAACTGTTGAAGAAATTAATACCGCTATTTGTACGGCTGCACAAGGTTCACTTAAGGGAATTTTGGACACGACAGAAGAAAAGCTTGTGAGCTGTGATTTCAACCATAATCCGCATTCGGCTATTTTCCACATGGATCAAACAAAAGTGATTGATGGTCAGCTGTGTCGTGTTCTGGTTTGGTACGATAATGAATGGGGCTTTTCTAACCGTATGGGAGATACCGCTGTGGCTTTTGCTAAAACAATCTAAAAAGAGAACCTTTTGGTTCTCTTTCTTATATTAAAGTCAAATATTGACAGTAATAAAGGTATGTTTTTTGGAAAAAGTGAAAAATGCTCGTGAGTGATGAGATAAAAATATTGTTTGAGTGACTGCGAGAGCTGTTCTGGTCGTCTCGTGGAATATTTTTCATACTGCGTAAAAGAGAACCAAGTGAAAGAGTGGCCTCTCGATCAACAATGTTTGAAATGATGTTCGTAAGTATGAGGTTTGAGAAATAGAGTTATGGGGCTTTTTGTATAAAGATATTTTGTATAAGAGTAGAGTGCATGAGGAAAAGTTGAGGTGGTGCGTTTTAATGGGAAACAACGGAAAGTGAAAGGAGAACGGTAATGGGTTTTCGCACACTGGATGATGTTGATGTTGCTGGGAAACGTGTTCTCGTACGGGTGGATTTTAATGTTCCAATGGCACAAGGAAAGGTGTGCGATGAAACACGCCTTGAGCGACATAAGGAAACACTTATTGAACTTCAAAAACGTGGTGCTAAGCTTATTCTTCTTTCACATTGTGGGCGGCCAAAAGGGAAAGTAGAGCCAGAGTTTTCACTTCGTCCTGTTGTGCAAGCGTTAGAAAAAATCATCAATCAACCGGTGGCTTTTGCATCAGATTGTATTGGTGTTGCAGCGCAGGTTGCTGTTGAAGCGTTGCAAGATGGTGGTATTTTGCTGCTGGAGAATGTTCGTTTTTACCCAGGAGAAGAAAATAACGATTGCGCTTTTGCTGAGGCTCTTGCCCAGAATGGTGATCTCTATGTCAATGATGCTTTTTCAGTTTCTCACCGTGCCCATGCTTCGGTGGAGGGAATCACGCGTTTATTGCCTTCCTATGCAGGGCGTTCTTTGCAATGTGAATTGCAGGCATTAGAAAAAGGTCTTGGAAACCCAACACATCCTGTGATGGCAATTGTTGGGGGGGCAAAGGTTTCGAGTAAGCTTTTTGTGCTCAACCATTTGGTCGAAAAGGTCGATTATTTGGTCATTGGTGGTGGTATGGCAAACAGTTTTCTTGCGGCAAAGGGCGTGTCTGTTGGCAAGTCACTGTGTGAATATACACTCATGGAGACGATTAAGAAGGTCATTGAAAAGGCACAAGAGTGCCAGTGTACGATTTTGCTCCCCATGGATGTGATTGTTGGATTTCGTTTTGAAAAAAATGCACCGCATCGGCTATATGATATTGAAGATATTCCAGAAGAGGGGATGATTTTAGATATTGGGACGCGCTCTATTGCGCATATCAATGCTGCGATTGATGAGGTTGCAACCCTCGTGTGGAACGGTCCTCTTGGGGTTTTTGAGATGCCTCCCTTTGATCAAGGTACCATTGCAGTGGCACGCCATGTTGCAGAACGTAGTTTGGCAGGAAATTTGGTTTCAATTGCTGGAGGAGGGGATACCGTTTTTGCACTGAACCATGCTGGTGTTTCTCATGATTTTACTTACCTTTCAACGGCAGGAGGTGCCTTTTTAGAATGGATGGAAGGCAAGGTTCTGCCAGGTATTCTTGCTCTTCATGAATGATGAACCAATGAAGAGTGAAATGTTGTGTTTTTATGGATAAGTTGCAGGAGACATTATCTTTGTGTAACTGGAAGGTGTGTCTTTAGAATAGGTAGATAGGTGTAGTGTCTTCTTACTTTTTGTGCAGGGTGAATCGTTGTATGTGGCAGATAAGTTGAAAGAAAAGCCGTATTGATACGGATGTTAAAGGTGTATTGGTTGCCTTGGGAAATTAAGACAAAATATTAAGAGGAATTTTTTATGAATGAACGTCTTGAAGATATCGCACTTGCTTTGGTAAGTACGGGGAGAGGGATTTTGGCAGCAGATGAAAGTACTGCGACCATTGGAAAGCGCTTTGCAACTATTGGTGTTGAATCCAATGAGGACAATCGCCGCGCTTATCGTGAAATGCTTTTTAGTGCAAAAGAAGCGATGGAAAGTGCCATTTCTGGTGTCATTTTATTTGATGAAACTATTCGTCAAAAAGCGTCGACTGGCAAAATGTTGACCGATCTTATTCGTGATTTTGGTGCTGTACCAGGGATTAAAGTGGATACCGGTGCAAAGCCATTGGCGGCTTTTCCTCAAGAAACCATTACCGAAGGATTGGATGGACTTCGTGAGCGTTTGAAAGATTATTATGCTTTGGGCGCGCGCTTTGCGAAATGGCGTGCTGTCATTGCCATTGATGCGCATACTCTTCCAACAAGAGGCGCCATAAACCAAAATGCACAAGCTCTTGCCCGCTATGCCGCTTTGTGTCAGGAGGCAGGAATTGTGCCTATTGTGGAACCAGAAGTGCTGATGGATGGTCCTTCACGCCAGCATTCAATTGCACGCTGCTTTGAGGTGACACAAGTTGTTTTAAACACCGTTTTTAAAGAACTATTTGAAGCCCGTGTTCTTTTGGAGGGGATGATTTTAAAGCCCAATATGGTGATTGATGGAAAAGATGCACGGAATGCTTCGGTTGATGAAGTGGCTGAAAAGACTGTACAAGTTCTTAAACAAACTGTGCCTGCTGCGGTCCCTGGAATTGCTTTTCTTTCTGGAGGACAGTCTGATGAAGAAGCAACCGCTCATTTATCTGCTATGAATGCTTTGGGAACAGCGTTGCCTTGGAAACTCACTTTTTCTTATGGACGGGCACTGCAAGCAGCAGCCTTGAAGGCATGGGGTGGACGCCATGAAAATATTGCCATTGCGCAAAAGGCTTTTTGTCATCGGGCACGTATGAATCATCTCGCTGCTCTGGGACAATGGACAAAAGAGCAAGAAAAGTCTTGTGCTTAAAAGGCAAAAGTCTCCTATTTATAGATGTTTTTTCTACCGTTTTTAGGGGAGGGTTGTCTTCCCCTTTTTCTTTGTATCAATACGGTTTAGATAAGTGTCATCCGTCTTTATTTCTTACAATTTATAAAGAGTTCTGTCTGACAATGACACGCATGTTTTCATAAAAACACTCCCTATGCTGATTTTATGCCCCCTATATTTGAAAGGACGCTCTCTCTCTCCAATTGACCACCATCGGCTACGACTGAACCGTCTAGGAAGCCATTTGGTTTCTCAAAGGAAGGCACACTCCATTTGAAGTTTTTGTGATCAGATTTGCAATCCTACCTCTGAATATTCACTATATTCTTTCATAAAAACATTCCCTTTCGTTTTGAAAGCACGCTTTTTTGTTGATCATTTGCTTCAGACAACACGATCCCTAAAGAACCACCATTTTTGGCATCATATGAGAAATGAAGCCATTTTTATTCATATAATACATTGGTTTATAATGATAATAGAGCATTATTGATATTAAATGAGACCCTCGAATACCGTAAGATTCTCTCATTTCAAATCTGTTTATCTTGAAACAATCAAAACCACTCGCTTGCACATCACAAGTGGGGCTGGCGTGTGAATAAAAACTGTATAAGAAATGATTTAAAATGGCTCTTATGAACTTATCTTAGCAAGATCTGTTGCAACACCCACGCGCTAGCAAATAGCATGATGATGCCGATTTGTTACTGCACAAGCGTAAAGATGGGGGTGCTCAATGGTTTGTTATACCATTCAAAAGCCGTCCATGAAAAAACACTGTTTTTATTGCCAACTTTCTGAAATGCCTTTACACTTTAGTTTAAAACAACTTTAGACTTTTAAAGATATTTTAGCCACATACACAACAATCAAGAGAAGTGAAAAACCCTGAAATTCAAACATAAAAAACCCACAGCGCAGCTATCTTAAAAATTCCGGGGGATTTTGTTATGTCCAGGTGCTTCTCAGCACTAAAAGCAAAAAGCTGACTTGGATTCAGTATTTGTTACTCCCGGAATACCAATGCGAGGGCGCTCGCAACCGGTGGGAGGGGAAATGCAGAGTAGAAATCCGCAGAACGGCAGTCTAGTTGATAAATTCATTGGCAAAAAAATCCATTTTAGACGAAACATGCTCAAAATGTCTCAAAAAACCTTAGGGCAATCTCTAGGGGTAAGCTTTCAACAAATTCAAAAATATGAAAAAGGTTTAAACCGTGTAAGTAAGTGCGAGGCAATTAAAAGAAATTGCCGATATCTTCAAAGTTCCTATTTCCTTTTTTTATGCGGATATTTTAACAAAATAACAGCCTCCCTATTATCATGATGAACTCGCCTCCAACAGAGAAGAATACCTGTTTCTCAAAAAATTTCGCGTTCTCACTTCCGTGAAACAAAGGGCCATTTTACAACTACTTTCCGACCCAAATGAATGCTTTTAAAAACAGGGGGATTCTGCATTCTCGACCTTTCTTGCCACATCTTAAAAGACGTGAAGCCTTTGCATACCTTCAAGGGATAACCTATCCTAAAACTGGCTGCATACTCTCCTCAAATCGGTTGAAAAAACAATCTGGTTTGGAAATAATTGAGCATTTTACAGAAAAGATTCTCTTGATCTCCTATTGAAAATTCCTTTCAAAAGATTCAGGCAATCCCACTCCTGAATAGGCACCACACTCTCTCATAAAAACACCATATACGTTAAGTACATGCCTTGCTTCCCACATTTCAAATGATGCAAATTCTTCCCTCCATCTGCACCCTAAACTGGTCGGGAAACATGTTGCACGCTATCACAGGTAACACATCCGAGAAACGCGGCAGTCAATCTGTTTTTCCAAAACCTAAACCGGCTAACAACAAGGGTGTTTCTTTGCGCGGCTATGCATCTCGTGCGACGCGAGATGCTTTCTTTATCAAGAGCCTCTTTCTTTATTGACTAATTTAATTAATAGAGCATGACATCCAGCGTTGGCCACTATACTCTTTCGGGTCAAGATCTTTACAAATACTTCTTATGCCCAAAGACAGAAGAAGTGAACGATACCTCTTTTGAATTTTAAAACTGTCCTGTCTATATGAAAAGAGGTTGATTCTCTCAGGAACAATAATGTTTTCAAGAATTGCTTCAATTTCTCTCCCTCTCTCTCCATTTCTATTAAACCCCTTTTTTTCCATAATTTTCGCTATTATAGCATCTTTTTTAGTCCCCCAACCATTTCCTACTGGCAGTGCACTAACCGTTACCGGAGATAATACTGAAGAAAAGACAGCAAACAAAGCTGCAGCGAAAACAACACGTTTCATGAGATAAACTCTCCTTTAAATTAAATTGACACATGATCTTTGTGATGAAGTTATGAAATAAAACAGTAAAAGTTATGACAATAACACATTTAGATCACAGTCTAAGTGCACATTTTGATTTTAACTGTCAACAAATAAATTATAATTTTTTATCATTCAGATTCAGCTATTCGATGAATATGTTAACATTTACCATGGTTAAGGAATTTTTGATGAAAAAAAGAATGTCTAAGAGTTACATGACCGATATTGAATGTGAAGAATTACGAGCAGACGGTTTAAGTATCCCTATAAGCCTGCATTTTCATCACAATTTGGGCGCTTTGTCTGAAGGACAAGACAAACCGTTGTGGTTTACATATAAAAGACGCCTAACGGCGTCTTTTAAAGGTTTTTTTGATCTTAAGAATTAAGACTTTTTAACCTTCTTAATAAACGTAGATCCGATGTCATGATTTTGGAGAGCGGACATAAGAATTTGAGAAACACAGCGCCTTCTCATTCAAAAACCATCTATGAAAAAACACTGTTTTTATTGCCAACTTTCTGAAATGCCTTTACACTTTAGTTTAAAACAACTTTAGACTTTTAAAGATGTTTTAGCTGCATACGTAACTCTCAAGAGGGAAAACAAGCCCTAAACCCTAGCATAAAAATAGATTCGCTTTGTGGGGATCCTAAAAATTCCGGGAGATTTTGCTATGTCCAGGTGCTTCTCAGCACTAAAAGCAAAAAGCTGACTCGGATTCAGTATTTGTTACTCCCGGAATACCAATGCGAGGGCGCTCGCAACCGGTGGGAGGAGAAATGCAGAGTAGAAATCCGCAGAACGGCAGTCTAGTTGATAAATTCATTGGCAAAAAAATCCATTTTAGACGAAACATGCTCAAAATGTCTCAAAAAATTTTAGGGCAATCTCTAGGGGTAAGCTTCCAACAAATTCAAAAATATGAAAAAGGTTTAAACCGTGTAAGTGCGAGGCAATTAAAAGAAATTGCCGATATCTTCAAGGTTCCTATTTCCTTTTTTTATGCGGATATTTTAACAAAACAACAGCCTCCCTATCATCATGATGAAATTTATCGAGCAGAGAGGAATATCTGCTTCTTAAAAAACTTCGCGTTCTCATGACAGTAAAACAAAGAGCCATAATGACTTTCCGACCCAAATGAACGCTTTTAAAAACATGGAGTGCTCTATTCACGATTTCCCTCGCCACATATTAAAGGATGCAAATCCTTTCCATACCTTCAAGGGCTGACCTATCCCCAAACCGGTTGCACACTCTCTTCAAATCGGTTGGAAAAACAGTTCGATTTGGAAAAAATTGAGCACCTTACAGGGAAAGCCTCTCTTAACATCCCATTTGAAGTTCTTGTTATCAGTTTTGCAACCTATCTTTGAATAGGAACCTCTCTCTTTCATAGGCATACCTTTTCATTTTGAAAGCCCCTTTATTCATTCATAATTCGCTTAAACTAACAATATCCCATACCACAAGAATCACTGCTTTTGGCATCATATGAGAAACATAGCACCTTCTCATTCAAAAGCCATCCGTGAAGAAACATTGCTTTTATTGCCACATTTTAAAAGATATGAAGCCTTTCCATACCGTCAAGGGATAACTTATCCCCAAACTAGCCGCACACTCTCCTCAAATCGGTTGGAAATACAGTTCGGTTTGGAAATAATTGAGTATCTTACAGGGAAAACCTCTTTTAACACCCTATTTGAAGTTCTTGTTATCAGATTCTGGAAATTCCACCTCTGAATATCTCCTATGCTCTAAAACATCACATATGTTGAGTTAATGTTTCCCTTGCCAAATACTCAACAGTCTAAACAAGTATCATCAATCTTTATTTTCTTACAGTCTGTAGAGAGATCTGCCTCGAAATAGGGAATTTCATTCGCAGTTTTCAAACTGTTTTTGGAAAATGTACCATTTTTTAGAAATCGTTAGGGGGCGCGTTTCCCTTCATATAAAGTGATGTCTTTATCTTTTAAAATCATTTTTTAGCGGCAATTTTTTAGAGTTTTAAAACTGTGGTTTGTGTTATTGCTCAAATTGAAAGATCTTGTTTGCTATTTTATAGTTTGTTCTTTTAAATAGGATTATGCTCTTCATATAGTACAGATACCATTATGCAGTCGGATAATACCATTGTGTTGTGCGTTCATGTGTTGGTTGTAAAGGGCTATCTCAAATTCATTTCATGGTTTTGCTTCTGTAATCAGTTATTGCGTTTATCATCTTACTAATACAAGATATACCAATACTCTTATTTTAATAAGGCTTTGATGTATAATTATAATCTAGTTCTATTCATATTGAATGAAAGTCCCGCATATCGTAAGATTCTTCCATTGCCAATGTGTTTATGTTGAATCAGTCAAAACTATTTGCTTGCACGTCACAAGTGGGATGGGCATGTGGGTCAAATTTATATAAGGAAGGACTAAAAATAGCTCTTATGAACCTCTCTTAGCAGGAACTGTTGCAACGCCCACGAGTTGGCAAATTAGTATTACCACCTTGCTTCTTCACAAACGTGAAGATGGAGGGTGCAATGAATTTATCGTTATATCTTTCACGGACATTGTTGCGAAATGGGTTTGGATGCTCTTTGAGAGATGTTTTAGCCTGTGAATGTGCCGCTGGGTGGCATTCTGTTTTGCATATGGGGCGTGCCCCTCTTAAAAGAAAGAAACAAAAGTGTAAGGCAATGGTCACCTCCATTATTGAAAAGACATTGTTCCACTTTTGAAAGCCATAAAGCCAAACGAAAAAACGACAGCAAAACCAGTGACTGGCGCCTGCTTTTACAGCTTTATATTTATTTATACTCTGCCCAAACCTGTCTTCTCATTTCAGAAATGACATCACCAGAAAATACCCAATAAGCTTTCTCTCACCTCACATAGAAGAGCAGCAACAGCAAACAGAGCTCTCATTCGCTTCAATTTTGCTCTCAAATATACTGTTTAAGGTTGGGCAAACACACAATTGCCATTAAGATGACGTATTAATTAACAAGCAACCACAAAAACACGCGCTCTCTTATTTGTTCGCCTGCGGTGTTGCGAATATTTTTTACATTTGGCCAGTTTATAAAAGGTATCGTTTGATTTCTATTCTACACGCCAATTTTGTTTACGTTTGTTTACGACGAGCAAGTCGACACTTTTATTTGTTTTCGCATAAACGAGCATGAACCGAGAAAGTCTCACAATATTGAGAGCTTATATTGCAATATGCCAAGTATGATGATCAATCAAGGTGTTATGAAAGTGGTCATTTTCAGAAGTGTGAGAGAATGCTTTCCTTTTTATATAAAATGAGCATCTCATTTGTCGTTTTACAAGTTATTGTTTACACTTTTTGTCAGTGGCAGTTTTTCAGAATGGAAAACAACACCACACACCCGTTAAAAGCAGTTTATATGCTTTTAACGTATCATCGTTTTAATTTTATCACATGCTTTATCGATAAAAGCAGAATCTTATATGCCAAGATTACCAAAACGGTTTTTGAATTTGGAAACACGGCCACCACGGTCTACCAGTGTTTGAGACCCACCTGTCCACGCTGGATGCGTTGTTGGATCAATATCCAAATTAAGAACATCACCTTCTTTTCCCCATGTGGAGCGCGTGGTATATTGCGTACCGTCCGTCATAACAACGGTAATTTTGTGATAGTTAGGGTGAATATTCGCTTTCATACGGCAAACCTTTTATGTTTATAGAATGAAATGGCACTTTTTTAAGTGCGCTTCCTTTACCTTTTTGATAAACTGATTAAGTTATTATTTCTATAACTGAGCACGCAGCAAAAAACAAGTATTCAATATACATGACTGTATCATCTGTTATGTATATCCTAAACTAACAGGCCAAATCTGATGCATTTTTTTAATCATTCAAATAAATCTACACAGTCTTCTATAAGAAAATCTTCATTTTTTACGTTGGCGACTTTTGTTCCCTATCTTGTTCGCTATCGTTGGTTATTTATTTTGGCGTTTATCGCTTTGTCCGTTGCTGCTCTTGTGACCTTGGCTTTGCCGATTGCTATTCGTCAAATGTTTGATCATGGTTTTTCCACTTCAAGCCACGGCCATATTAATTTTTATTTCTTTATTTTGTTTATCCTCGCTTTGCTTCTCGCACTTGCTTCCGCTTGCCGTTATTATTGTGTGATCACTTTAGGAGAACGAATTGTTGCTGATTTGCGCCGTGATGTTTTTGTTCATATTCTAAAACTTTCTCCTGCTTTTTTTGATGAGTCTCATTCTGGTGAAATTGTTTCACGGCTCTTAACAGATACAACGCAAATAAAATTAGCCGTTGGTTCAACCGCCTCTACTGCTTTGCGTCATCTGATTGTGGTGGTGGGTGCCATTGTGATGATGGTTGTTACAAACGCTAAATTATCTGCGCTTGTTTTGCTGGCTATCCCCTTTGTGGCTATTCCATTGGTTGTTTTTGGGCGTAAAGTTCGGGTGCGAACAAGGGTTGCGCAAGACCGTTTGGCAGATGCCAATGCTTTGGCAACAGAACAAATAAGTGCTATTCGTACAGTACAAGCCTTTACCGCTGAAGCGCTCGTTTCTAAACGTTTTTCACAATTTGTAGAACGTGCTTTTCAAACGGCACGTGCCTCTGTCACTCTTCGTTCCTTTTTTACAGGTTTTGCAATTTTTCTGGTTTTTGGCAGTGTTGTGGCTGTTTTATGGATTGGGTCTCGTGATGTTTTAAATGGGACCATGACCGGAGGGACATTAGGACAGTTTGTTCTCTACGCCGTTTTTGGCGCTTCAACCTTTGCACAATTATCAGAGCTGGGGGCAGAATTAATACAAGCTGCAGGCGCGGCTGAACGGCTTGCTGAACTGTTGAAAGAAAAATCAACTATTTTAGTTCCCCAAAGTCCTGCATCATTAGTAAAACCTGTTAAAGGGGCTATCGTGTTTGATAAGGTTGACTTTACTTATCCTTCCAGACCAAACGAAAAGATTTTGCGCTCTCTTTCTTTTTCTGTCCAAGCAGGTGAAACAGTTGCTTTTGTTGGTGCTTCTGGGGCTGGAAAAAGCACCATTTTTTCTTTAATCCTGCGTTTTTATGATCCGATAAGTGGTCATATTCAATTGGATGGCACGCAGATTGATCAGCTTGCTTTGCAAGATTTACGCGGTGCAATTTCTTATGTGCCACAAGATGTCGCCATTTTTGATGGCTCATTACGTGAAAACATTATTTTTGGTACAGAAAATGTTCGTGAAGAGGAAATCATGGCGGCTGCTAAAGCAGCCAATGCTCTTGAGTTTATTGAAGCTTTGCCCAATGGTTTTGATACAGAAGTGGGAGAACGTGGTACCATGCTTTCTGGAGGACAAAAACAACGCGTTGGTATTGCACGGGCGATTTTAAGAAATGCTCCTTTGCTCCTGCTTGATGAAGCAACATCAGCCTTGGATGCAAGCAGTGAAAAACTTGTACAAGAAGCCTTAGAAGGATTAATGCAAAATCGAACAACATTGGTCATTGCCCACCGTTTGGCAACGGTTTTAAAAGCTGATCGCATCTTGGTGATGGATAAAGGGGCGCTTGTGGAAGAAGGAACACATGTACAGCTTATCGAAAAAGATGGTGTTTATGCACGCTTGGCAAAATTGCAATTTTCTCCACAATACAATAAGCCATCATCATAAAGAGATAAGCTTTTTGATCAATTTCGCATTTTTATGAAACGTGTCTCAGTTTGCAAAATCATTGAAGTATAGAATGTATGAAATGTACTTCATAAGTGGTGCATATTTACTTTATCGCAACGCTTGGCAGAAATTACGCTCTTATGCGTGATTTAACGGCCTTTTTTAAAGGCACTTCATGAATGAAAAAGAAAGAACACCTTTATAGGCTTACTTAATATCAATATTGAATCATGTGTAGCAACTGTAGCAAAAAGCGAGACAATGATAGTGAAAAATGAGGGAAGAACATGGCTCTTTGGTGAGATTCTCAAAGAGTTTGCAAAGTCTTCTTGCCAATACCAAAATAAAATTGATTTCGTTAGGTGTAGAATATTTGCTTATTCAAAATAAATTACATCCGAAACGGGCATACAGCCTCATTGGGAGAGAATATAAAGCTGTAAAGAGAGGTTCCCCATCACCAGCTTTGCAACCATCTTTGAATTCAGCTTTTCGATTTTTAAAACGGTCTCAAGCGATATCTTTTCAAGAATGAAGATTACGCATTGCTTCATGTTTTTTCACATTCTTGACTGGGGAGTCATGCCCCATACGCAAAATAGAACGCTACAGGGGTGCACATTCACAGGCGTGTTTTAAAGAAACCTAAAGTCCCCAAGCCTATTTTACGGGGGCACCCATGAATGGTATAACAATAAAGCCATTGAACAGCATTGTCTTTACGTTTGTGAAAAAGCGCTGGGCACTATCATTCTATTTGTTAACTCGTAGAAATTGCGACACAGCTCTTGCATCAAAACAGAGAGGTATTTTGAATCCGTTCTTGTATAATTTTTGCTTATACGCCAACTCACGCTTGTGACATGCACAAAAATGATGTTTATTGATTCAATATGAAAGGGTTTGGAATGAGAAAATCTTTACGATATTCGGGATTCTCATTCACTATGCAGAACGTTCAATTATCTTAGTCAATCAATTTGTTTTTGCTCCATGGGATGGTTGCACACAAGCATATGCACCACCTTGGCTTTATAATCGTTTTTTATGAAAGGATGAAAGGGGTAAGAATGTTTTCTTTTTCGACGTTCTTAAGATTTAAATGCCTTTTTTGAGGGTTCTTTCTAATTTCATGCGAATATGCTCATTGCCTGCAATGATATTTTTTGTACCAAATATATCGTTGCTCCCTTCTTTATCGGTTACAAAACCACCGGCTTCACGAACCATGAGAATGCCTGCAGCCATATCCCAGATTTGCAGATTATCTTCCCAAAATCCGTCTGTTCTGCCTGCAGCCACATAAGCTAACTCAAGAGCAGCGGCTCCAAAACGGCGAAGCCCAGCGGCTTCCATCATCACATTGCGCAATTCAATAAGATATGTTCCGTGATCTGGACGACCAAGATGGGGCATTCCCGTTGCAATAACACAATCTTCTAATCTTTTTCGTGCAGAAACGCGGCAGCGTCGGTCATTAAAAAAAGTCCCCCCACCACGCTCAGCAGTAAAGAGCTCATCACTCACTGGGTTATAAATGACACCCGCAGCGATTTTCCCTTGGCTTTCTAAAGCTATGGAAACAGCAAAAAAAGGAATGCCATGAAGAAAATTTGTGGTGCCATCAAGGGGATCAACAATAAAACGATGTTGTGAATCTTCTCCAATAATTTCTTCAGACTCTTCCATAAGAAAGCCAAATTTGGGACGTGCTTTGCTTAATTCATTGAAAATAATCTTTTCCGCTTTACGATCTGCTTGGCTGACATAATCGGCTGGTCCTTTTAAAGATACTTGCAAATTTTGTACTTCACCGTAATCACGCACCAGTGAACGCCCAGCTTTCATTGCGGCTTGGACCATGACATTCATGATTGCAGAATGTGCCATTTTTGATTCCTTAGACTTTAAAAACTAAATTTTACTTGTGTTTCTCTTCATTCATTAAAATGATTTTCACTGCTTTATGATCCGTTCAACTTTCATAATGATTTGCTTTTTCAAGAATCCTTGCAAATTTTGTACTTCGCTGTCGTGCGACCAATAAAACATATAGTTTTTATGTGGTCTGTACCATAACATTTATGATTCAGGCTGGGCACGTGTGCGCAGTGGGCATGATGGAACGGGGTGGATCATTGTCTATGGCTTTATTTATCCTTTTCATTATCACGGCGCAAATAAATCAATTCATTGGTGTCGACAATGACATGTTCACCGGCATTAATAAAAGGTGGGACAAGAATGCGAATACCGTTTTCCAGAATGGCAGGTTTATAAGAGGAGGTAACTGTTTGTCCTTTGATGGCAGGATCAGCCTCAGCAATTGTTACGCTTACCTGATCGGGAAGTGATATGCCTATTGGCTTTTCTTGATAAAGTTCAACTGTGACAGTCATGCCATCTTGTAGAAAAGCAGCCCGTTCACCAACAAAATCCTTTTGGAGTTCAAGTTGTTCATAGGATTGTGAATCCATAAAAATTAAAGCATCACCTTGTTGATAAAGAAATGTAAAATCCTTTTGCTCGAGGCGTACTCTTTCAACAGTTTCAGCAGCACGAAAGCGTTCATTCAATTTTGTACCATCAATTAAATTTTTCATTTCAACTTGGTTAAATGCACCGCCTTTTCCTGGTTTTACTGCATTGCATTTCACTGCGACCCATAGGCTACCTTGATGTTCGATTACATTACCAGGGCGAATTTCGTTGCCATTAATTTTCATCGCTTTTATCCAACTCTACTCTTGCAAAAAGAGCTCTCTTTTCGTTCTTTATGACATTATCTGCTATCATGTTGACGCGAGCTCTTTGTGTTATTTTTGTGTTAAGTTTCCTCTTTCGTTTGAGGAAGATCTCTTGTGATCTTTATTGGTGGTCTTTTGTATTGTTCTCTGTTGTGGGTTTTGTCATGGTTTTCGCAGAGAATGCAACCAGAAAGATCCCCTTTAAATAAAGAATTTTATTTATTCTTTGCAAGACCATAAAAACAGCGAAGACGCAAGTCTTTAAAAAAATTACACAAAGGTTTTTACAGAGACTTTTGGTTTTTTACAGGGATTTTTTCGAGGATTATTGTATCGGAATTTCTATTAAAACTTATACCTTGAATTTATTCTTTTAAAGATACCATGAAGCCTTTCTCAAAAAGTATGGAGGAGCTTGATTGATTCTTTACGTGCTTTTTCCAGTTGTATATCATCCATACCTGAAAGCATCATTTCTAGATCAGGCGCTTGTAGTTTTTCTTTCTTTACAAGCATATACCATGCCGCTGCCATGATGATATCGCCTTTTGTGCCTATCCCATCTCGATAAAGCCTTGCAAGAGAAATCTGTGCTGGTGTAACCATGTTCGCGGCGTTGCTTAAAAGCAAATGAAATGCACGTTGGAAATCAGTTTCGCCTCCACGACCTTGAACTAGCCACTGTGCTAACAACAGTTGCGCCATGGTGTGGTTGTTTTGAGCTGCCACCTCCATCAGTTTGCGCGCGTTATGATCATCCTTTGGTTGTTTTAATGTTCCTAAGGAAAGAATTTTTGCTGCAGAAAAAGCAGCTTCAGCATCACCAAGGGCTGCACCTTTTAAAAACCATTTTAGCGCTTTTTCTATGGCTTCATTTTCACGACTTGAGGAAGAAACTCCAGCAAGAATTTGTTTGTCATGGGCAGCTTTATAAAGAAACAATTGCCCGTAATAAAAATAGGATTCCTTGACTCCAGCTTCTACAGCTTTTCGGATAAACTCTTCACCAAGCTTTTGATCTTGTGTGACAAAGTTTCCGTCAAATAACATAAGTCCATAGCGCAATTGCGCTTGTGGCTCCCCTTGTTGAGCTGCACGTTTAAACCATAAAGCGGCACGGGCGCCATCAGCTGGAACAGCGCATCCTTCTGTATAAAGACGCCCCAACAGCGTTTGTGCAAAAGGGTCATTTTTTTCAGCACGTCTTAGGGCTTCACGAAAAGCCTTTAAATAATAGCCTTGGATGTAATAATCATAGGCTTGGTCATATTCTCCAGCTTGTAAGGGTTTGAATGTTTCTTCTGTATTTGAACTTTTTTGAACTGTATTAAAAGAGCTTTCAAAATCGGAGGATTTTTCAGGAATTTCAGCAAAACTCGTCATCACACTGCCAAGCCAAGCGGCTGCCATGATAAACAGTCTTATGCTTTTTGTGATCATAAATCTTTCCTCCTCATAATGATTGAAGATTTTCACATTTTGTTTTCATCATTTCAAGCAGGAAAGAATTATCATGAGAAAAAATACTTTCCACAATGGCAATCACTTCACATGCCGTTTTTAATCTTTTTTTACCACTTTATCACAATTGTAGAATTGTTTTCTGTTTGAACAAGTGGCGGCATTATTTCTGTTTACTGCTGTTCTCATTCAATAAGGCGGAAAAAGCTAAAATGGTAGCCCTTTACACAAAAATAACCGATCGAAAACGCTTTGCAATAGAAGCAGTCAAAAAGCTACAAAAAAGTTAAAACGATAGGCGGTGGCTGAAAAACAAACCAAAAGCACTGGAAAAATGATGAACGAAATGAAAACGGCGTTTGAGGTGAATGAGAAACAAAAGGAGAAATAGGTAGTTATGCCTGTTGCATTGCGTGCCATAAATGATAATTTGTTTGCATATCCAACCAAAATTTTTCTTTACTAAAACCAGCTCATTCTCATTGAACAGCAAGTTCGGTACTCATAGAAGCATGTCTCACCCGTTATAGAGAAGCTCTTGCCACATGGAGATGATTAGCGAACTATTATATGTTACCCTCATTTCTTCTCAGAAAGCGACTTTTAGAACTTCACTTGGATGTGTGGGAGCATCCTTTGTTTTCATTCCTTGCATCAATGGCAATCTTGATAATTCACAAGTTTCATATCTGTTCCTATAAAGTAACACGCCAATTTTTATTTACCCATAGAAAACGGTATCCTGTGAGTTTAACTTTTAAAAAGATGTCTTTTAAAGGCTGCGTGTTAAAGAACCAAGGGTGTTCAATATTTCAGGAGTGGTAGCACTTGTTCAAGCGATTCAAATAGCGTGTCATTTTTTTACGTGATCTCATAGCCTTTGTAGAACCCGTTGTATAAAATAATTTTAAACCCTTATGTTTTAAGGTATAATTGCCATGAGCCCACCTTATTCTATATTGTATGGTTCATAAAAAGAAAGGTTAAGCATCATACTGGAAAAACTAGTTCCGTATTTAGATAAAATGATTAAACATGCGCTATAAAAAGGTTCAGGATAATAAGTGAAAAGAACCAATAAAGTTTTCTCACCTTTATATAACTTATTGATTTTATCGCAATAGGGCGATCCACACATCTCATAGAAGTGTGGAGTATTTTTCATTGTCGTTACAGTTCTTTACAGTCACTCTTATATCATCATGAAGACAGAAAGGATTGATCCATTCTGTCCAAAAATAAGAGCTTAAGGTGCAAATCCTTTTGCCTTTTGCAAGAATTCTTAAGTCTTGACCTCTGAGAATATAGAGAATGTCCACATTGCAGCGTTATTTAGGATGAGTGCTTATACCAGCATATGGCTCTCCGTCTACATAATACTGAATCAAAGATACTATAACGTTGCTATTTAATTGTATTCTATAACTCAAAACCATACCTATGTTTTTCTGCTTTTGGGGTTGATCTGTATAAATCACATTATACCCATTCTGCCGCAACTGATTGATAAACAAAGAGGTAAAGTTATCTGCTGTATTATTTTTCTTGATAATAAGTGTGGTTGTCGCTGCTGGTAAATGGCTTTTGATATCGCTAATAAAATTATCAGCAACGGTTTTTGCCTGTTTTTTCGTGAGATTTTGATCAACAAAATTTGATGAATAACTCCCTAGTGATGCGCAACCAGCTGCCAATACAAGTGGTGGTAAAAACAAATATTTTGACATCTTAATTCCCCCTTTTCATTTTTACTTTTTCTTAGAAATTCCCTGCATAAGAAAGACAAGCAGTTTTTCTATAATTGTACTAGCATATATTGTTATTGGATCAAATATTTATTCACCAATTTTTATGTGTTGTTAAAAAACTGCCATCCTCTTTTATCGTCCTTAAAACTTATACTTAACATAGACAATAAAATGATGTGTTCGGCGCGCATTCAGATTGCTTAAATAAATTTTTTAAATGTTGTTTTTGAGGAATGTCCTTAAAAATGCACAATACACACTGATGCATAGAGCCTGTGAGATGAGAGCCTCTGAGGTGAGAGGCTGCGAGATGGTGGTCTGTGAGGTGAGAGGTTGTGAGGCACGAGGCTATAAAGTGGGAGGTTTTGAGGTGAGAAGTTGTGAAGTCGGCATGATGTTAAAGGTTTTCATTTGGGTCGGAGAGTAATTGTAAAATAGCTCTTTGTTTCACGGAAGTGAGAACACGAAATTTTTCGAGAAGCAGGTATTCTTCTCTGTTGGAGGCGAGTTCATCATGATAATAGGGAGGCTGTTGTTTTGTTAAAATATCCGCATAAAAAAAAGGAAATAGGAACTTTGAAGATATCGGCAATTTCTTTTAATTGCCTCGCACTTACACGGTTTAAACCTTTTTCATATTTTTGAATTTGTTGGAAGCTTACCCCTAGAGATTGCCCTAAGGTTTTTTGAGACATTTTGAGCATGTTTCGTCTAAAACGGATTTTTTTGCTAATGAATTTGTCAACCAAGTCAACCAAATTGTCGTTCTGAGGATTTCTACTCTGCATTTCCCCTCCCACCGGTTGCGAGCGCCCTCGCATTGGTATTCCGGGAGTCTGAAAGTACTGAATCCGAGTCAGCTTTTTGCTTTTAGTGCTGAGAAGCACCTGGACATAGCAAAATCTCCCGGAATTCCGGGATACCCACAAAGCGAATCTATTTTTATGCTAGGGTTTAGGGCTTGTTTTCCCATTGGTCGCTGCGTATACGACCAAAAATACCTTTTAAGGTATAAAGTAATTTTAGAAGATTGGCAATAAAAACAGTGCTTCTTCATGGATGGCTTTTGAATGAGAAAGCGCTCATGTTTCTCACATGATGCCAAAAGCGGTGGTTCTTTTGCGTATGGGATATTGTTGGTTTAAGCAAATTATGGGTGAATAAAGGGCGCTTTCAAAACGAAGGGGGATGAATTTCGCTTAAAACGAATTTTTTTGCCAATGAATTTGTCAACCAGACTGTCGTTCTGCGGATTTTTACTCTGTCTTTTCCCCAACGGTTGTGAGCATTCTCGCATGGGGTTTCCGGGAGTCTGAAAGTACTGAACCCTCGTCAGCATTTTGCTTTTAGTGCTAAAAGCGTCTGGACATAACAAAATCTCCCGGAATTTTTAGATACCCACAAAGTGGATCTATTTTTACGCTAGGGTTTAGGGTTTGTTTTCCCTCTTGAGAGTTACGTATGCAGCTAAAACATCTTTTAAAGTCTAAAGTCGTTTTAAGTTAAAGTGTAAGGTCATTTTAGAAGGTTGGCAATAAAAACAGTGTTTCTTCATGGATGACTTTTGAATGAGAAGGCACTCATGTTTTTCACATGATGCCAAAAGCGGTGGTTCTTTTGTACATGGGATACTGTTGGTTTAAGCGAATTATGAGTGAATAAAGGGGGCTTTCAAAACGAAAGGGGGCAAGTGGTTCAAATGTCACTTGATGCAAGAGCAAGTTTTTTGGGGTCTATAGTAAAACCAGCTTTGCTTAATCGTTGGGAAAGCTTTAGCATTATGTCTATTATCTGTTCTTTAAAAGGAAGGAAGTGAACTCCATTAATATCTGAAGGAATTTCAACGCCTTCTTTTATTAGAATAGCAATATTATTAAGAGGAAACACGGCAGCTAACATGCCCATTTCAAGAATAACATTTTGTCGTGCACGAGGTTGTGCTGCTGTTGCATCGCCGGATTGAGCATAGCCCATATCATCGGGAGTGAGGAGTACAATACCAAATTTTATAGAACGGGTTGGTTTACAGATTTCTTTTTCTAAAGCTTCAATGAGGGTAAAACCATTACCGCTTGTATTTTTTTAAACGTATGACTTCAACCCAAATTTGTAAAGAATAAGTTCAAGTTGCTCTAGGGCTGTATGATCACGACCATGAACGATAAAAATTTTTGGAGGAGAATCTTTGAGACATTAGAAGCAGTCTTTGGGGAAGAAGATGTTGATGTTTTTTCTATATATGGCGTTAAATCTTCTATGAGTTTTTCTTTTGTTTGTGATTTGCCTTGAATGCTGAGTGTTCTTTTTTTTCATACCAATTAATGGTACCTTCATCAGAGGTTTTGATCTGATATGCCTGATCACAGGATGCGTGTTGCATAGGTCCAGATTTTATGATTTCATATCCAGCTTGGTTAATGATGTCTTTAAGGTCTTCAAATGTTCCTCTGTATTTCATTTTGATGCCCCGCCCGTGTTTCTATCATAAATTGTTGGTATTTATTACCAATATAAACAATGATGAATGTCCCTAATGATTTTTTATAAGATATTGAAATAGAAAGTTTCATGATTTGTCCTTTTTACATCATGTAAAAAGCGGGTTCTAGCTTTTTTTATCTCTTTCTCTGTCATGATATGCTCCTATATGGATATTGTGGAGAGGATAATGTGGGGAGAAGGGGGATAGTATGGGAGGAAACAGAGTGGAGGGAGCATGCAGGGAGAATAGTGAGAGAGGAAAATGTGAGGGGGTAAATGTAGAGAAGATCGTGTGTGTGTGGGACCGTGTATGGGGATCGTCTGGAAAGGATAGTGGGGGAGGAATAGTGTGTGGCGAAATGTTGGGGGGAGAGTGTTGAAGAGGTAATGTGGGGGATAATTTGGGTGCGAGGGGTTAAGCTTGGTGTTGTTTCTGCATCACAAAGGCGCATTTTCACATTTTTCTTTTATTCTTTTAAGAAGGAGCAGGGGATTCTCGTTCTCAAAAATCATTTCTTCAAGGGCGATAAATTCACATGCGGTTTTTATCACCTCATCAAAGGTTTCAAAATCGCTTCCTGCTTGAATAATGGCAGGGATTTCCATAACCTCTGCCCACCAGCGGGCTAACTGAAGATTGCGTGGGTGCGCATGTGGTTTGTTATCAGCGCCTAATTTGCCAAAAAACAGATAGTCAACATTTGCTTCTCCAGCAATCATCGCACTATGGCGATCACGCAAATTGCCAAAACCAATGATTTTTTGTGTCTTTTTTTGATTTTGCAGGCTTTCAAGAGCGTTAAGGTCATTTTCTATATGGAAGCCATCTGCTTTGAGGCGTCCGGCAATGCGGCTGTCACCAGAAATTAGCAGAGCGGCATCATTGCCTTGAATATCTTCTGCATAAGTTTGTGTTTGTTTTTGTAAAAACAACGCATCTTCTTGAGCGCCTTGTGAGTCATAGGTGATAACGCAGGAAAAAGATTTCGTTTGCAAGATTTGGCGCAAAAAGCTGGGCGGGATAAGACGTCGAACGTCTAATGTTAAAATGAGTTGAGGAAAATTATAGTTATCAATCGGTTTATTCTTTTGGTCTGTCATACAAAATCCTTAGCTCTTTCAATATAAGCTTAAAATTAAAACTTCATCTTATCAATATTCTTTGCTAATATAAGTGGTTACTTTCGCAATTCGTGGGGAAGATTTATGGGATATGAGGGCGTTTTGAACCATAATACGCATCCTTCTCATCGTGATACACGCATTGATGTCTTTCGTTCTTTAGCCTTATTGACCATTTTCATCAACCATATTCCCGGAACTTTATATGAACATTTCACACATAGAAATTTTGGTTTTTCTGATTCAGCAGAGGTTTTTGTTTTGCTTTCTGGGGTTTCTTTGGGTTTAAGTTTTCATGCGCGGTTGTATAAACAGTCTTTTCTTTCCATTATAGGCAGGCTTTGGAAAAGAGCCTTTAAGCTTTATGGGGCATATCTTTTTACGACTTTTGCAACTTTAAGCCTTTTTGGAATTGCTTTTTTATTATGGCGGGTGGAAAAACTGTTATTGATGAACAATGTAGGGTTGTTTTTTACCCAGCCTGTTACTGCATTTTTGAGCATTTTAAGCTTGGGGCATCAATTGGGCTATAATAATATTTTGCCACTTTATATTGTTCTCATGTTTTTCGCCCCCTTTGCCCTTTATTTGGCGTGTAAACAAAAAATATTGCTGCTTTTGGCTTCATTCCTTCTCTATCTCATTTGCGGATTTTATAAAATTGCTCCTCCTTCTTATCCTCTACAAGGAAAGTGGTTCTTAAATCCTTTGTCGTGGCAATTGTTATTTGTCATTGGCTTGGTCACCACTTTAGCCCTTAAACAAGGACAAAAAATCGCCTTTCAACCGGTTTTGGTGTTTTTGGCAGCCCTCTATTTGCTGCTTTCTTTGTTATGGGTGCGCTTAAATTGGTGGGGAGTTTTGGGGTGGCTTGGGTGGTCTTCCCCCTTGTGGAACTTTAATAAAACTTTTTTAAGTTTGCCGCGTTTGCTGCATATTATGGCGTTGTCATCCCTCATTCTTTGCTTGCCTACTTTGCATAACAGATTTCGGTTCTCTGAGAAAAACCCCTTAACCATTTTAGGAAAACACAGTTTGCCCGTTTTTGTAACGGGGACTGTTTTTGCCATGTTTGGACAAATTTTAAAAACAGTGATGACGGGAACGTTTTTTTCCGATACTCTATTGATTATAAGTGGTATTATGGTGCAGTTCGTGGTCGCTTACTATTATGAAAGACGCCGATCCTTGCAGAAGTCCTTTCTAAGGAAATCTGTCGTTTTATGACCCTATAGGAGGGCATGTTAACCTTATATTAAGAAGCGCGTTGCGTAAAAATTTTAAAAGAGGTACTCAACAAAAAGCATTTTACAGAGCCTAAAAAAGAAACTTTTTCATTCTCATTTCGTTGAGGAACACAGATTTCTGTGTTGATATTTGGAGTATAAAAGCGTGAGTGCACATAAACGTCCCTATGATGAACCCATTGTTATGATTGAGCATAGTGCTTTTGAAAATGCTTTCAATCGTCTCTACGAAGAAACAATGTCCTTAATTGAAGAGACGGCAACTTATATTGATACGCAAGGAAAATTAGCAGCACGTTCTCTTTCAACGGAAGTTTCTGCAATTTATGCCAAAGAAGCTATGTATTTAAGTACACGGCTTATGCAAGTCGCCTCGCAGCTCCTTCTGCTTCGTGCAGAGCGAGAAGGGGAAATGCTCCCTGAGCAAATACAAAAAGAAATTGCAAAGGTATCGCTTCACACACCAACATTAGAGCTAGAAAGTGACCATTGGCAAGAGCTACCAGAAGTTTTTCGGCATTTTGTTGCTCGTTCACTCCGCCTTGAAGCGCGTATGCAATATATGCGCAATATGCACATTGCTAAAGAAGGTGAAGTTGCTCAACCCCTAGAAGAAGAAAATCCTGTCGGGAAACAAATCGAATTGCTTAAAACCGCATTTGGGCGTTTTTAAAAAACGCTTCTAAAAAACTTCACAGTGTATTTTTTAGTTTTCTGTGCGTCTGCTTCCTTAAAATCTATTTTGATTTATCTTTTTCCTTTATTCTGTTTTATTATTTCCTATTCTTTGAGTGTTTTTCCTGCTTAGCCTTTATTCAAGCGGGGAAAAAATATATAGACTTATAACTTATGGCAGAGACGATTCGTATTATAGGCATTGATCCCGGACTACGGCGTACAGGATGGGGCGTTATCGATCTCTCTGGAAGCCGCCTGCAATTTGTTGCGGCAGGCACGATTACTTCTGATGTGCAGTGTGACCTTGCCTCCAGATTATCTCAGCTTCATAAAGGACTTTCAGAGATTGTGCATCAATTCATGCCGCATGAAGCTGCAGTGGAACATGTGTTTGTCAATAAAGATGCGACGGCTACTTTAAAACTTGGTCAGGCGCGTGCTATCGCCCTTCTTGTTCCAGCACAAGGGCATCTTCCAGTTTTTGAATATGCGCCCAATAAAGTGAAAAAATCGGTTATTGGTGTTGGTCATGGTGCTAAGGAACAAATTCATATGATGGTGAAAGTGTTGCTCCCACGTGCCGAATTTGATAGCAGTGATGCCGCTGATGCATTGGCTCTTGCCATTTGCCATAGTATGCATCGTAAGAGTTTGAATGCTTATCATTCAAGGATGAGAGCATGATGGGAAAATTACATGCTCTCCTTGAACATATTTTGGGTGATGATGTTTTTGCATATGCTTATCATACAGTGAAAAAATCGGTTATTGGTGTTCATGGTGTTCAGGAACAAATTCATATGATGGTGAAAGTGTTGCTCCCACGTGTTAAATTTTACAGCCGTGATGCCGCTGATGCATTGGCTCTTGCCATTTGCCATAGTATGCATCGTAAGAACTTGAACGCTTATCATTCAAGGATGAGAGCATGATTGGAAAATTAAAAGGTATCCTTGAGCATATTTTTGATGATCATATCCTCGTGGATGTTCAAGGTGTGGGCTATGTCGTTTTTGTGTCCAGTCGGATGCATCATTCCTTACCTGCTCTTGGTGAGAATATAAATCTTTTTATTGAAACCCATGTGCGTGAAGATGCTATTCGTCTTTTTGGTTTTGCGACAAGAGCTGAACAAGAGTGGTTTTGCTTGCTTCAAAATGTTCCAGGTGTGGGTGCAAAAGTTGCTTTGGCCATTTTGGGCACTTTAGCGCCAAATGAACTTTCACAAGCCATTGCATTAAACGATGTGGCCATGATGAGCCGCGCGCCAGGGGTTGGTAAAAAAGTCAGTGAAAGGATTGTTCGTGAGTTGAAAAGTAAAGCGCTGCCCTTTCATGAAAATGCAGCTCAAAATGCTCCGACCCCTCATTTGGAAATGACACATCAACCAACAAATGATGCCCTTTCCGCTTTGATCAAGCTCGGTTTTGAACGTGATAAAGCGGCGCATGCTCTTGCTTTAGCGGTCAATGCTTTGGAAGGGGAAAATCTTTCTTCTGCGTTGCTTATTCGTCATAGTCTCAAATTACTTTCTCCTCCCAATTCGTAAAAGGTAACAATGCATAAAGATGAAGATCAACGCTTGCTTGGTAGTGTTTCCCTCCCCAATGATCCAGATCGGTCTTTAAGACCACAAGTTCTCGATGACTTTATTGGGCAAGAAGCAGCGCGGGAAAATTTGAAAATATTTATCGAAGCCGCAAAAGCACGCCAAGAGGCACTCGATCATGTGTTGTTTGTTGGTCCCCCCGGTTTGGGAAAGACAACGCTTTCACAGATTATGGCGAAAGAATTAGGGGTAAATTTTCGTTCTACCTCTGGACCTGTCATTGCTAAAGCAGGGGATTTGGCTGCTCTTTTAACCAATCTAGAAGAGCGCGATGTTTTGTTTATTGATGAAATTCACCGTCTTAGTCCAGCTATTGAAGAAATTCTTTATCCAGCTATGGAAGATTATCAGCTTGACCTTATCATTGGGGAAGGACCGGCTGCGCGTTCGGTTAAAATTGATCTTGCTAAATTTACTTTGGTGGCAGCAACCACGCGTTTAGGGCTTTTAACCACACCATTACGTGATCGTTTTGGTATTCCTATTCGGCTCAATTTTTATACCATAGAGGAATTAGAATATATTGTGCAGCGGAATGCGCGGCTTTTTTCGGTGCAGATCAGTGATGATGGTGCCCATGAAATTGCACGTCGAGCCCGTGGAACTCCACGAATTGCCGGACGGCTTTTACGCCGAGTGTGTGATTTTGCATTGGTTCAACGTGCTCAAAAAATTGATCGTAAAGTAGCTGATGAAGCGCTTTCACGCCTTGAAGTTGATCATTTGGGGCTTGATCCGCTTGATCATCGTTATTTACTGTTGATTGCCGATACTTTTCTAGGAGGACCGGTGGGAATCGAAACAATTGCTGCTGCTCTTTCCGAACCGCGTGATGCTATTGAAGATATTGTTGAACCCTATCTTCTCCAACAAGGATTTATTCAGCGTACAGCGCGGGGAAGAATTTTGACAGAAAAAGCGTGGAGCCATTTAGGGCTTTCTCCTCCGGTTTCTTCACCACAAGGACGGGCTAAATTGCTCGAGGCAGGGGATCATTCACCACAGCAAACAAATTTGTGGGATGAGGAAGATGACTAAGGCATCTTCTTTTAAGCTTTTCTTATGACATTTTTCTGGTGGGGTGGAGGCAATTGCTGCTGTTCTTTCAAACCCTCGTGATGTTATCAAAGATATTGTTGAACCTTATCTTCTTTACCAAGGATTTATTCAGTGTATGGCGTCGGGAATAATTTTGACAGAAAAAGCTTGGGGCCACTGAGGGCTTTCTCCTCTGGTTTCTTCACCACAAGGATGGGCTAAATTTCTCGAGGTAGGGGAGCATTTACGACAAAGATTTCTTCACAAACGTATCATTAATCGCTTAATCTACAAAGGAGTGTATCACAGCAAACAAATTTATGGGGTGGGGAAGGTGACTAAGGCATCTTCTTTAAAGCTTTTCTTATGACATTTTTCTGGTGGGGTGGAGGCAATTGTTGCTGCTCTTTCAAACCCTCGTGATGTTATCAAAGATATTGTTGAACCCTATCTTCTTTACCAAGGATTTATTTAGCGTACGGCTTGAGGGCAGGATTCTGACAGAAAAAGCGTGGAGCCATTAAGAATTTTGTATTCCGGCTTTCACGACTTGAACACAAAAATACGTTAGCCTGTTTGATACACTTGATCATTTATGACACAAAACAATTTTATGGAAGAAAGTATATGTCTGAAAAGCCCCTGTTTAAAAACAATTCCCCTTTTAAAAATAATTCTATGTCTGATTTTCATGACCTGCAGGTGCGTGTTTATGTTGCTGATACAGATTTTTCCGGTGTGGTTTACCATGCGCGCTATTTAGAGTTTCTCGAACGCGGACGTTCAGAGTTTTTGCGGAATACCGGATTTAATAACAAGATGTTAGCATCAGATGATAAGGGTGAAAAACTGTTTTTTGTTGTTTGTCATATGGACATCAATTTTTCACGACCAGCGCAAATTGATCATCTTTTGACCGTGAGAACAAGAATGAATCGCATTCAGGGCGCCTGTTTTTTTATGGAGCAGTCTATTATGCGTGAGGATACAACATTGATCACAGCAAAAGTTAAAATTGCTGTTATTAATGAAACGGGAAAACCACGTCGCTTGCCCAAAGAACTTTTTTCAAAAATTCTCGTTTAAAACTGTACTTTCTTAAGAAAGTGATATTGTATGGGCTTCTTTGATGGAAGAGCAGGATAAATTATTTTCTTAAATTTAGAAACTATAAAACAATCTGCTTTATCAAATTTTAACAAATGAATCTTTCATTGAGAGGGACAAAAATTATGCCGCATGTAGAACTAACAAATCCAGAAACGATGGGAGTGTTGCATTTGTTTATGCAAGCCAGTTGGGTCGTTAAAGCTGTGATGATTGGGTTGCTGCTGGCTTCTGTGTGGAGTTGGGCAATTATTTTTGATAAAATACTGACCTATCGGAGAATACGGCGTGAGATAAAAAAATTTGAACGCATTTTTTGGTCAGGAAGAGCGCTGGAAGATCTTTTTGCAGAATGTAAAAGTCAGCGCACCAATAGTATATCTGCTGTGTTTATGGCTGCTATGGTGGAGTGGAAAAAATCCCTTGAAAAAGGAATTCATACATCAGTCAGTTTACAAAGTAGAATTGATAAGGCTATGGATCTTACATTAGGGCGTGAAAGTGAAAAAATAGAATCAAAATTAGGTTTTCTCGCAACCCTTGGTTCGGCTGGACCTTTTATTGGTCTTTTTGGTACAGTTGTTGGGATTATGGGGTCATTCCTTTCGATTTCAGCGTCTCAAAATACTTCCCTTGCTATTGTTGCACCAGGGATTGCTGAGGCACTTTTAGCAACCGCTATTGGTTTGTTTGCCGCAATTCCTGCAGTGATTGCCTATAACAAACTGACCCATGAAAGTGCCAAGATCATTGCACAAATAGAAAACTTTGCTGATGAGTTTTCAACCATTGTGTCACGGCGCATTGATGAAACACTTACAGCGAATTCATCGGTATAAGGGGATTGGTTATGGGCGTTTCTGTTGCTTCTTCTCGAAAAAATACCCGTAGGCGGCGTCATTCACAAAGGCAGTTGATGAGCGAAATCAATGTTACGCCGTTTGTTGATGTTATGTTGGTGTTGTTAATTATTTTTATGGTTTCTGCACCACTTTTGGTTAATGGGGTTCCTCTTGATTTGCCGCATAGTCAAGCTGGACCAGTAAAAACACACCATACCCCACTGACCGTTTCCGTTGATGCGGAAGGGCGTTTGGCAATTAATCAAGATTATTATGATACAGCTGAAGCGTTGATTGCACAACTCAAAGCAAAATTGGAAGCTGATCCTGAACAAAAACAACAACGTATTTTTGTGCGCGCTGCAAAAACTGTTGAATATCAACAGGTGCTAAAACTGCTTGCTGATATTCAAAAAGCCGGTTTTTCACAAGTTGCTTTAGCAAGTTTGGCACAATAAGTGTATGGTAAACTGTTGTGTATTGTGAACAAAATAACGCAGAGCGATAAAAAAGCACAAGGCATGGAGTATGAGTAAAAACTCTTATCATAGCATGAAACGAGGTTTGGCTTTATCCCTTGCTGTTCATATTTTTCTTTTCAGCTGGGGGGCGGTGTATTTTATCAATCCCATACCTCTTCCACAACAATTGGAAGCCATTCCAATCACGCTTGCTCCTTTGATGGAAGGGTTTTCCTCTCAAAAAGGGGCGGTGGATGCTCCAGTGCGTGCAATTCCTGCAGTGAAGTCAACCATTAAACCGCAAGAAAAAGAGGATGCACGCCATGTTGGAGAGGGAACAATAGATAGTGTCGCACCGTTTAAACCAAAAGAAAAACCGCGGCTCGTTGAGGCAACACCTCCTCCATCAGGAAAAGAAAAAATACCGGAAAAACCATTACTAGAACGGACAGAACAGGAATTGTCTGAAACAACAACAGAAGCATCTTTCAAGGGGCCAAAGGATGCGGTCAAGCCCGCGCCTGATGTGCCTATCGAGGCGCCAAAGGATGAGGACAAGCCTGCGCCTGATATGCCTATCGAGGCGCCAAAGGATGAGGACAAGCTCGCGCCTGATATGCCTATCGAGGCGCAAAAGGATGCGGTCAAGCCCGCGCCTGATGTGCCTATCGAGGCGCCAAAGGATGCGGTTAAGCCTGCGCCTGATATGCTTATCGAGGCGCTAAAGGATGAGGACAAGCTCGCGCCTGATATGCCTATCGAGGCGCCAAAGGATGAGGACAAGCTCGCGCCTGATATGCCTATTGAGGCGCCAAAGGATGCGGTTAAGCCTGCGCCTGATGTGCCTATTGAGGCGCCAAAGGATGCGGTTAAGCCTGCGCCTGATATGCCTATTGAGGCGCCAAAGGATGCGGTTAAGCCTGCGCCTGATATGCCTATTGAGGCGCTAAAGGATAAAGTCAAGTCTGTACCGACAGAAACAACGGCAGTACATCAGAAAACGCCTCAAATTGTGTTGCCAGATAAATTTCCTCTTCCGCAGTTTAAACCAAAGCCCGCTAAACAACCTGTTTCTAAAAATAAGCGGGATGATCAAAAGAAAAGGCATCAAACTCCTGATCAGACCATTGAAGATATTTTGGCAAGGGAAGAAAGTAGTCTTCTTAATCGTGTTCGTACACAAGGTGGTGGTGCAAAACGTTCTCAAACACCGGAGGCTTTAGGTGCAAGAAAAAATACTGATGATATCACAAAAATGGCACAAACATTGGTCAGTATTGCTGGGGGGTGTATTCAACAGAAGCTTAAGCTTGTGGCACTTGGGGGTGATCTCAAAAACCGTCCGGTTGTGCGTTTGCGATTTTATCTCGACCATGATGGAATGGTGATAGGAGATCCGACCATTGATCCTTTAAGTGGTGCACAGAGTCAGCAGGATATTATGATAAGGCAGGTCTATGCAGCTGTCTTTTCATGCCAACCCTATGCTGACCTTCCGCGTGATCAATATGATTTGTGGGGACAGGGATTTGACTTTAATGTTGATCCACTTCAAGAAACAATACGATGAAATACAAGTATATTTTGTCCTCAAGAAAGGGTAAACTTTATTATGACTATGACGAGATATAAATTTTTTTCTTGCTTTATTGTCACTTGTGGACTGTGGCTTTCGAGTTTTTCATCGGTTCATGCACAATTGAAAGGGACCATTTCGAGTGCTGACTTTAATCCTATACCTATTGCCATTACACATTTTATTTCTCGTGATTCGCTTGGAGCAAAAATAACAGCGGTGATTACCGCCGATCTTGAGCGGTCAGGACTTTTTTTGCCTCTTGATAAAAACTCTTTTCTTGAAAGAATCTCTCATCCCAACAGACACCCCAACTTTTCTCATTGGAAAAAAATAAACGCTCAAGGTTTGGTTACTGGACAAGTGATAAGAGAAACAGATGGGCGATTGAGAGTTGATTTTCGTTTGTGGGATGTTTTTGGACAGCGTCAACTCAAAGGACGGCGTTTTTATACTGCAACGGAACGCTGGCGGCGTGTTGCACATATGATCGCAGATGAGATCTATAGTGAAATGACAGGAGAAAGTGGTTATTTTGATACAAAAATTGTTTTTATAGATGAAACGGGTCCACAAAATGCACGTGTTAAACGTTTGGCAATTATGGATCAAGATGGAGCAAATTTGATCTATATTTCTGATGGGAGTGAGTTGGTGCTCACCCCCCGCTTTTCACCCAAACGACAAGAAATTACCTATATGGCTTATGAACATAATCAAGTGCCTCATGTTTATTTACAACAAATTGAAATGGGACAAAGGGAGTTAATAGGAACTTTTAACAATATGACAATCGCACCGCGTTTTTCTTCTGATGGGCAAAAAGTGATCATGAGTTTGTTGCAAAATGATGGGAGCGCAAACCTTTACACCATGGATTTACGCACACGGACAACAACGAGGCTTACAGCAACCACAGCTATTGATACATCTGCTTCTTATTCACCCGATGGAACACAAATTGTCTTTTCATCAGACCGGAGCGGAAGACCACAGATTTATACAATGAATGAGGATGGGAGTAATATTCAGCGTATTTCCTCAAACGAAGGAAGCTATTCTACACCTATTTGGTCACCACGTGGTGACTATATTGCCTTTACAAAACAGTTGGCAGGGCAATTTTCTATCGGTGTTATGCATCCTGATGGAACAGGAGAGCGAATTTTAACGACGGGTTTTCATAATGAGGGACCAACTTGGGCGCCGAATGGTCGTGTTTTGATGTTCTTTCGTAAAAATCCTGGTATGGGACCAAAACTTTATACCATTGACATTACTGGACGCAATGAGCGCCAATTGCCTACACCCAATGATGCTTCTGATCCGGCTTGGTCACCATTACTGGCTATACAGTAGATTCATGAAAATGATATATATATAAACAAAGTTTGATGGATCTGCATCCTATTGATTGTTTCTCTAGGTTGAGAGAAGTCGTTTACTGTCTTTTTATCTAAGTGTATTTTAAGTTTTACATGGTGTTTCTTGTGATTTTTCAATCACGAGATTTTTTAAGGGGGCTATGACAAATCTCTTGTTTTAAAGAATAGAGCAGAGAACTTTTGTATTCTTTAATATTTAAGGTGGGGGTGTGAGAAGTGCCATTGGGATGAGATATGTGATGTTTTTGACGGCGTTTTAAACTTTACATGACGTTTTTTGTGCTTTGTCAACCATGAGATCTCTTCAGAGAGTTATGATTAAAGTTATATTCTCTTTAGTGAATTGCGTATTTCTGTTTACGTAATCTCTGAAACGGGAAGACGACCTCATCTAGGAAAAATATGAAGTTGTAAAGGCGAAAATCAACCTCTATTTTTGCCATCTCCTATTAACGTAGCTTTATGGCTTTCAAAAGTATTTCAATCACTATCATTTTAAATAATGAAAATTGCTTTACACTTTTATTTGTTGCGTTCTTTAATGAGGGAATGCCCTTCACGTAAAACAGAATGTCACCCGGTTGTCAATTCACGGGTTTGTTTTAAAGAAACATCTCTCAAAGGACCCAATCCCATTTTGCGACAATGTTGGTGAAGGGTGTAGCGATAAAGTCATCCAGTTCCGCCATCTTTACATTTTGGGAGAAAAAAGATGGTATCATCATTATAATTTGCCGGCTTGTGGGTATTGTGATAGCTCTTGCCAAGATAAGTTCATAAGAGGTATTTTTAGTCTTTTTTTGTACAGTTTCGCCCCATGCTACTAGCTCCGCTTGTGATGTGCAAGGGAATGGTTTTGATTGATTCAACATAAACAGGTTTGAAATGAGAGAATCCTAAGATATTGAGGTCTCTTATTTAATATGCAAAACAGTGAATTATAATTATAAATCAATGTATTATCAGAAAACGAATCCAAGAGCTTTTGTGTTCTTTGAATATTTGAGGGGAGAATGCCATTGGGGCGAAATATGTGATGTTTTTGACGGCACTTTCAGTTTTACATGGCGTTGTTTGTGCTTGTCAATCATGCCAGTTTCTTGTGGCGGTTGTGACAAATCTCTTGTTTTAAAGAATAGAGCAGAGAGCTTTTGTATTCTTTAAATATTTGAGGTGGGGGTGTTTCGTTAAAAAGGGATGGGTATTTTCCTACTGGTGTGTGTGGGCTTCATTGAGGCAAAAATAATTGTGCTGTTATGTGGCAATACATTGATTTATATAGATAATCTACTGTTTTGCATATTGAATTAAAACCCCGAATATAGTAAGATTTTCTTATTCTAAACCCTCTCAGATTGAATCAATTCATATCACTTGCTTGCACGTCAAAAGCGGGGCTGGTGTGTGGGTGAAATTTATACAAGAAAGGACTAAAATGGCTCTTATGAACCGTCTTAATGCAAGATCTGTCGCAACACCCACGAGCTGGCAAATATGGTGCTAGCAAATATAATGATGGTGCTGGCTTGTTACTTCATAAGTGTAAAAATGGAGGTGCTCAATGGACGTAAGGCTCTCACGGGAAAGAGAGCCTATAGAGTTGTGTTTTATGTGTTGGTTATCCAGACAGTTTTGCTAAAATCTCATCGCTCACATCAAAGTTAGCGTAAACATTTTGCACGTCGTCGTCTTCTTCTAATGTTGAAATAAGCCGTAAAACAGATAAAGCTTTTTCTTCATCAACAGGGGCGAGTGTGGTAGCTTTCCAAATTGTTTTGATGGATTCTGCTTCACCAAGTTTTGCTTCAAGAACTTTGGAAACTTCGCCAATATCTTCAAAGGCGCAGGTAATATGATGTCCGCTTTCTTCTGATTGCACATCTTCTGCACCAGCTTCGATTGCGGCACCCATGATGCTGTCTGTTGTTCCGGCTTCTAATTTATAGATTATTTCACCAATTCGATTAAACATAAAGCTTACAGAACCCGTTTCTCCAAGGGCACCACCCGATTTGGTAAAGGCGGCTCGCACATTTGAAGCTGTACGGTTACGGTTATCTGTTAACGCTTCGACAATGACTGCAACACCACCTGGACCATATCCTTCATAGCGCACTTCATCATAATTTTCGACATCGCCACCAGATGCTTTTTTAATCGCACGCTCAATATTATCTTTAGGCATCGACTGTGCCTTGGCATTCTGGACAGCAAGTCTTAAGCGTGGGTTCATCGCTGGGTCAGGCGCACCTTGTTTGGCAGCAACAGTAATTTCACGCGCAAGCTTGGAAAATATTTTCGAGCGCATGGCATCTTGACGCCCTTTACGGTGCATAATATTTTTAAATTGTGAATGGCCTGCCATAGTTTTCCTTCCAGTTTAAGGGCTTTCCTTCTGGTTGGTTTGTTTCCAGATTTCGGGCAATGAAACACGTATCCCACCAGAATAAATGTGCCGCAATATTCAAGGCGAAGTGATCAAATAAACTCCTTATAAGAAAATTCATCTTAAAGGTAAAGAGACTCTGTTGAGTATCAAGACAAGATAGATGTCTTGTCGTTTATCAAAAATCAGGTTATAACAGAATATTATTTCATGGCAAAAGAGGTTTGTTCTATATCTCGCTTTACATAAAAAAGTGAGAGAAGAGGACCTGATAATATGAATAAAGTCCAATGCTCCAAAGTGGGCAATAACCGGTCTCAATGATTTCATAAAGAGACCAAGTAAAAGGATGTTACAGAGATGGCAACGCAACTTTTGATGCCCAAAGCGACAGCTGTTTGGTTGGTTGATAATACGGCTCTTTCTTTTGATCAGATTGCGGAATTTTGTAAATTACACGTGTTGGAAGTGAAAGCTATTGCCGATGGTGAAGCTGCTCACGGTATTAAAGGTTTAGATCCAATCAGTTCTGGGCAGTTGACACGGAGTGAAATTGCGCGCGTAGAGGCAGATCAAAATGCTCGTTTGAAAATTTCCGAGTCGCGAGTCTATATCCCTGAAAAAAAGCGAAAAGGTGCACGTTATATTCCTCTTTCTCGACGCCAAGATCGCCCAAATGGTATCTTATGGTTGGTGATGAATCATCCCGAATTAAAAGATGCACAGATTGCACGCTTAATTGGCACCACAAAAGCAACCATTGAACAAATTCGCATGAGAACCCATTGGAATAGTGCTAACTTGGTTCCTCTTGATCCTGTTGGGTTGGGGTTGTGTTCACAAATTGACTTGGATTTTGAAATCCAGCGTGCTGTAAAAAATCGTCCTGTTTCTGACGAACCGGATCAGTCTTTGCTTCCTGCATCCGTGACAGAAAATGCGGATCTTCATGAAGATCATGGTGAAGATGATCATAATAAAAATTTTGATGCTGATAAAGTTTTTGCAAAACTTAATGCTATGCAGAAAAAACAGCAGGACGATGACGCATAAATAGAATGTTCATGGTTCGTTGAAATGTCTTTGTACGCGAAGATTGAAAATATATGATCAATAGGCTGAAATTTTAAAATGATATGTGATCAAAATGAAAAAACGTTATCTTAATCACGATTAATAATTATTCTTAAAGCGCTCTTGAAAGAGTTGTCTCTTTCATTTTTGTGTTTGCTAATTTAAGGAGAATCAATAAATGCGCTCTACCAAAAATATCATCCTGAATCCCTTAATGATTCTCCTTTTTTGCTCATTGTCTTTATCCTTGGTTGGTTGTGGCGGAAAACGTGGCGGTGCCTTCAATGGAAATGGTTCTTATTGGAATAATACGCGCTTGAATCAGGCTGCACCAGGGTCTGGGCAGGAGTTTACGGTTAATGTCGGAGATCGCGTTTTCTTTAGTCTCGATTCCTCTTCGATTGATCCTGATGCTGAACGTATTTTAATGCGTCAGGCAGAGTGGTTGCTTCAATATCCTTATTATTCTATTATGATTGAAGGGCATGCTGATGAGCGTGGAACGCGTGAGTATAATTTAGCACTTGGACAGCGTCGTGCTGTGGCAGTGCGTAATTATTTGGTTTCCCTTGGCGTGTCTGCACAACGAATTCAAACAATTTCTTATGGAAAAGAAAGACCTGTGGCAGTGTGTGATGATATTTCTTGTTGGAATCAAAATCGTCGTGCTGTTACAACCATTGTTAACGCAAATAGTGATTAAAATTAGCTCTTGAGGGGAGAAAACGATGTGGATGTGTCGTAAGAAAAATTGGAAAACTGTCTTTTACATGGCCATACTCATGGCGTGTTCTGCTTCGTCGGCTCAGAGTTCAGGGGGATGGATTTCTCGATATTTTACACATGATTCCGATTCGACAGGTAAAGTGACAACGGATAAAGCTTCTGATGCTGCAGATAAGGCTATGGATGCTGTGAATGAAACGGCAACAGATGCAATGGATAAAGCTTCTGATGCTGCAGATAAGGCTATGGATGCTGTGAATGAAACGGCAACAGATGCTGCGGATAAAGCTTCTGATGCTGCAGATAAGGCTATGGATGCTGTGAATGAAACGGCAACAGATGCAATGGATAAAGCTTCTGATGCTGCAGATAAG